>JAQVYB010000013.1 GCA_028708815.1 Kiritimatiellia bacterium | reverse complement strand
CATACGATATCCTTTTGTTTACTGCTCTGCGTTGAGTATAGAGGCCTATCCTGAATATTCAAACACAACAGCGTATTCGCTGTTGTTAGCTGGCAGGATGGCGGGCCAAAGCCCGACAGCCTGCTAGGGGGGGGCACATAAAAACGCCTGGATCCGGAGGTATTCGGCCGTTTAAACGGAGACGGACTCTTCCCATTCACTGGTATCGATGGTTTCGTGTCCGGCGTCTTTGTTTTTTCGGGTGAGCCATTTCATCACCAACCAGAAGAATCCAACAGGCAGGATCCCTCCCCAGAAGATAATCTGGAAAAAGCCCATGGCGTGGAGTGGTGCGGCCTGGAATCGGTACATGTTCCAGAACATGAGCAGGCAACTGAGCCAAACCGTGGTGAAGTTGGGCAGGGAATCGCCGGAGCGCATGATGTGAATACCCTGTGCTCTGGTTTTGGTGAAGGGAAAGAAGAGGTTGGAGCCCATGAACCCGAGCTGGTCTTCCAGCACGTGAGCGGAATAGGCGGCCACGATGACCAAGGCGGCCCGCCAACCCAGGAAGGGCAGCAAAAGCAGGGCGAAAAAGACGCCCATGGTCAGGGCATGCGACCATTCGCGGTGCCAGGGCAGAAAGTGGAAGGTCATGCCGTTCTTGTCGTCTTTTTTGAATCCGAAGGTCGGTCCGTCGAAGATGTCCACGTTGGAAGAAGCATCGTAGGTAATGTGCAGGGGACAGGGGAGTGCGGCACGGCCAACGGCTCCTTTTTCGGGCTCGGTGCCGGGGACGGGGACCTGGCCGGTATTGACGACCGGCCCGAATTTTACGAGAACCTGCTGTTTTTCGGCATCGAATTTCACGGTGTACTGCTGCCAGTAGTCGGCCCCGAGGCGTATGGTGGAGAGCTTGATGCGCACCATTTTTTCTCTGTCCATAGCGAGGGCGACGCCGGCGGCTATCCGGTCGGCAATTTCCTGCGGGGTGGTTTGGTTGGGTACCGGCTCGATATAGAGCTCATGCTTGTAAAAGAAGCGGTAGAATTTGAAGTCGAGGGTGTCGGGCAGGATGCCGAAGGCGCCACCGAGGATGAAGTACATGGGATTGCCTTCCTGGGCCGCGGCCAAAGTCCAGGGGAAGAAGGTGGCAGCGGCTACTCCGGAAGCAAAATGAGCGATACCTTTCATGCGAACATCCTTTCTTTAAACCAGGTGAAGCCAGGCGGCGATGGTTGGACCGAATCCCGACATGTTGCAGGCAATGGGCAGGAGCAGAATCCCGAGGCAATTCAGACGTCGCGAGGCGAACAGAACGGGTAGAAGCCCGATGCCGGTGCCGACGAGCATGATGAACAGGCCGATCCAGGAGGTCACCAGAAAAACGAGCAGGACAATGATGCCCAGGGCAATCAGGGAGATATGGCGGTAATTGAATTTGCGGATCAACACAATGACGCCCCGCGTCAGCGGTTCCATCATGAGGTAGGAAATCCCGCCTGCAATGGCGATGGATCCGAGAATCATGAGGTAGTCATAGGAGGTTTGCGGAGTATAGAGGCCTTTCATAATCCAGGCCCCGCCGCCCCGGGTCAGCCCAAGGCCGGGGACAAAGAAAAACATGAAGGCACCGGTGTAGTAAATCAGTTTGGATACGCCCTGCGACATGATGAATACCCGCTCATCGCGCTGGGCGGTGGCGTGGCCGGCCAAGAGACCCCCGACACCGCCGGTGACGACCGGGAAAAAGGCGGCGAAACTTCCGCCGAGTCCGCCGGATGCGGCACTGCGCAGAATGGTGGCGGCGTCCACATCGAGCGAATCGGCAATGTGCTGTTCCGGCACATCGGCTGCGCTGAGTATGTTTAACAGGCACCAGGGAATGGCAAAGAGTCCGACAAAGGCCGGCATGATGTTTTGAAAGGCCATTTCGGTGGAGATGGGTGAACGATAGAGGAGAATGAACCCCATGAATCCCGCCAGGAGAAAGGTGAAAATGCCGGCCGCCAGTGACTTCCAGGCGTCCAGAAATTTGGCGAAACCGGCGGGCCCGGTGTTTCCTCCTTTGGGCCATTCGGACATGATGATAAAGGTGATAATGACCCAAATGATGGCGCCCATATAGGGGCGCAACACGCTTTGCAGGAGGGGCAGGAGAATGGGGGCCAGCGGGGCCATGATGAAGATCAGGATGAAGAGGCCGGCCAGCCCGCCGACGCCGGTCATCATGGTCCCCTCAAAGCCGCGCCCGAACATCAGGTATTTCTGGCCGGGGAGCACGGTGAAGATGGCGCTTTCGTCGGGCGCACCGAGGAGTACGGCGGGGATGGTGTTGAGCATCGACCAGCCGACAATCATGCCGGCCATGAAGGGGAGGTAGGCCTCGGGGGGCAGTATGATCTGGTAGTCGGCCAGCAGGTAGATGAACATAACCAGCAGGCCCATGATGTTGTATACGTGCAGCCCGGGCAGGCAGGCGAGCACGCAGGAAAGAACGGTGCCTACCAAGGTGGATGCCAAAACAATAAAAAATGCGCTCATAACAGCCTCCGGATGAGAAATCAGTGAATACGAATGGCGTGGCTCGATTCGGGAATAATCTCGAGTTCGCCCTTATACAGCTTGAGAGTCCCGGTTACCGTGACGGTTTTTCCGGTGACCAGGTTGTCGCGGAATTCACCGGGAATATTGCGATCCCAGAGGAGCATCTGAATGGCGCCGGTTTTGTCTTTAACGGGGTAGATCACGCCGCTTTTGATGGATTTCGGTGCGCCCAGCCGCCCGGAAACCGTCACCACTTCCCCTTCGCCGGGTTCTCCAATCTCACCAATGAGGGTGATGTCGGGTTTGGCTTCTGGTTTGGAGGGGGGCATTTGGTAAAATTCCAACTGATCGGCATAATTGACTTTGAGCTGGACGGTGTCCTTATATACGTCCACCACTCCACGGACCTGCAGGCGAATGCCTTCCTCCGGCTTTTTATCGCCCAGCTCCTGGGCGACGTTGTCCCAGTAAACAATGGTTACCGTGGCGGTGCCATCCTCAAGGACGATGCGCGAGGGGACTTTGTCGGGTGTGGGGGATTCCTGGAACTGGATGATTCGCCCCTCGGTTTCAATGGTCCGTCCCTTCATATCGGCGGTGATTTCTTCAATGGTGATATCGTCCGCCCGCTGCAGCATTTTTACGGGGGTGGGTGTGGTCAGCGCGGTGTCGAGAAATTCCAGGTCGGCAGCCCGCGCCAGACCAAGCTGAATTTTCCCTTTATACAGCTTTATGGAAGAGCGAAGCCGGATATTCTGCCCTTGAATGAGCTTGTTCTTGTTTTCAATATCGGCATAGACATCTTCCCAGAAGGAGAGGTTGGCTGTTCCCGAGTCGTCGGCAATCAGGATAGACCAGGGTTGTTTTTTGCCGGGCTGCGGGGCCATGACTTTGACAATGGTGCCTTCAATCAGTACGGCACCGCTTTCGGGGGTCAGTTCGTTAATGGGTGTGCGCTCGAGTTCTTCCTGAACGAGGGATACCTGGTCGGCCACCTGAATGCGAAGCAGAATGCGGTCATCGGCGGCCACGCTGAGGCTTCCGGCAACGGAGATATGATCGCCCGGGCGTGGAACCAGTCCTTTTTCAATGAGTTCGCGGGCCTGCGTTTGGTAGGCGGTGACGGGTATTTCCCCGGTGTCGTCGTGGATGTCAAAACGCAGACTTCGAACCAGGCCGCTTTCCTTGAAGATGCGGGTGTCGCTGGTGACTGTACCTTCGATGCGCACGTAGGCGAAGTTCATGGTGGGGGTGATGTCGCCGATTTTGATGAGGGGAATTTTCTGGGAAATGGCCATCCAATAGAGAAGGCCCAGTCCGACCACGGAGAGAAAGATGGCGGCATACCGTGTGGCCCGTACGCTCAAGCGCTTGTTGACCCGTGCGCCGCAATGGGGGCAGCGGGTTAATGCACCCACGAAGCGCCCGCAACTGGAACACTTGATATCACTGGACTGCTGTTCGTGGCCGGGGAGTATGGTTTCCTTCATATTAGATCCTTTCAGGGGTTCCATAACAGTGGTAAGCGTTTATAGTACACACGGAGTCGAACCGGAATTAAATAAAAATACAAAATATTCTCCAGCAGCCTGATGGGCTTTGTCCCGCCCTTCCGCCCGGGTAACCATAGCGAATACGCTCGTGAAATCCTCCACGGGGGAAAGGCAAGTTTTACCGCCGGCCAAAAAATATATATCTCGTTCCCTGATAACGATTAATGGTCGTTTTTTTGCGGATTTTCCCATTATACTCCTTCTCTTTTTTTTCCTGTGATGGAGCAAAAGTTAAGTTTTCTCTCCGGCAACCGATCAGTATCAGTGCAAGGACAAGTAAGAATATACGCTGAGGGCACTGGGCAGCGAGGAAAGGAAAGGAGGAGAAAGAGCGAAAGAGTTTGCGGTCGGAATCGGTTTGATTCGCGCCGGTTCGCAGGTCGGGATGAAGGGAAGAAGCGGGTTATGCGTCAAGGACGACGCAAGATGATGAAAAACAAAAACAAGCAATTATTCAAGGAGGAATAACCATGCAAGTATACAATAACGTTCCAGCCTTTTCTGTTTGGAAAAACTACAACGCAAACGTATCCAGTTTGCGCAGCTCGATGTCCAAGCTGTCATCGGGACTCCGTATCAACAATGCCGGCGATGATCCTTCCGGTATCGCCATGAGCGAACGCCTGCGTACGCAGTATCGCAATACGGCGGCAGCGGCATCCAACGTTGAAAACAAGATCAATTACCTGCAAACAGCCGATTCCTGGATGCAGAAAATACACGACATGATGGGCCGTATGGCAGAACTTGCCGTGATGGCCAATGATGGTACCAAGAGCCAGGTGGACCGTGATAATCTGCAGAAGGAGTTTGGCCAGATGCAGAAGGAAATCACGCGCATCACCAGCGGTGCGACGGCGGCAGGCAAGTTCAACAGCCTGTATCTGTTCCGCGGCGGCAATGGCGTGGCCACCATGACGGGTGATGGGGTGGAGGCGGGCAGCGTCTACCTGCAGGTCGGTCCGGACAGCAATATGGTGTTTAAGGAGGATGAACTGAATCTGACGGCGACCAATTTTGCCGTGATCGGCTCTTACGTGAACTACAGCTATGGTTCGGTCAATATGACGCTGCTTGGTTCCGGTACGGGTGCCAGGGCGGTACGCTGGGCCAGTGTGATCTGCGGTGCGAATCTCAGCATTTCCACGCAGTCGGTTGCCCAGGGTGCCGTAGACAAAATGAATATTGCCATTGACTATATCAGCTCGAAACGAGCGGTCCTTGGTGCGGAACTTCGGCGTATGGAGCAGACCCTGAGCGGCCTGCGCAGCTACGAAGAGAATGCGCGTGCCACGGAAAGTCGGATTCGCGATGTGGACGTGGCCTATGAAACCACGCAGTACTCGAAGTACCAGATTTTGGTGCAGGTGGGTACCGCGATGCTGGCTCAGGCCAATGCCTTGCCGCAGGGCGTGTTGCAGATGCTCGGATAAGCGTTCTGAAGCACTTCCTTTCTCTGAGAGTCCGGCCGATTCGGTCGGACTCTTTTTTGTGGCAAGGATCCTGCTACATGGCCGTGAGGCCCGGAGGAGCAGGTGCTATATGCCGCTAATGAGTGAGTGGGCAACACCTGGCGGCAGAAGATGCCGTTGATGAGGTGAAGTGACTGCGGATTTAATGTGAACGGGCTGAAAGGAAAAGGTCATGTCGGGAACAGTTACCATTTCCGGGTTGCAATCGAAAATCGATATTGAGGACACCATTGCCAAACTGGTGGCGGCGCGTGGCTATACCCTGACCTCGTTTGAGGAAGAACAGACGGAGGTCAATTATGATTTGGAGGCATGGAATGAAATCGCCACATTATCGAGCGATTTGACAGATTCTCTGGATACCTTGCGAGAGTGGGAAACCTGGAACCTGATGGCCGCTACCTCGTCGGATGAAACAAAATTGACGGCCACAGCCTCCTCCTCGGCTGTACCGAATGTCTATACCATCCTGATTGACAATCTGGCGCAGTCCCAGAGCGTGGGGGGCAGTAAGGCGTCCGACCTGGTTCCGGGCGGCACGGCCAATACCGATCTCGTGGCCTCCGGGATCCTTTCCGAAGGGGCGTCATTCACCATTGAAGGGCAAACTGTAACCATTGGATCCACGGAAACGTTGAATACGCTGGTCGGAAAAATCAATACGGCAGCCACGTCCATGAGTGCGGCGAATAGAGTATCTGCGTCGATTCTGGACGGGCGGCTGGTGGTCTCCCGGGAGAATACGGGATCCACCGAAATAAACATGTCGGATGTGATCGGAGGCCCGCTCGAAAGTATAGGGGTCCTGAATTCGTCCGGGGGGTTTGTGAATGAGTTGGTGGAGGCCATGGATTCCTCCTTTACCGTGAACGGCATCGCCGTGACCCGTTCCAGCAACACCGGGATTGGCGATGTGATTACCGGAGTGAGCCTGGATTTGGAAGAGGAGACCACCACGTCTGCGGTTCGGTTAACCGTTAATCACGACACAGAGGACACCAAGGCAGCCATTCTCGACTATATGGAGAAGTACAATGCGTTGGCCGAAAAGATCCGGTATTTTACCCAAAAGCCGCTAAGCGGCGAAACCTCATCCGGGGCATCGATCACCGCGCTGGGGGAATTGTATAATGATAGCTCGGTGGCGGCGATGGAGCGGAATATCCGCCTGCAGGCCACGGCCAGTAAGTATCCCTATTTAAACGCCACCAATGCATCATACACCTATGATGGGAGGACCGGCATTGCGGACAGTTTGGAGGATATTGGTATCTGGACGGCGGGCGAGGACAATGTGCTGGTGCTCAGTGATGAAGACAAGCTGGACTACATGCTGGAAAATGAATTTGATGTGACGGCCCAGCTGTTCCGGGGTGTGTATGATTCAACCGAAGGATATGTGCACGGACTGGCGAGCGACTTCTACAGCTATTCCAACTCCATGAGCCAATCCCTCACCGGCGAAATCGCCCGGCGTATCGCCGCCCTCGAGGATAAACTGACCGAAATCTCGGAAAAAATCACAGAGGAGGAGGAGAGCCTGGATGATTATCAGGATCGCTTGATCGAAACCTTCACAGCTATGGAAGAAGCCGAAGCAACCTTCAATTCCGAACTGGATTGGTTCGAGGCGAATTTCGGTTAACCAACAGGGTCTTCAGGGTAAAGGGATCGTCGCATTCGTGATGGGATGAGGCTTGTTTTCGAAGAAGGGGAAGAGGGTGCAAGGGTATCTATGGCGACCGGAACACAACTGCTCCTGCTGGATGATCTGATACGTTCATATGAGGGGCACAATCTCGCATCCATTGCGCAAAGCCTCCTGATCCAGCAAAGCGATGAAAAGCGCGTGGCGGGTATTGTATTTCGTGCAGGGGCCCTCTACCAGCAGGGTGAGCCCCTGGCCGCCCTCACTCAGTTGATCAATAGTCGACGCCTGTTCGGCCTCGTTCCGTTGCCGGTGATTGCCAATATCGTTTGGTTGGCTCAGCAGACCGGACAGGAACAAACCGCTGCCTGGGAATGTTACCATTTTGCCCGGGACGCCTTCCGTCTCGGATACCCCAACCTGGGGATGGAAGCCATGACGGCCGCCTATATCCTCGATGGGTTGGCCTGTTTTGAACTGATCCGATCTCCGAATATCCTGCGGGAAACAGGCCAACTCTATGCGGTGGCCGCCATGGACTCGGGATTGACCAGAAAAACGCGGCGGGCTCCACGGTCTTCTTCGGAATCTATTCGCGTCGCCTTGGTGGTGCCGAATCTGGTGGATCACGTGGTGGCGTATACCCGACGGGTGATTCAATATGCCCGTCATCTGGATCGAAATCAATTTCAGGTGAGTGTGTATGTCTCTGAAAACCTCTCCGCCCGGGAGAACCCGGGGTTCCCGTTCGGGTGCGTGAGCGGGCACTCTGAAATCACCGGGGCCCACACCATGAATGCGTTGAAACAATTGAATGTGCCGGTCGTATTGATGTCCAGAAAATGGTCCTGCATCGAGACCGGTCGACAACTGGCCATGCGCCTGGACGCCGACCAGGTGGATGTCGCTCTCTTTCAAAGCGGGATGGCCTGTCCCATCGACTGGATCGCAGCCTATGCCGCCGCCGTTCCGGTGAAGGCCGGGATCCATATCGGCAGCAGCTATTATGGGGCGGGTCTGGATTGTATGTTTGTTGATAACCCGGAAAATCTGGAACGTGAAAGCAATTGGGACGCATCGGACGGCGAGCGCATTGTGCTGCCCAAAGGCGTGGATTTTGACGTGATCGACGGCCAACCCCCGGTGTCCCGCTCCCGCCTGGGGATACCGGAGGACGCCATACTGGTTGGCACCCTGAGTAACCACTTGGATAAACGCCTCTCGTCGGAATACCTGGAACTGATCGCTGGAATGATGAAAAAGCACCCCCGTGTTTGGTTTGTGCCGATCGGTTGCGGCCCCCTTCCGGACAAAATGAAAGGCTTTCAGCAGCAAGGCGTGCAAGGCCGCGTTCGCTTTGTCGGTCGCCATCTGATGCCCGCCGCCATCCTGAAAACGTTGAATATATACGCCTGTGAGTTTCCCGTAGGTGGATCGCAGAGCGTGATGGAAGCCATGGCCTGTGGACTTCCAGTGGTGGCCATGAAGTGGGGTAATGCCCATGCCGAAAGCATCGCCGCCGCATTGATCGGACCACCGCACGCCCTCTCCGAGCGTGACCTCGATGCCTACGCGAAGCGGCTTGAAGGACTGGTCATCTCGCCTTCCGCCCGCGAGGATGTTGGAAACGCCATGCGCATGCGAGCCTGCCAACAGTTTGCGGCAACCACCAGCATTCACCGGGTGATGGAGCATGTTTTGGCGCGACTCCACCCGCAAACCGCTGTAGCGAAAACTTCGGAACCGTAATGGTACCCGCTCAGTTCCCCATTCGTTGGGAACATCATCCGCTCCATTCGTTGCGGTCCCCATTCGTTGGGAAAAACCATCGGATTGCCCCCGTGTGGCTCACCACGGATTGCATGGAGAAGTCCTGTTTTTTCAATTCATCCCGACACGCAAATTTCTCCACAGAGGCCATTGACAAAACCCCCCGCCATTCGCTATGTTTAGAAAGTTCTAAATGATCGGAATCTGTCATGAAGCCTTTGGAAAGTGCTACATACGAAATGATTGAGGCGGGGGGGCGTACCGCGCAGACCTTCGGATTCAACCGTCTCTTTGGCCAAATCTACATGCTTCTCTTCATGTCACCCGAACCTGCCTGCCTGGATGTCATTGCCGAGAGCCTCGGCATCAGCAAGGCCAGCGCAAGCATTGCCTGCCGCCAACTCGAAAGCTGGGGTGTCCTCCACAAAGTCTGGATGAAGGGCGATCGAAAAGACTATTACGAGGCCATCACCGACATAAGCCAGATCGTGAACAATGGGCTGCTGGCCTCCGTCAACAAAAAATTGGTTTCCGCACAATATCAGATTCAACGCAGCAGAAGTCTACTGGAAGAATCGAGGGAAAACTCCGAAAGAGTGGCCTTTCTGAAGCAGCGTCTGGCGCAGGCCGAAAAGTATCGCGCCCGTCTGGAAGCGCTTCTGAACAATCCACTGATTCGGAAGCTGATCTGACAAGGAACGTGTTCAGTTGCTGATAAACGCTACAAGAAACGGAGCAGGGAGAATTCCAGCCGGGATTTGACAGGGGCGAAGCCTGCCGCGAAATACAGCCTGTTATGGAGAAAGCAACGCTAGAACAGATTTTCGGCGATTTCAATCGTTCGAGTGTTCGTTACCTTGTGGTTGGTGGATTGGCCGTGGTTGCTCACGGGTATGTACGTTTGACGCACGATGTGGATATCGTGTTGGATCTGGAAATGGAGAATATCAAGCGTGCAATGGATGTTTTAACAGGGCTGAATTATTATCCGCGCGTTCCGGTACAAGCGGTTGATTTTTCTGATGAAAGAAACCGCAGGGAATGGATAGAGAACAAAGGAATGGTTGTTTTTTCCATGATCAGTGATGTTCATCGGGATACCGTGGTGGATCTCTTTGCGAAGGAGCCATTTGATTTCGATGAAGAATATCGGAATGCGGTTGTTTTCGATTTGAATGGGATTGGTGTTCCGATTATTCGGAAAAACACGCTTCTGGAAATGAAAAAAAAGGCTGGTCGTCCAAAGGATCTGCTCGATATTTCATGTCTTACAACTCAGGAGCAGGCATCGCCATCATGACGGAGACCAGGCAAAGCTGGGCATATGCCTCGTGGGACACCGTTGAACGCATGAACCTGCGCGACGCATCCCATTTATCCTTCACGCAAAAAGTGGAATGGCTTGATAAAACATCCCATCTGCTTCAGCAGCTCAAGCCACCGGAGCCTCAGGCCATGCAGAATAGATGTGTTAGAGAATCCAGCAAATGAGCATTCTGGGTTTAATCACCGCCCGTGGCGGTTCCAAAGGGATTCCCCGGAAAAACATCGTGGATCTGGGAGGAAAACCACTTATTGCCTGGACCATAGAGGCCGCGCAGCAAAGTCAATCGATTGATCGTGTGCTGGTCTCCACGGATGATGAAGAGATTGCCGATGTAGCCCGTTCATCCGGCGCGGAGGTGCCTTTTATGCGCCCGGAAAATTTGGCGCGTGACGGCTCCGCCCATATTCCCGTAATTCAGCACGCGTTGCAGTGGATCGAACAGGATGAAGGAGCCTTGCCGGATTTCGCATGCCTGCTGCAGCCCACCTCTCCATTTCGAACGGCCCGTCATATTGATGCCGCCGTTCAACTGTTGCACGAAAAAAAAGCCGATGCCGTCGTCAGTATATGCGAAGCCGAAACGCATCCCTTCCTAACGAGAAAAATAGATGAAGAAGGACGCCTCCAACCCTTCATGTCCATTCCATCCGGCTACCTGCGCCGTCAGGATTTTCCGCCGGCCTATGAGATCAATGGGGCGATCTATCTGTGCCGCTCCCGCATTGTGCTGGAGCGGGGAACCCTCCTGCCCGAAAAAACAGGAGCCTTCGTCATGGATGAAAAGGCATCGCTGGACATCGATACGCCCGACGATCTGGAACGCGCCCGCAGCGCCCTCCGTGTCCTCTAGCGCAGCGGGTGGTAGAAAAAAGAGTTTAACCACTCGTTCCCGTTGTTCACTGGAGAACACAGAGCCCACAGAGCTTGAGGCAAGTGGGAGCGCCCGCGGCCCGCGGGCATCTGGCCCGTAGAGGAATGATCCCAACGAATGAAGAAAGCAACGAATAAGACCTCGCAATTAGGGAGCGGCATGGGCCTCCATGCCAGGAGCAGCCGCAAAAGAACGCAGGGAACGCAAAAGAGGGCCGCGTCTGTCTATCGTCTTTGGTCTATGGTCTCTTCGTCTCCGGTCTATAGTCTATGGTTATCACCAAAGGGTCTATAGTCTATGGTCTGCGGTAATCCTCTTCCCCAAACGGGTGGTGGAATAAAAGGAACAAAAACAGGGTAAATAACATGCAAATCGGAAATAAAACAATCGGCACGGGAAATCCCTGCTATGTAATCGCCGAGATAGGCATCAATCATAACGGCAGCCTGGAAACGGCCAAAAAGCTGATTGATGTCGCCTGTGTGGCCGGATGTGATGCCGTCAAATTTCAGAAACGCAATCCGGATGTGTGTGTGCCCGAAGAGCAGAAAAGCCGCATGCGGGAAACGCCCTGGGGCTATATTTCCTATCTGGAGTATCGCTGGAAGATGGAGTTCGGCGTCGAAGACTATCAGAAAATCGAACGCTACTGTGCCGAAAAGAAAATCGACTGGTTTGTCTCCTGTTGGGATATTCCCTCCGTGGAACTCATGGAAGAGCATTTCAATCTGATGGCGTACAAGGTGCCCTCGGCCTGTATCACGGATATGGATTTGTTGGATCGTTATAAACAGACCGGGCGCCCCTTGATTGTTTCCACCGGCATGTCCTCCGTCGAACAGATTGAGGCCGCCGTGCAACGCCTGGCCGGGACCGCCGACCGTCTGGTCGGCAAAGAGGAAGAAGGCCAGGCAGACGCCTGGCGGTCCCGGGTTGCTCTGACCCATTGCACCAGCACGTATCCCTGTCCGGTCGGCGAACTGAACCTCAATGTCATTCAAACCCTGCAAAAAAAATATAACGTCCCGGTGGGGTATTCCGGACACGAGGTGGGACTGCAGGCCACTCTCGCGGCGGTAACGCTGGGGGCCTGTTTGGTCGAACGCCATATCACCCTGGATCGCGCCATGTGGGGCACCGACCAGGCCGCCTCCGTGGAACCCTCCGGACTGATCCGTCTCGTGCGCGACATCCGCATCATTCAGGAAGCCCTCGGCGATGGTGTGAAAAAAGTGTTCGACTCCGAAAAAGCAGTGGCAGCAAAATTGAGACGCCTGAATTGAAAAAAAAGGAATCCATAAAAAGTCAACTCTCACCGTCCCTCTTTTGGGATGTTGCTTTTGACAAACTGGACATGGACCGAAATGCTCCATTCATCATCGCTCGCGTGATGGACCGGGGGACAAAAAAGGATGTGGGCCTTATTCAAGCCTGTTACACAAACAGCCAAATCCGTGGGGCTTTAATCAAATCTCCAGATCTGGACAAAAAAACAATCGCGTATTTTTCCACAGTTTTCGGAATAGATAGGCATCAATTCAGAGCGCATCAAAAGAAAAGCGTCCTGTGCACATGGAGTCACTAAACGTGTTCACAAATACCGTTCAACCAGAACTGATGAAGGCACTGGAAGTGCTGATGCTCGATCCGCATCTCAACGCATTTTATCTCGTTGGCGGAACATCGTTGGCGTTGCGGTTTGGACACAGACGCTCTGTGGATATTGATCTGTTTACGCATGAAGACTTCAATGCAAGTCGCCTCGCAGAGCAACTGCGCGATAGTCATGGATTGAGAGATAGTTCTGTCGAGGAGAATACCGTTCGGGGATGCTTGGTAAATGTAAAACTGGACGTGATCGCCCATAAATATCCGCTGCTTGCACCCATAGACGAACAGCAGGGAATTCGCATGGCCAGCCTTGCTGATGTAGCCGCGATGAAACTCAACGCCATTGCCAACCGGGGCAGCAAAAAGGACTTCTGGGATTATGCGGCTCTTCTCGATCATTTTTCCATCCAACAAATGCTGAGCTTTTTTGAAGAAAAATATCGAACCGCCAACGTTTGGCATGTGGAAAAATCACTGCTCTATTTCGATGATGCCGAAAACGATCCCGACCCGGTGGATTTTACCGGACAATCATGGGACGCCGTTAAGAAGCGTATCAGAAAATCATGTTTGAACTAGCAGCCTGTCGGGCTTTTCCCGAGGGCTGCTAGTTAAACAACAGCGTCATCGCTGTTGTATATTCGCGCCAAATCCCGTGGCCACAGCCACGGAAGCTATGGATAAACTGGTCGCCCTGCATGTGATTGCTGATGCAGAACCTTTCAGAAACATGGTGCGCTTCCGTAATTTTATAGTCCACCAATACGAAGAGATCGAGCCGGAGATCCTTTTCTCTCTGGCGACAAAACGGCTGGATGATTTCCGGTTGTTTAGAGATCAAATTGACCGATGGAATGCCGATCAGTGAAAATTAGTGGTTGGCATAGAACCCGGAATCTCTATCGCATAGTCTCAAGATGAAAGAACTTATCCAGCTTATAGATGAAATGATGGACGCGCAGGTTATAACAAACTATGCCGTATTTGGAGCGGTTGCACAAATGCGATACACTGAGGCCGTGCTCACGCTGGATGCTGACATTCTGATCGCAACCAAAGACGATGATAGCATTGCGGTGTTGGGCCCAATTTATGAGTTCTGTAAACAACGGGGTTACAATCCTGAGGGAGAAGCGATTCGAGTGGGTGCGTGGCCGGTCCAATTTATACCTGCCTTTAACGAGCTAACAAAAGAAGCGATGGCTAACGCGGAAATCGCTGATATAGATGGACTGGATGTGCGAGTGGTTCGAGCAGATTACCTGGCCGTAATAGCGCTGAGTGTTGGACGCGCCAAGGATCGGATGCGAGTACTGGCCTTATTGGAAGCACATGCTGTTACTGAATATGACCTTGCTGCTTTGGCTCATAAACACGGTTTAGAAGGAAAGTGGGCAACATTTAAAGAGCGATTTCTCGATGAATAATGGCGTGAAACAAATGCTGGAACGTCAGGCAGTCTGGCAGAAACAACGACGGGAAAAAACGTGGGGAGATAAATTGCGCGAGTCTGTAGCCGCCAGAGGAACGCCGGCCTGTCTTGCGAAAACCCGGGCTGCGCATGAGCAATGGGACGATGTTCCGAAAAAGACCGTTGGGAAACGGCGTACAGAGGATGTGGATAGCAAGGAAGGGTATCAGTTGCAGACTCTAGTGAATGAGCTGGGTGCGTCCAATGTGACGTGGCCCAAGGGGGTCTTTCGATTTGAATCACATGAACATGCGGAGAAATGGTGGACCGATCAGATGATCATAATGAAGTAACGCGTGTCCCTACGCGGACCGACATTATTAAACTGGCCCGTGGTTTAAATGCCATTGGCGCAAGATATGTTATCATTGGCGGGATGGCTGTGGTCGAACTCGGTTTGCGGCGTACCACGATGGATATTGATTTGCTTATTGATGATTCCGAAGAAAATGTAAAACGTGTCTGCGAAGTGCTTGCCGCTGAATTGATGGATAAAGCCGCTCGCGATGTTGAGCCAGGGGATGTCGAAAAGTATGTGGTTGTTCGTATCAATGATGAGATCACGGTAGATCTTATGGGAAAAGCCTGCGGAATCAGTTTTAATGATGCGCAGGGGATGATCGCTGAAACAGAAATGGACGGTGTTATCGTGCCATTTGCATCGGCTGAGTTATTATGGAAAACAAAGCAAACCTATCGCGAAAAGGATGCACTCGATAGAGCCTTTCTTCGCCGGATTCTTCAGATTGATGATTAGAGGGCAGCACGGACTTTCGTAGTGCGTGTGCGGGTTGCAGAGAGACGGACTGAAAGACAAATGCAGATCACGGCGGATCATCGCGAATCACAGGCTGGTGTGATTGAGTTTCTGCAAAAAAGGGACCAGGTTACCGTGGTTATGGATACCTTGAAGGCCGGTGACTATCGAGTGGAAAAGAACGTGCTATTTGAGCGTAAGACGCTACTGGACTTTGCAGAGTCCATAAAAGATGGACGCCTTTTCCGGCAGGCAGAACGTTTAAGCATGGCTCCAGAAAAGGCTGCATTCATTATTGAAGGAAAGTCGAACGATCTGGCGCACTCCAAAATGTCGCGTGAATCCATGCAGGGGGCATTGATCAGTCTGAGTTTGATCTGGGGAATACCCGTGCTGCGATCATTGGATGCGGAAGAAACGGCACGGTTGATGATATACACCGGGAATCAGCTTCAATGGATGGCACAAGGTGGCATTAAACGTTCGGGCTATCGACCCAAAACAAAACACAAACGGCAACTCTACATCCTGCAGGGGCTGCCGGGAATAGGACCCGAACGGGCCGAGCGACTGATCGGGCGCTTCGGAAGTGTCGCAGGCATCGCGCAGGCCTCCTCCCATGATATTGCCGCGCTCGAAGGATTCGGCGAAAAAACCGCGCAAAAAATTTACGATGCCGTGCACGAAGAGCAGGCAGGATATGGTGCGAATGATGTTTGTTTTCCGGAACTTTAGCGAAGCAGCAAGCGGGTGGTAGAAAAAAGGATATTAACCACTCGTTCCCCCGCAAGTGCGGGATCACTGGAGAACACAGAGCCCACAGAGCTTGAGGCAAGTGGGAGCGCCCGCGGCCCGCGGGCATCTGGCATATACAGGAATGATCCCAACGAATGAAGAAAGCAACGAATAAGACCTCCGAATTAGGGAGAGGCATGGGCCTCCATGCCAGGAGCAGCCGCAAAAGAACGCAGGGAACGCAAAAGAGGTTAACCACCCGTTCCTTTCAGTCACTGGAGAGCACAGAGCACACGGAGTGAAGCACCAACGGTTAGACTCAAGACATTAGACCATAGACCTTAGACCCAAGAACCAATGGTCAGACTCAAGACCAAAGACATTAGACATAAGAACCAAAAACAAAGACCCACGAACCAAGACCCAAGAACCTGCAACCCGTAACGTATAACCAGTACCCAATGAACCAAGAACCTGCACCCCGCAACCTGTAACGTGCAACCTGTAACCTGCAACTGCATAAAATGAAAATCACCGTCTATTCCCCGGAATCGGGGCTGAAAAATCCGCTTCAACTGCTCAAGGATTTGGTACGTGATTTGTTTTCACCCCAGACCCATGAATTGGCCATTGCATTATTCAAGCGCGACATCAAAGGCCAGTACCGCATGAGCTTTCTGGGATTGCTCTGGATGTTTGTCCCGGTGATCGTCAATACGTTTATCTGGGTCTTTCTCAACAAACAGAACGTATTGAATGTGGGGACCACCACCATTCCTTATCCCGTCTATGTTTTTGCAGGAACCCTGATGTGGAATGCCTTTACACAGGGCGTTTCCGCGCCTATTCAGGCTGTGAATAAAGAACGCGGGATGTTGACTAAGCTTCAATTTCCCCGTGAAGCCCTGCTGGTCACCGGATTGGCCAAGCTGTTGTTTGACACCTTTGTGCAATTGGTTGTTTTTGTCCCCGTATTTCTCTGGTACCACATGCCATTCACCAATTGGCTTTTGCTGATTCCTGTTGTGTTGGTGGCCACTCCTTTTTGCGGATATGTCATCGGGGTTTTGCTCACACCCGTTGCCCTTCTGTTTGAGGATATGGTCTATTTGATTCCTTTTGTGGTGCGCTTCTGGTTTTTTCTCACCCCGATTATCTATCCGGTTCCCAATAGCGGTTTAATCGGATGGATTGCCCGCCTGAACCCTGCAACCCCCCTGATCGTTACCTCCCGTGATGTACTGGCAGGCCAGGCCCCCACGATGCTGCCGGAATATTGGATTACCGTGGGCGCTTGTGTGGTGTTGTGCTTTGCAGGACTAATCATTTATCGGTTGTCGATGCCGATTGTGATTGAGAGAATGTCCGCGTAGCGGACAACGTTCGTCGTTCATTTTATGGTTCGTAGTTTCTGGTTGTATATTATACTTCATAGACAGAACCGGCATTTGAGTTGGGCATGAATAGGATTGCAGACATCATAAAACAGGGCGAATCCGAGGTGCTTGAATTCAAAGGAGCATTTGGGAAAGAGGTCATTGAAACAGCGGTTGCTTTTGCCAATACCCGTGGTGGAATGATCTTGATCGGAGTAAACGATCAAGGCCTGGTTGTCGGGCAGAGTTTCGGTAAAGAGGTGTTGCGCGATTATGTGAATCGAATTGCTGTTGCTACCGAGCCTTCGGTTATCCCTGATGCAGAACGGATTTTAATGCCAGAGGGGGAGGTACTCCTATTATCTGTTCCTGAGTTTCCGTTAAAGCCGATTGCTACGAGAGGACGTTGCTATCGGCGAGCAGGAAGCACAACTCGTCAGATGACTCCATCCGAAATTGCGGAAATGCATATGCACAGTACCGGTTCGAGCATGGATGCGGTAGTCGTCCAGGGAAAGAGCAAGGGGGATATTAACCTCGAAGGTGTGCTGGGATATATGCATCAAGCCACGGCGCAAGGCCGCCGTTCCTTCTCAGGGAAAGAAGACCCTTGGCAAGTTTTGATGAAGTTGGAGCTTGTCAAATCAGAACATGAAATTACTCGCGCCGCGATTCTGCTTTTCGGGGAAAATCCTCAATCGCCATTAACACAAGCGGTGGTGCATGCTGGCCGTTTGCGTGAGAAGGTGCACATCATGGACAATCGAATCATTGACGGTTCTCTTATTGCCCAGGTAGAGGAGACCGTTGAGTTCATCAAAAAAAACATGCATGTCCGGTTTGAAATGACTGGCGCCCCACAGCGCAAAGAAATTTGGGATTATCCCCTCGCTGCTTTGCGTGAGGCAGTGGTTAATGCCATTTGTCATCGAGATTATGGCGACACCGCTGATATCCAGATAAAAATATTTGAAGATGCTTTGCAGGTGTGGAGTCCCGGATTTCTACCTTATAACATGAAGGTTAGAGAGTTGCTTGATCCAGAGCACGCGTCCAAACCCCGAAACAAACTGATAGCCCAGATATTTTATGACGTAGGTCTAATCGAGCGATATGGAAGCGGAATCCATCGCATACTGGAATTTTGCCGAGAGGCGGGTTTGCCCGAGCCGATGTTTGAAAACTTCTCGGGAGGATTTCGTATCAAATTCATGTTGCCGGAACAGAATGGCGAATTACAGCAGTCAAGCGGTGGCGCGTTAAATGGCGCGTTAAATGGCGCGTTAAATGGCGCGTTAAATGGAGATGTTCTGAGAATAATTGATGAACTTCCGGGAATACAGCGAAAGATGATCGTTGAGAAATTGAAAATCCCGGAACGGAGCGTCGATCGGTATATCGCTGAGCTCATTTATGAAGGAAAAATCGAGCGTCGCGGAAGTAAAAAGACCGGTGGCTATTTTGCCTGTACATAATGATGTGTTCAGTTCTTGGTTGGGGAGGATAGCCACGACCAACGAATCAGCTTTAACGAACGAAGAACAAATAATCGCACTAATGGATCTCCGTGCCCTCCGTGCCCTCTCGTGTCGCGCCATAGCTCGTAGAGCGACGGCGGAAGCGTAGCGGGTGGTAGAAAAAAAAAGTATTTATTATGTTAGATGAAGGCATTGGTTCTTTGTTCGTAGTTCTTGGTTCTTGGATTGTGGTAGGTTTTGATTTATGGGTTCGATTCGAAAATTTGAGGAAATAGAAGGTTGGCAGGATGCTCGAATCTTAACGCGGGAAATCTATAGCCTGACTCGCCGAGCGAATTTTGCAAAAGATTGGGGCTTAAAAGATCAAATTACGCGTGCTGCAGGGTCGGTCATGCATAATATTGCTGAAGGATACGATGCGGGAAGCAATCCGGAATTTATTCGCTTTTTAGGGTATGCGCAGAGGTCGTGCACCGAAGTACAGAGCGAATTGTATATTGCCTTAGATCAGAACTATCTAACGGAACAGACCTTTCAAGAATTATACCAATTAGCGGGTAGCATTAACGCCAAAATCGGTGGCCTGATTAAATATCTGAAAACTCATTCGAAACCGATGTGAGTTCGTCGTTCTTTGTTCGTAGTTCTTCGTTCTTTGTTCTTCGTTCTTAGTTTGTAGTTCGTTGTTGAACCCTGAATGAACAAATTCCCCGAACAATTTTCCCCGAACGACGAACGAAAAACGACGAACAACGAACATTTCCCACGAACGACAAACCTCGAACGACTTAGCGAACCACGAACGATTTAGCGAACCAAGAACAGTATGTCGAACAACGAACCAAGAACAACGAACCAAGAACCTACTGACTCCGAAACCCTGGTAAGGGTTGAAGGAGTCAGTAAGAAATTCTGCAAATCCCTCAAACGCTCCCTGATCTACGGGGCGCAGGATATATGGACAGAGCTGACCTGTGGCAAAAAACAACAAACAACGTCCTCCGAACGAAGAACCACAAACGAAGAACCAAGAACAAATAACTACGAACCCCGGCTCCGCCGCGACGAATTCTGGGCGGTTAAAGATATTTCGTTCGAACTCAAACGCGGGGAATGTCTGGGGCTGATCGGACACAACGGCGCCGGGAAATCCACCCTGCTCAAAATGCTCAATGGACTTATCAAACCTGATCAGGGGCGCATCGAAATGCGTGGACGCATTGGAGCGTTGATCGAACTGGGGGCCGGCTTTAATCCCATTTTGACTGGACGCGAAAACATCTACAACAAAGGTGCGGTGCTGGGCTTCACCAAGAAGGAAATCGATGCGAAATTTGATGCGATTGTTGATTTTGCCGAGATCAAAGAATTCATCGATATGCCTGTTCAAAATTATTCCTCCGGCATGAAGGTGCGCCTTGGTTTTGCCGTTTCTGCACAAATGGATCCAGATGTGCTGATTATTGATGAGGTGTTGGCTGTCGGAGATATGGGGTTTGTGATAAAATGCTTGAATCGTATGTCCGAAATTATGCGGAGAAGCGCGGTTATTTTCGTTTCTCATTCAATGCCTATGGTTTCGCGTATATCTAACTCCATTATGCTGATGAATCACGGGGTGGCCGAATACCATGGGGCTGATACGGCCGCAGGAATAGGCAGATATTTAAACCATTATTCTGCCGCAGAAAGAAAGTTGTCGGGAACGGGGGGGGCCATAATCAATTCGGTACAGCTTTTTAATCACAACGGAACATCCGTCCAGAAGCTGCAAAGCGGTGAGCCTTGTATATTAGAAGTTTTAGTAACGATGTGTAGTAACGTAACAGATGCAAATCTCTCAGTGTATATTTACAATCAGGAAATCAGGCCGGTAGCCAATTTAATCGGTCAAGGGAATGGTACTATTTCGCTGCATGGGTTAAACGGACAGACCATCCTTTGCCGTATTGATATTCTGGGTATGAATTTGAAGATGGGAAACCACACGGTAACCGTCATTATAAGCGATACTGAAAACAAGCAATGCCTCGTTCGTGTTGATAACGCACTCGCGCTGGAAATAACTGCTGACCACATGAATTGGGCCGATACGGTTTGGCCATGTGTGGCGACCGTGCAGGCGATTGCGTGAGATGCTCCGCGAAATTTAGAAAGAAATATGAAATCCTTTGCCGAAAAATTGTATCGTCGCCTTGAATGGGCCCAATTCGCAGAATACAGGGATAATTATGATGAGGTGCGGTTTGGCCCACAGAAACCGTTGACGCTTATTGAATGGATGAAATGGCAGAGTCGAAGGTTTATGAGGCATTGGGGTTATTACCACCGTTCCTGGATGCAACGGCCAAACACCGATGCACTGCATCGGTGGATGAACCTGATCCCTGAGTTGGAATGGTTGAGCACGAGACTTGCAGACGATGAATCCCGCGATCTGCTTGTTGAAATCATCGCTTATCGCATTATGGGATACAAAGGCGTTAGGCTTCCGCTTGGTACTAAGGAGTATAAGCAAAAAAGGACGGAGCTGAAGTCGCTGGCTGACCCTAGCGATACCATCGACATAGATTTTATGGGGTGGACTCTTTCCCGCCACGATCTTTCATCATATGGGATCCTTGGCGGGTTGTATGTGCGTGGTGCTGTGACCTTGTTTGAAATTGAGCAATATGCACATTATCCATCCGAAACGTTTGTAGAAGAGGGGGATGTAGTGATTGATGGGGGGGGGTGCTATGGCGATACAGCCACCTATTTTGCCAATAAAGCGGGAGCATCCGGAGCGGTGCATGTGTTTGAATTCGTTCCATCTAACTTGGAAATCATGCGCAAGAATCTGGAGCTCAATTTTGATCTGGAAAAACGTGTGACCATTGCTGAAAAAGCGCTCTGGAATAGATCTGGGCAATCCGTTTATGTGCGAGATAATGGGCCTGGTAGTAGTGTTAGTATGGAGCATAAGGATGGGTTTGATACTCAAACTCAAACTGTCACAATTGATGACTATGTCGCACAGACCGGTCTCAAAAAAGTGGATTTTATAAAAATGGATATCGAGGGTGCTGAAGGGAATGCTCTTTTAGGGGCCGAACATACCATTCGATCAATGCATCCTAAACTGGCGATTTGCCTGTATCACTCACCCAAAGATTTTGTCCGATTGCCTCGGCTGATTGACCAATACTGCCCTGATTATAGGTTTTATCTGAAGCATGCAACCATGCATTCTGAAGAGACGGTGTTGTTTGCGAACGTCAACTGATCGGGAAACAGAAATGAAATCAATATATGTAACATCCCCCACGCTTCCGCCGTTGGAAGAGTTTATCCCCTATTTGAAAGAGATATGGGATAACAAGCGGTTAACCAACATGGGGCCGTTTCATAATCAGTTGGAAGCGGCATTGGCGGAGTATTTTGGGGTGAAATACGTCTCGCTGTTCTGTAACGGAACAGTGGCACTGCAGATTGGATTACAGGCGCTGAAAGTTACGGGGGAAGTGATCACGACGCCGTTCAGTTTCCCGGCAACCACACACTCCATTTATTGGAACCGCTGTGCCCCGGTTTTTTGCGATATTGATGCAGAGACCTACAATATTGATCCCCGGAAAATTGAGTCGCTGATTACCCCGGAAACCACCTGTATTTTGCCGGTGCACACCTATGGGACCCCCTGTGCGGTTGATGAAATTCAGCGTATAGCTGATATCTATGGGCTGAAAGTGTTTTACGATGCGGCTCACGTTTTTGGGGAAACATGGCGAGGAAAATCTCTGCTGGGGTATGGCGATCTTTCCATGATCAGTTTTCATGCGACCAAGGTATTCAGTACGATCGAGGGTGGTGCACTCATTAGCAATGACGCGGTGATGAAAAAGCGGATTGATTACTTGAAAAACTTCGGCATTGCTGATGAATTAACGGTTGTTGGGCCGGGGAGCAATGGGAAAATGAACGAAGTGCAGGCAGCCTTTGGTCTTTGTCTGCTCAGGCGGATGGATAAGGCTCTGGAACAGCGGAAGGACGTGGCTCAACGCTATATGGATCGTCTGAGTGGTGCAAAGGGTATTCGCTGTTTGCAGGAGATCGATGGATTAACGCGCAATTGGAGTTATTTTCCCATCTTGGTTAATGAAGCTCTGTTTGCTCGCAGCCGAAATGCGGTTTATGATGCGTTAAAAAAGCAGAACATCCACGCGCGAAAATATTTCTACCCGCTGATCAGTAATTTCCCGACCTATCGGGGTTTGCCCTCTGCTGGTCGAGAAAAGTTGCCTGTAGCCGAAAAAACATCGAAGTCTGTCCTTTGCCTTCCCATGTATCCCGATTTGCCTGGTGAGGATGTGGAGCGGATATGCGGGATTGTTCTTGGTTAGCGGTTACATGTTTCAAGTTGCATGTTACAAGTTTGAGATTATGTTCGTGGTCTCCTGACATTCCTATGCGAGTCGGGATATGCGATTTGGTTCGATGGTTGTGGTTTTTGGTTGAGTGGTGAATCCTGAGAGATAGATAAACACGACAATACACGAAAATGGAGAAGAACCACTGATCAAATCTCTTGTGTAGGTATTGCTTAGTGATAACTACAGATTATTAGTGGTTGGAAATAGAACAACGTACCAACAAAATCTCATGAAAACCATCGCCATTATGCAACCCTATTTTTTCCCGTATATTGGTTATTTTCAGTTAATAAATGCGGTAGATGAGTTTATAATCTATGACGATGTAACTTACATCAAACAAGGATGGATCGCGCGTAACCGCATACTAATAAAAGGGAAAGAACATTTTATAAGTTTGCAGCTTCATGGCGCGAGCTCGAATAAATTGATTAATGATATTTGCGTAGGTGATAACCGTCCAAAGATATTAAAAACAATATCTCAAGTATATGCCAGAGCGCCATATTTTAAAGAAGCCTATCCCGTTGTTGAGGCAGCCTTGACCACCAAGAGCTTCAATCTTTCAGCTTATTTGGAAGAATGTTTGCGCTTGTTGTGTGGTTATCTCCAAATTGATACTGATATTGTTGTGTCATCGACCATAGATAAGAATGATGGTCTAAGAGGACAGGGGAAAGTTATGCACATATGCGAAAAACGGGGTGCAAAGCGCTACGTTAATAGCATCGGGGGAGTGGAGCTTTATGAGCGGGCAACTTTCCAGAGTAGGGGAATAGAATTGAAATTTCTTAAGACACAGGAGATTTCCTACAATCAGACCAGCAGAACTTTCGTCCCTGGCCTGTCAATCATAGATGTGATGATGTTCAATTCACTCGAAACTATAACGACCATGCTGGACAAGTATGACCTCGTCGAGAACTGAAGCGTCGACCATTGGCGGTTATTTTGGCTTGGAGATGCCAAAAGCGGGTGGCGAGTATCACAAAGATGCCTTGGCTTTGAATTTTGGGCGTAATGCTCTGGAATTGGTTTTGAAGTATCTGGGGTGTAGGAAGCTGTATCTTCCGCACTACATTTGCGATGCCGTCTTGGATATAGTTGAAAAAATGAGGATTGAGCCAATATTTTACTGTATTAACGACTGCCTTAATCCTCTTCATGAAGAAATAATAGATGCGGATACAGCTGTTCTCTATGTTAACTATTTTGGTCTCAAGGAAGTGTCCTCAATTGAATTAGCCAGAATGGCATCCCATCCAGTAATAATTGACAATACTCAAGCGTTTTACGAGCGCCAAGTCCCTGGAACTATTAGTTTTAACTCAGCCAGAAAATATTTTGGGGTGCCTGATGGATCATATTTATATGCAGCTAAAATTCCATTTGAGGCCCTTAAACGGGATGTTTCATATCAACGTTGCGAACACTTGCTCCGAGCCGTTGACCAAGGAACAAGGGCTGGGTATAAATCCTTCTTGGAGATTGAGGATTCCTTAAAAGCGGCTCCGATCCTCGGGATGTCGAATCTCTCTCGTTGTTTATTAAGCGGTATTGACTATGATTATGCTGCTAATTGCCGTCGCACAAATTATATGTGGATAGATGCTAAGTTAAAGCACCTGAATAAGCTACATCTGCCTCTGTCAGGATTGCAGGTTCCATTATGCTACCCGCTGCTAGTGAATAATGGCGAGCAATTGAAGATGCAGTTGATCAGAAACGGCGTTTTTGTGCCAACATTCTGGCGTGGAGTTATCGAGCGCGCTCCGAAAAATGGCATGGAAGTGCGGCTTGCCACCGACTTGGTCTGTTTGCCAATAGATCAACGCTATGGTCTCGATACAATGGAAGAAATATTTAATCAAGTTAAGCGTTGGCATAAACCGTAGTTTCGTTGTCCAGAAAACTTCATTTTTACGATTTGCTCACACCGTCTAGTCGCATATGGAGCTTGTTTCTACAGCAGGTATAAATCGTCTTGTTTAAACGTTCTCAGAAATGAACTAAAACAGGAGCTGTTTTATGAAAAAATATAGAACTATATTTATTGGGAACAGACCACTAATCCTTCGAGCATTGTTGGAGCATAAACGAATTTCTTTAGTCCAAGCATTTGCCGTGAAAAAAGCTTTAATTAAATCGTGCGATTTTCCGGATGTGAATATGGAAATATGTGATATTTCCGACAAAAAAAAGGTTTTGAAGCGTTTACGTCGTGAAGATTACGATCTATGTGTTTCAGCTGGCTGCCCTTACATACTCCCGGTTGGCCAGTTTCATAAGGAGAAGAAATTTATCAACATACACCCATCTGCATTACCATTAGGCAGGGGAATGCATCCGCTTAATGAGTGCCTATTGGCGAAACATAAAAAAGCCGGCGCAACACTTCATTATATGGATGAAGGAGTCGATACTGGAAACATTATTCACCAAGTTACGTTTGATGTTACGGATGATTTGGATTTAACGTTATTGTATTCATTTATCTTTCAGGTCGAAAAGGATGTGTTTTCAGTCGGTTTAGAAAAGCTAATTGCAACTGATTTTGAGTTTAAGGGAAAGGTTCAGCAGGGTAAACCCACATATTATTCGAGAAGAAAAGATGATTTAATATGTGTTGATCTAAAGAATACGACGGCACGTGAATTTGTAACAACTACCCGAGCGTTCTCAAGTAATAAACTTGGTGTTAGTGTAGAACTGAGTGGGAGGAAATATGTCGTCTATGCAGCAACTGTTGTTGAAAACAAGTTTATAAATAATCTATATCAAAAGTATGCTGTAGGATCATGTGTTATAAAAAATGACCAGTTCATGGTTGTGAAAGCTCTGGATGCACTTGTGCGAATTGACCGATGTCATGTTTTATCAACTGGCGAGCGCATGGAAACGAAATAATGATTAACGCACAACACCTGCTATTGAACAATACAGATACTAAAAAATCATACATATATTCGGAATATGTATGAAAAATATAGAGCGGCTTGAAAAAGTGCTAGATTGTAGCATAAAGCAAGAGCCAATGTTGAGCGTGTTTGTCATAACATTTCAGCATGCGGCCTACATTAGGCAAGCGTTGGATGGGATACTCATGCAGAAGGTCGATTTCCCTTTTGAGATATGTATTGGGGAAGACGGATCATCTGATGGGACTCGTGAATTATGCCAGATGTATGCAGATAAATATCCAGAATATATCAGATTGTTCTTAAGAAATAGAAATAATATTCATCGAAAACGATATGTGAATCCTGCGATGTTTAACCAAAATGAAACTCTCGCCGCCTGTTGCGGAAAATATATCGCGCTATGCGAGGGGGACGATTACTGGACGGATCCGTTGAAATTACAGAAGCAGGTGGATTTTCTGGAGGCGCATCCGGAGTATGCATTATGTTTTCATGACAGGATAAAGGTAGACGAGCGAGGAACCATTATAGACGATGATCCCTTGCCGCAGGAAATGAAGAGGGATTTGTCGCATGATGAAATTGCAATGAGCAAGCATTCTACACCGCCTACGGCGACGCTGATGCTCAGGCGTTCAGCAATCGCGTCAATGCCTGATTGGTTTACGCAAATGCCCTATGGAGATCGCGGGTTGGCTATTGTTGCGACACAGCAGGGATCTGCGGGTTACATTGATATGAAGGCAAGTGCTTATCGAATACATCCGGGAGGGATTGCTAGCGGAGCAAGTGGTGCACGGCGCGCATGGATGGATATTAAAAGCCGCCAGATTGTGCTTGCGAATGTGCCAATGTCCAGACAGGGGCGAAGGTTTCATGTAAAAAGGATTATGGAGCTTTATTGCGAAGCTTGGAATGCGTCGAATGTGATAAGCCTCGCAGAGCGCAAAAAGTTGATTTCTGAAATGGCATGGTTCATTAAAAAGCATCCTCAGTGCGTTTGGATTTTGCTGCGCTGTATTTACAGAAGACTGGTATGGAGAGTATTGCGCTTCTCGCGCATATTCTCATGGGCTGTTTTTCATTATCCTGTTGTTTTCTTGAAGAAATTATTGCCCCGACATCTTTATACATATTTTAAAGCAGCGTTTCATAGGAAGCAAATTTCGTGATCTTTTGCTTAGTTAGATTACATTGGGTGCTCTGATTTCGTTCTGTGAACGACCTTCATATCGAGTGATGAGAGTAGTAGAAAAGGATCAGAAGAAATGATTAGCTGTGGAATTATTGGATATGGGAAGATGGGGAAGATTCGCGAAAGGGCTATTCGCGAATCTGGATTGGGACAATTGACCGGTGTTTATGATGCCTGTGCGCCGGAAATGGGAGGTGATGTAACGGTTTACGCGTCGGTTGAGGCCTTGCTGCGTGATGAAAACCTTGATGCCGTGTTCATCTGCACGCCGAATAAATATAACAAGCCCTATACCATCGTCGCCCTTGAGGCGGGTAAACATGTATTTTGCGAGAAGCCGCCAGCATTTACCGCCAAAGAGGTGGGGGAAATTATCGAAGTGGAAAAACGCTCCGGAAAAAAACTGATGTATGGATTCAATCACCGGCACCATGCCAGCATCCAGAAAATGAAACAGATGGTAGATGGTGGGGAAATGGGGCGGATTCTTTGGATGCGCGGGCGCTATGGCAAAGAAGTGGATGAAAACTATTTCAAGGGGTGGCGTGCAAACAAAGAGATGGCGGGCGGAGGCATCATGCTGGACCAGGGCATTCACATGCTGGATCTGCTTTTGTATTTAGGTGGTGGCTTCGACGAAGTACAGGCGATGGTGTCCAATCTGTATTGGCAGATGGATGGCATAGAAGACAATGTATTTGCCAATTTACGCAGCAGTAAAACGGGTATTTGCGCCTCTTTACACTCAACCATGACGCAGTGGCGGTACCTGTTTTCGCTGGAAGTCTTTCTGGAAGGCGGTGCCTTGGTATTAAACGGTCTGAAGACATCATCCGGAGCCTATGGCAACGAAGATCTGGCCATCAAACGCAATCAGGCCCATGATCCCCGAGTGGCCTTTGAAAGCGAAGAACACATCATCTATCACACCGACGAGTCATGGACATCAGAGGTTAATCTGTTTCTTGACTCCATTGAAAAGGATAAAGCAATTACCGCTGGGAACACACGTGATGCTTTGGCAGTAATGCTAATCATCGAGCAGATCTATTCTGCTAAATAGGCGGCGAAAGTAAAACCCTAGGCTCTTTGATGGTTTTTAGTTCGTATATTTTCATTTGCGTTTTCTTGCCAGTGGTTCTAGGAGGTATTGCACTTTTACAATACAGAGGGCGATCATCTTGGCTAATCCATTATTTGGTTTTCATGTCGCTAGTCTTCTATTCGGCTTGGAATCCTGTTTTTTTGTTCTTACTCTTGGGGTCAGTGGTATTCAACTTTTTGATTTCTCTTCTCATCCGAAATGATATTCGATATGGCGCAGGGAGGAGAAAGATTGGTCTGTATTTTGCTGTTGCAATCAATCTCCTGCTACTGGGATATTATAAGTATGCAACGTTCTTTACTGAAATCCTAAATGATTTGGTTGGAACATCAATGACCCTCGGAGGGATTATTCTGCCCATAGGTATCTCCTTCTTTACGTTTCAGCAAATTGCATATCAGGTTGATGCTTTTCGAGGTGATGTTGAGGAGCATGGTTTTCTAAAGTATTTGTTGTTTGTTTGTTATTTTCCCCAACTAATTGCAGGGCCGATTGTTCATCATAAACAAATTATTCCGCAGATAATGCGGAAGAATGGCGTTTGTGTCAGCAGAGAGTCGTTGATTTATGGCGGTTTTATTTTTGTTCTGGGATTAGCAAAAAAAGTGCTGCTAGCGGATACGTTAGCTCTTTATGTAACCCCTGTTTTTGGAGCGGCTGAACATTCTGGTCACATATCATGTGGAGATGCATGGATTGCAGTAATTTCTTATTCAGGGCAAATATATTTTGATTTTTCTGGTTATTGCGATATGGCAATCGGTGCGGCTGCGATGATGGGGATTGTATTGCCGATGAACTTTAACTCCCCATACAAGTCAGGGAGCATTATCGAGTTTTGGCGAAGATGGCATATTACATTGTCAGTATTTCTTCGAGATTATCTGTATATTTCACTTGGGGGAAATAGAAAGGGATCCACTAGGCGCTATGTCAATTTATTCGTAACCATGTTGCTCGGTGGCTTATGGCATGGAGCGAGTTGGAGCTTTGTGGTTTGGGGAGGGATACATGGAGTATTTCTGATTATCAACCATTTGTGGAGAAAAATAATTAGGCAGATGCCTCAACAATTAGGAGCAATGAAGCTGTATAACGTGCTGTGTGGTTTCATAACAATAACCGTGGTAACCTTAGCGTGGGTTTTTTTTCGTGCAGAGAGTTTCCGAGGGGCGGTGGTACTCTTCGATGCCCTTCTGAGTGCTCCTTCGGAGAGCGTAAGTCACTTCTATAACTTAAGATTCCCCGCAATCACGATGATAGTCGTTTCTGCGATCATTGTATTCCTTATGCCAAATGTTGCAGGAATAACAGATGGTGTTTTCTGCTACAGAAAACAACTGATAGCGGAGTACAGAGATGGCTCTGTTGTTATTCTGAATATTGTTCTGGGTGTTGTCACGGGTTGCATATTTTCGGTGTCTTTGCTTGCTCTGCAGCGCAATAGTGTATTCATCTATTATCAGTTTTAGATTGTTATGCACAAAGCCGATAGGTTGCTTATTTTTTCGTTCGTTGCTACAGCGTTCGTTGTCGTTGTGATGGTAGCAGTTCTGAACTATATCATTGATCCTCTATCCTATTTTAGACTGCCGGTTCTCTATCCTCCTCAATACTCCAGCAATCAGCGCTATCAAAATTCGTCATTAATCCATCAACATGATTATGATTCGGTATTTCTGGGGTCATCATTAACTGAAAACTTTCGAGCAAGTTATATGAATCAAGTATTGGGAGGTGAGTGGATACGATTGTCGATTTCGGGAGGTACCGCAGCAGAGTTTGGTTATACGCTGAATTGCGCATTGAAGGCAAAAAAGACAAAGAGGTGTATGATTGATATGTATTGGTGGGCTTATGGCCGTACAAACTCAATGGCATTAAGAACTAAACATGGCAATTTCCCGAAGGAGTTATATCGCAAGAATATCTTCGACAGTGCTCAATATATGCTCAATATGGATAATACATTAACATCTATTGATTATGCGTATCGAATTATTTTGGGTCACAAGTTTCCTGTGACAGATATTGATACTATAAACAGTTGGGATGAGACTTCTCAATGTGGTGCCGACGCTGTATGGAATTTCTATGAAAAGAACAAGTACCTCCGTTTTAACCATGCTGGTGCGTGTAGTGTTGATCAGATGACTAATAATTTCATGAAAACTATTGGTGTTGAAATAAACGAGAATCCGGATGTAATGTTTGATCTTGTTTTCTTTCCTGTGACACCATTGTACTTTATATTGATGGGAGACATTCTTCCAAACTATTTTGAATTCCGCCGCCTTGTAATTGATGACTGTTCATTGATGCCGAATGTCGTTGTGCACGATTTCTCCACTCAACGAGCTATGGTGTCTTGCTTGAATGATTATCGAGATACCCACCACTTTCGGCGCAGCGTATCGGATGCGATTATTCGCGATGTTTTTAGTGGATCGTGCATTGTGAAATCGGGAAGTTCCGCTCAACGCAGGATTGCCATAGCAGATCAGATCGCTCTCTTTGAGCAGGAACATGCGAGCAAGCTTGGGGATGACTAGTCTCCTCTAAGTCAGAGACGAAGAGGCAAGGCCGGGCGTTGGCGCGCAAAGAAGGCGGCCCGCTTTAGAGTAGAATCACTTATGTAAAGAACAGGTGTGTGTAGAAGGATGCAGCAGGGAACAGCCGGCGGCGATCCAATGATCGCTTGAATTCAAGCACTGAAGTCGATTAACCAGGATAGCTAAACACTTATGAAACGCAGACAGAACTCGATATTTTGGAAAAACAGGTTTCCACGCTACATGCAGCCTGTGGGCTATATCCGATTACTGCTGGCACAATACCAGTACTTTCCGCATTTTGTTCGCGTAAGCAGGAATCCATTCAGGTGGACGGTTGATGGCCACTACTTGCGGCTTGCGGCTTTACATAACAAGCATGCTGGACAGCGTTGCTTCGTTATTGCAAATGGGCCCAGTTTGAGCAGGATGGATATTCCAAAACTGAAGAATGAAATAACTATCGGATGCAACGGTATATACAAGGAATTCGATCAATGGGGAATGAAGACCACTTATTATGTTACCGAAGACATGGAGCAAACGGAACTCAGAGCTTCTGAGATCAGAAAACTTACGGGGACAACAAAACTGGCTGCTTTGCATAACGCTTATGTTTTGGGGTGCCGTTCGGGATTCACTTATTTCAATTGTGGCGCGAAATGCACGGGCCAATATTGGAACGAGAATTATCCGCAATTCTCAAAAGATTTCGCGTCGGTCGTTTATCTTGGAAACACGGTGACGTATATCATGCTGCAATTGGCATTCTTTCTGGGTTGTGATCCTGTTTACATTATTGGTTTGGATTTCAACTATGGTGTATTACCACAGTTGTTTCCTCCTGGTAAGATTGAGATTACGGAAGACAATATACATCTGGTCCGCGGTCTTCATGTACGAGATGATTATTACAGGGTCGGGGACCTGATCGGTGTGCCTGCGGTACAGAAGCAGGAGAAGGCATTTCGACATGCAAAAGACGTATTTGAAGCAAATGGTCGGAGCGTTTTGAATGCCGGCAAAGATAGCTGTATTGACGTGTTTGAGAAGGTTGAGTTCGACAGCATTCAACACTGGAGTCGTAGGCAATAATGGTGCGGAGAGTAGACATCATGGTGGTATCTCACCACAGAAAGGCCGGCGGGACACCGCTCGATTCTCTTTGGTTTGCGCAGGACGAATGCCGTAATAAAGGTGTGATATTATGGTTTGTATGGGCGCGTTCAGGAAGACTGGGAATACGGGCTCTGTTGAAGTCGAAGTTTGTTGTTTTTGACGGGATATATTCGTTGGCTGAGAAGAATGCTTTCAGAATCTTTAAATTGGCCAAGATAATGCGGAAGAAGATTGCAGTATATTGGCATGAGACTGAGTGGCATGCTGAAAAGGCTTTGGCATACAAAGCTGTACGACGGGTCGTATATGATCGTCAGACCGTACATTTTCACGTTTGTTCAGCAGGCCGTGATCTACTTATAGAGAAGTACGGTATTGCTGAAGAGCGGGTATGGGTTTTGCCTAATATAACAAAGGATCGTAATCTTATTGGCGAGACTATAGAGCTATGCAGTCTGCCTTTGTGGTTTGTGTCTTGCGGAATGGCCTGTGAGCGAAAAGGGGCGGACTTGTTCATCGAAATAGCTAGCCGAGTCGTTTCAGTACATAAGAGTGCACTTTTCATCTGGGTGGGAGCACTTGGCCTGGGCGAGTACTCCTATCCTTCTCTTATGAATAAGGCACGAGCCTTGCATGTTGAGCGTAACGTTGTCTTTACTGGTCCTGTGATAGATCCTTCCTATATTCTTTCACGAATGCGTTGTCTCTTACTTGTTAGCCGGGATGATCCAATGCCAAAAGTCGCAATGGAAGCTCTAGCTCTTGGGAAACAAGTGATTTCTTTTGATGTAGGAGGCATCAGGGAGTTGTTGGGGGATTTGGGAGTATATGTGCCTGAAGAAGATGTTGATGAATTCGCAGAATGCATAGAGAACGCTATTTCGGGTGATTGGAATGTGCATAAACAAGAGGCCTGCATTTCCAGGTATAAACAGAATTATACTCCGGAAGCTTTTGCATTACGTTTTGCTGAAGCGCTTGATTGGTGGGATAGTCAATAGACTATGCAACTAAGAAGAGGCATATATTTCCTAATGCCGAAATGGCAAAAATGTGTGTTTGACGACATGCGAATAAATGCGATGCGTATAAGCATCACTTTGTTGATCCTTTTCATTCTTTTTAACTCAGGATGCGTAACGCGAAATATTTCGCTCTTAAGTGGTGTTGCTGTCACAAAAAGCAGTGAGTTCCCGATTGTGCAAAGTGCGAAATCATTGGGTTGGGGCTTTGCATCACATTCTTTCTTGCTGCAATTTCCAAGTGGTGAGATTCATTGCTATTTCTTTACGATTGGCGACGGCTTGTCACGAACGCGCCATGATGCTTCATTAAGCAGCAGTCCCATCATTTCTCGGGACGGAGGAAAAACTTGGATCTCTGGGCACGATTTATACAGAGTAGAGGAAACACCATGGAATCCGCCAGAGTCATCAACACGTTGTGGATTATTTAATATGGGAGATGATTATTTATGGTTTCATCAAGCGTCGAAACCCATTAAAAAGGCCTTTTGGGGAAAGGCTGGCGCTGAACCAGAGTCCGGTTTTATGAAATTTCCTGGAAAAATAGGAACAAGCACGCGCGGGCTATGTCTTGCTGATGGGGAATTACTTATTGATGGCTATGTTGAAAGAACGGGGAGCAAAAGGCATGTAGAATGCGCCAAGTCAAAAGATGGTGGTTTGACTTGGGAGGTGCTCGCCACGATTGCTGATGCATCTGACTCGCCATGGGGACGAGAGGGTCCGAATGAATCTGCGATGGTTATTCTGCCCAATGGAGAATTATTATGTATCATGCGAACGGGGCATGATATTACGAAAAGTATCTATGCAGAACCACAGGCGATGGCTGATTTGCTGGAAGCCCGTAGCAGGGATGGTGGAGTGACGTGGGAACACAAGCGATTGAAGATCAAGGGCGTTATGCCTAAATTGGTTTTGATGAGCAATGGCGTCTTGGTTCTGGCAACGGGACGCCCCGGAAACATTCTGTATTTCAGTACGGATGCTGGCCATACGTGGGGTAGCCCATTGAATCTGACTTCGGCTGATGTGAAAACATCGGGTTACTGTGATATTACCGAGGTCGAACCGGGGCGCCTGTTAGCGGTATATGATATGTATGATACCGACAAATCAGGAATCTGGCTATGGGAGCCGAAGGAAGCGAATGGTGTATATGGATGTTTTGTGGACGTGAAAAGATTGTGGGGAGGGGCGCCGAAGGTGGAAGTCGGAGGTCGGAGGTCGGACGTTGGAGATCAGGGGTCGGATGTCGGATGTCGGGTGCCTGAGACCGGAGATCGGGTGTCGGATGAGGGTGAAGAGGAAAAGGGAACTGGGAGCCCGGTGAAAAAGTCGATTGATTTGAGATTGTAAGGGGGGGGCTTTGATCTTTGTTGTGATTACGTGGAGACGTTACCTGTGTAATACCGTCACACCATCACGGTGACAGCGGCTTTTGTTAACCAGATTGGAAAAATAAGAATATGGAAGAAGAGGTTCTGGCAATTATCCCTGCACGTGGAGGATCAAAAGGAATTCCTCGCAAGAATATTCGAATGATTGCCGGCAAGCCACTGATTGCCTGGACTATTCAGGCGGCCCTTGTGGCCAAAGCAGTAAGCCGTGTCATTGTTTCAACGGACGATGATGAAATTGCCAATGTTGCGTGCACGTGGGGCGCAGAGGTGATCAAGCGGCCCGAGGTCATTAGCGGGGATTCGGCAACTTCTGAGGCTGCCTTGTCTCACGTTCTTGAGCGGCTTTGTGAACAAGAGGGGTATGAGCCGGATATTGTTGTTTTTCTTCAGTGTACTTCGCCAGTAAGGCGGAGAAGTGATGTTGATGATGCTGTTGCCATGCTTAAAAAGAGTCAGGCAGACAGTTTGCTTTCCGTTGTTCCCATTCTGAAGTTTTTTTGGAAAAAGTCTGAAGGGAAAGCTGTCTCGTTAAACTATGACTATAGAGCGCGTCCCCGTCATCAGGAGTTATCTCCCTTGTATCACGAGAATGGTTCAATTTATGTGTTTAAACCGAGGGTTCTACGGCAGTTTCAGAATCGCCTCGGAGGGCGTATTGTGTTGTACGAAATGCCTCCAGACAGTGCTGTTGATATTGATGCTGAAGATGATTTTATTGAAGCAGAGAAAATAATGCAGCGCCTTTGTGCAGGAGACCACCATGAGTGATAACGAGCAGAAGCAAATGAAGATTGGCGGTCGGCTGGTTGGAGGTGACGCTCCGTGCTATATCATTGCCGAGGCAGGGATTAATCATAATGGAGCATTGGAAATGGCGTTACAGTTGGTTGACGCGGCTGTCAAGGCGGGTGCCGATGCGGTTAAATTTCAATTGCGCGATCTGGAAAAACTCTATCCGGAGGAATTGCTGAACAATCCAAATTTGGCCGAATGGGCTTTTCAGTACCTGTTGCCTCAATTGCAGAGCTCACAATTAAAACTGGATGATTTTCGCTGTATTCAGCAGCATTGTGAAGACAATGGAATAACGTTTTTGTGTACGCCGTTTGATGAAGAAAGTTTCAGGTTTCTTGAAGAACTTAAAACTCCTGCGTACAAGGTGGCCTCCGCCGATTTGGTTAATATGCCTTTGGTTGAAAAGCTGGCTGAATCGAACAAACCATTAATTCTTTCAACGGGAATGGCGACTGCAGAAGAGATTGACTATACAATGCGCTGGTTGTCGAAGAAAACTAATGCTGTCGCTATATTGCATTGTGTAAGCACCTATCCGGCGCCATTTGAGAATCTGAACTTGCGGTATATCGAAACGCTGAAAAAGTATGGAGTTCCGGTCGGTTACAGTAGCCACGAGCGGGGCATTGCCATGCCATTGGTCGCATTAACGCTGGGAGCATGCATTATAGAAAAACACCTGACGCTTGATAGGACTTTGGTCGGGCCTGATCATGCGACCAGTCTTGAGCCGAGTGGCTTTGCACGTCTTGTCCGCGATATTCGTAATGCAGAAAAATCACTTGTGAGACATGAGAAAGGCATGTCAACGATGGAGAAGCTCAACCAACAGGTGTTTCGGAAAAGTTTGATTGCATCATGTGATTGTATAAAGGGTACTGTTGTAACATCTGATATGGTGGAGGTCAAAGGTCCGGGCAAGGGGCTGTCTCCGCAGCGATACAACGACTTGCTGGGCAGAACGCTAGAACGCGACATATGCAAAGGCGATGTATTCGTAGATGCGGATCTTGATACGCCACCTGTCCAGAAAGAAAAAAATAAGACCTTTTTATTCAAGCACCCGTGGGGTTTGAAAGCCCGGTTTCATGACCTTGACACTGTTCTTGAGCACAATCCAATGTTGGTAGAGTTGCATTTCAGCACGAGTGATTTGAATTTCGACGCCGGCATGTTACAAAATCGATATTCGCAGCGTTTAATTGTCCATGCTCCGGAATTTGACGCCGGGCGCCTGCTTGATTTGAGTGCCGATGAGTTATCGCAGCGCGAGCATACGATACAAATATTCCAGCGCACGATTGATAAGGCGGCTGAGTTGGGCAAGCGTTTTAGTGGTCAACCCGGCATTGTTTTTCACCTTGGAGGGATGAGCATGGATGCGCCCGTCGAAAAACGGTCGGAGTTACTTGCTGTAGCCGCAGAGAATTTTATGCGTCTTGAAGGGCGTGACTGTCAGCTACTTCCGGAAAATTTGCCGCCCCGTCCCTGGTATCTGGGCGGTCAGTGGTTTCAGAATCTGTTTGCCTATGCCGAAGATTTTTCATGGTTATGCGAATATGCTGGTTGTGGAATGACGTTGGATTTGGCCCATGCACAAATGCATTGCAATTATCGCGGAGAGTTATTGGAAAATTACGTGTGCAAATGCCTTCCATACGTCCGCCATGTGCACATATCGGATGCAAAAGGGATTGATGGCGAAGGGTTGCAGATAGGGGAAGGAGAGATTGATTGGGATTCAGTGCTTTGTGTGCTATCTGAAGTACAATTTTCCTGGGTTCCGGAAATATGGAGCGGGCATTTGAATAATAATGCAGAGGCTTGCCGAGCTTTGATCAAATTAAATGAGTATAATGAACTGTAATTTCTTTATGGGCCACAAATCAAATGCTTAGAAGCTGCCTTGACACAATATATTCGATTTGTGGCGGATACTACAATTTCCTGGCTCGCTATATGGGGGTATCACATTTTGCATCCAGGATTGGGTTGCCATTGTCAACCAATGATCGCCGTTTGTATGCCTTGAAAAATAAATATCCAGGGGGGCGGTGTTTTATTGTGGGGAACGGGCCGAGTTTGTGTGTTGAGGATTTGGATAAACTAAAAGAGGAACTTACATTTGCATCGAATGATATCGGGCTTGCGTTTTCTGATACGGATTGGCGGCCTACGTTTTATACAGCAGTAGAAACATCTTATGTTATGCAGAATTCTGAAAACATCCGAATGCATCTTGAGAATAGTTGTGTCTTTCTTCATCAAGAGGTGTTGAGGAATGGTGGATACTTTAAGAATGCCCTGTATTATCGGTATATATGGGAAGAGGTATCAGATGACTGGGTTCCTTCTTTCGGGCGGGATCCCTTTAGAGGAATATACTGGGGGTCAACGTGTACGTACAACCACCTTCAGTTTGCATTGTATATGGGATTCAAAAAAATTTATCTTGTCGGGGTAGATTGCAATTATCCCGGGTATACTGGACCGGCTGAAGGTGACGAGCCGGTGAGTATTGATATGATGCATGGGCGGGGACACTTTCATCCGAATTACAGGGGGAATTCAAAGAGTATATATCCACCTAATATAAATCGTCATATACGTGCATATGAACGTGCTAAAAAGGAGGCAGATCGGAAAGGTGTTTTAATTGCAAACGCCACGCGCGGAGGGAATCTCGAGGTTTTTGATCGTATACAATTTGATGAGCTTTTTCCAATGGCATCCGATAAGGGGTTGATATCGGACATGCCATCTGCGTAATTCATTGCACATCAATGGTGATATTTCTTTTGTTTCAGTTGTTCGGTTCGATGATCTATGAAATGGGCGTGAAATAGGATAATAGATAAATGGGAAAACGAATTGTAATAATTGGAGCCGGTCCATGTGGGTTGGGGGCTGCACACAGGTTGGAGGAATTGGGCCATCAGAATTACATAATTTACGAACAGAATTCGTATGTTGGCGGCTTGTCTGCCTCATTTCGGGATAGCAAATGTTATACATGGGATTTTGCTGTTCATGTGCTTCATTCGCATTATGAATATATGGATCGCCTCCTTAAACATTTGTTGCCAGATGGATATTATAAGCACATAAGAAAATCATGGGTTCGCCTTTATGGTTGTTGGGTGCCGTATCCATTTCAGTATAATTTCTGGCATTTGCCGCAACATATAAGAGAGGAATGCCTGGGCGGGCTTGAGAAGTTGGGGGATAGTCCGAAAAAATCAGCAAGCAATTTCAAAGAATGGATATACGATCAGTTTGGTGAGGGAATCGCAAATCATTTTATGATTCCCTATAATCGGAAAAATTGGTCAACCGATCCCTCACAGATGGGGGCCAACTGGCTGGGTGATCGCGTGCCGTCTGTTGATCTGCAACGGGTTAAACGGAATATGGCGGCGGGTGTTGATGATATTGATTGGGGGCCAAACGCACTGTTTATGTTTCCGAAAAATGGAGGCACCGGTAGAATCTTTAATGCCATCGCAAAAGAAATCCCTCCAGATAAAATTCGACTGAAGTCTCAAATTGTGGTGCTTAATCTCCAGAGCAAAGAATTGACGCTTTCCGACGGATCGGTTGAGCATTTTGATGTTCTCATATCATCAACGCCGTTGAACCTGCTCTGCCGCATGTGCAATGAGCAGAGGCTAAGTCAAATGACTGATCAGTTACGGTTCTCACACACCTATGTCTCTTGTCTCGGGCTTGAACGCAGTATTCCCAAAGAGATGTCTGACAAAACCTGGATCTATTGTCCTGCAGATGATGCGTGCTTTTATCGGATTACCCCGTTTTCATTATTCTCAAGTTCGCACACTCCGTCGCCGGAGATGTGTTCCTTTATGTGCGAAACGAGCCGGCCGGGAGAAGATGTGATGCTGAATGCCGATTCATTTGATAGGGATACGTTATCGGGAATCTCTCATCTTTTTCCCTGTCTCGGCCTGGATGAAGCTGAATCATCGAACAAGAATAAGGAACAGATTCATCATTATTCTATGTGTGCAGAATATGGATATCCGGTTCCAACCATAAATAGGGATGCGATCGTACATGAAGTCCTGAATGATTTGCTTGCACACGGAGTATATAGTCGTGGCCGCTTTGGGGCTTGGAAGTATGAAGCAGGAAATATGGACCATAGCTTCATGCAGGGGGTTGAGGCGGCGGACCACATCATTTATGGTACAGAAGAAATCACGTGGCGCTATCCAGGCAAGGTGAATAATGGTTTGTTAAAGGTGTTAGGCAAGTGATTCGCTGTATGAGAAATATAGGGTTCTTATGAATGAGCATCGTATACTGGTCGTGATACCAGCTTATAATGTCAAAAAATATATAGCACAGACCATTAACGAGGTCATAAATCAAGGCTACCGAAATGTGCGCATTGTTTGTGTAGATGATTGTTCGACTGACGGTACTAGGGAAATACTGCAGGAGGAAGAAGCAAAAAGACGCATAGAGCTGGTGCTTAATCCGGTAAATCAGGGACTAACAAAGACGTTTAACACATGTCTTCGGCAGAGGCGGGATGAGAAATACATATATATTGCGCATGCTGATGACCTGATGATGGGAGCGAATCTTGAGAAAAAGGTGATGCTCATGGAGGAACATGACCGGATAGGTATGGTCTGCTCCGATGCATTATTTATAAATGGGCGTAACGAAGTTATAGAAGGTCCGACGTTAAACAGTTTGCGTGAAAGCCACGTATATAAATCGGGCGATGATGCCTTTTCCTCTGTTTTCAAAGGTGATAATTGGATTGTTGCTCCGAGTGTAATCATGAGGAGTGAAGTCATTGATCAACTAGGCGATTTTGACACGAGGTTGAGTTTGGCGACAGACCTCAACATGTGGCTTCGAATAGCGGCGCGCTGGAATATTGCCTATATAGGTGAGCCATTAATAAAATATCGAGTGCATCCAGGTCAGGATTCGAAAAAATATCGTCCGGTGGCGGCTCAGAACGAGGAGTATATGGCTAAAAGATTAGCACTCCAAGTCAGCCGTGGCTATCTTCGTGACGCCTGGAGGTATTATACCTGTTTACGAAGGACTTACTCAACAAGAGGACTGATGATTTGTGAGCATAATTGTGCGACCGGTAATTATAATGAAGCGTGGATGGCGTGGATGTTTAGTATGAGGGTGGGGTGGGCGAGCCCGGCAATCTTGTTGCCTGCCGGCAGGTTGCTGGGGAAGATCATCTTGCATAGGGGTCAGAATCAGGACTGAGCATCTGGGAGTGCTTGTAATCTATGTGTGATAGGTTGTTCAATGATACCAGTGCGTAGCGGATCAATTCTCTGGAGCAATGAGGCAAATGACTTTCACGGATATTAAAAAGAAGCTACACAGCTTACTCGTCTGTTTGCGCTGGGCCCCATATTGGTATTTCAGGAACCGGATTAAAGGCCCATTGCGAAGAGTATTTATGGGCTACCGCATCAAACTCCGGGAGGAGTCGAACTTTTGGCAAGGCCTGTATAATGAAATAATCAAGAATTGCTCCACGCCAGAGGAGCGCAGAGTCGCGCTCCTGCGCAATTGTTACGACGATAGCTTTGAGCGGTATAAACGATTTCTCAATGTGAGAGACGATAGCTTTACTGGTATGAAGGTGTTGGATGTGGGATGTGGTCCTACATGTGGGTTGATAGGATTTAAAAATTGCGAAAAGTATGGTTTGGATCATCTGCTTGATGTCTATCGAATGATCGGGTTCCCTTTGAATGAGCATGGTGTTACCTATATTAATGCCCGAGGGGAAGATACGGGCTTACCTGAGGGTGAATTTGACCGAATTCTCTGTGTAAACGCTCTGGATCATGTCGATAATCTAAAAAAATGTATAAGAGAATTTTCCCGGTTGCTGAAAAACGGGGGCGAATTATTAGCACAAATAGGTTTTCACGAAAAGCCGACTGAAACGGAACCGATTGTTATGAGGCACGATGTTTTACTACGTTACGCCCGCATAAACGGTCTTCAGCCATTGGAAATTAAACTGGTCGATCAATCTTCATACCTCAATGAATACCGATACTATTACCGTTTTCGTAAGCTTTCGTAGTCGTTTCTTTTAATAACCTTTTGGAGATATGAAAAGGTTGATGCTGCCACAAGAAGTTTTAAAGCTTGGTGCAAAGAGGCGATTGCCACACGGCTTAATCCGGTCAAGAAGGTTGTGCAACTCCTTAAGTGACATTGGCCGAACATCGTAACATACTTTCGCCACAACCTGACGATTGCTCTGGCGGAGGACCTAAAAACCCGCTTCCTGCAATTCATTCACCAGGCCCGTGGCGGCAGGAATCGGGAACGTTTTAACCGGGATGTTCTATTCCCCATTTGGGCGGCTTGGATTTAAACCCAGTGATTAATCAATGAAATTTCCTGCGCTATTGCCGGAAGGACCGCGATTAAAAAGGCGGGGAATGCTTGAGATATCAACGCCCGAAAAGGTTAATCTCAGGAAATCAATCATTGATCAGCCTTTGATTCCCAATGTGTTGGCGGAAATTCAATGTATCCTTCATAAAAAAACGATCTGACTGATTTTCTTGCCATGAAATTCTCGTATTTATTTAGTAATGGTATTCCCGTGGGTGGCGTAGAGGTAAGCAGTCTTCGCTTGGCCAGGGCTTTATCGAATGTCGGGCATGATGTTCAACTGGTGGTGCATGGCGGGTTACAGCTGGATGCCACAAAGCTTGGAGAGATGATTCGGGATCTACCCTTTATGGAATTGCCCTCGGCAGAAAACATGTCGATTCCCGAGATGGGAAACGCCTATGCAGCGCTGGGGGACACCTGTGTGTTTCCCAATCAATTTCCGCGAGGCTATGAGGCCCTGAGATATGCTAAAAAAAACAAAAATGTCTCTTTGAAAATTCTCGGGATCTGTCACTCCGACCATGAAGACTATTACCAACTCGCAAAGGACAATCAGGACATCGTGGATATTCAGTTTGGTGTGAGCAAGCATGTTTGTGAACTGCTTGATCAGCGATTGGAAAGTCCTTCGAAGCTGTTGTTGCTCGGGGTTGATGTGCCTGATGCACATGCAGAAAGACCGAGTCGTAAGCACCTTGAAATTCTATATGCCGGGCGTATTGAGAATTATGGTAAAAGATGTTCGGAACTCATTCCGGCGGGAGAATGGTTGTTGAAGCGGGGGGTCAAATTTCATTTAACCATCGTAGGTAATGGCCCTTATTACGAATGGTTGTTTGATGATATGAAAAAGGTTCCTTTCTGGCGTCGCCGCTATTTTAGTATTATTGGGGCCGTCCCTCCGAGCGAACTCGCGACGTATTACGAGCGATCCGATATTTATCTGTCCTTTACAAAGTTTGAAGGAAATTCAATTGCAGTCATGGAGGCCATGGCGCACGGGTGTGTGCCTGTTGTCGCGCGCGTGAGTGGAACGGAAACGGTGGTTCAGCATGAACGAACCGGCATGCTTGGTGAGGTGGATCAACCATTGTCTCTACTAAAAGGGGTTGAAAGGTTGTTTCAAAATCCTGTCGAGAGGATAAAGATTGCGCGTAATGCATCCGACTATGCGCGGAGATATTTCAATATTCAAACCACCGCGGAGTTCCTTGAGGCGTGTATAAATGGAAGCGCGGGGGTATGACAAAGTACTTAGTGAACCCGTGGTGGTGCTGTCAATCGCATCCGCTAAGTCGAGTCGTTTCGATTACGTGGCCAGAGATCCATAGCTGGTGAAAACCGGGCTCTTTTGC
>JAQVYB010000271.1 GCA_028708815.1 Kiritimatiellia bacterium | reverse complement strand
AGTCTTGTCCTGTTCCATGTCGGGGTCTCCTTCTTTGGTTTTTCTCTTCAAAGACCACCAACGATAGCGACTTCCGGCATGGAACGCCTTCTTAATCCCCACGCGAAACTTTAAACTACAATTTTCACTCCGCCAACGTCCGCATCTTTTCACTTTACTTGCCATCGGGAACTGAAAGAATACGACTCATGCAAAAAGATCCATCATGCATCGGCCAGACACTCCCCGCGCGCATCGTGCGCCAGGAACGCGACTACCTCACCGCACGCACCGGCGACGTGGAATATCTCTGCGCCGTGGTCGGGCGATTCCGTCTCGAAGCCGCCGAGTCGGAAACGCGCTTCCCCGTCATCGGCGACCGGGTACAGATCACTCCGCAGAACGATCGGCAGGCCGTCATCACCGAAATACTCCCACGCACCACCAGCCTCATCCGCCGAAAAGCCGGGAAGACCACTGAACTGCAAGTGCTCGCCGCCAATGTAGACCTCGCGCTTGTGGTACACGCCCTGGATGGCGGACGCAACTTCAACCTGAGGCGCATGGAACGCTTTCTCGCGCTCACCTCCTCCAACAACATCCGCTCGATCCTGCTGCTCAACAAATGCGATCTCTGCGAACAACCCGAAGACAGCATTCGGGAAGCGACCGCGCTGTTCCCTTCCACTCCCGTGCAACGAATCAGCGCCAAAACCGGAGAAGGGCTGACTGAACTGCGCGAACGGCTTCGCCAGGCCGATACCGCCATCCTCCTCGGCGCATCCGGCGTCGGAAAATCCGCCCTCATCAACGCCTTGCTGAAACAAGACGTCCAGCGCGTAAATGCCGCACGCGAAAAAGACAAACGCGGACGCCACACCACCACCAACCGACAAATGTTTCCATTGCCCGACGGCCCTTGGATCATCGATACCCCCGGAATACGCGAAATTCAAACCTGGGTCTCACTCGAAAACAGTGAGGCCTTTGCCGACCTGGAGGAACTCGCTCAATCCTGCCGCTTCCGCGACTGCCGCCACGAAAATGAACCGGGCTGTGCCGTCCTCGAAGCGCTCCAGGCCGGGGCCCTTGCACCCAAACACCTTCAGAATTACATCGACATGCGCCGACAGCAGGATGCCCTCGTCAAATCACGACAGGAGTCCTCCCGCCTTGCCGTAAAAAGAAGCTGGAAACAAAGAAAATACGACTCCTGACAGATGGACGGGAGAGGCCGGAGGGCGAGCCGCCCGCAAGCCGAAGCACGCACTAAATTAAAGCCGTTGATTTACTTTTCCCACCTAACGCCGTATCCTGTTCCCCCATTAGCGAAAGGCGGGGTTGAATATGATCGGACAACGGGTTAAGCGTATCGACGGCTATGAAAAAGTCACCGGAAAAGCAATCTACGGCGATGACCTTCAACTTCCCGGCATGCTCCATGCCGCCTCGCGCCATACCGATATACCCGCCGGAAAAATCACGCGGTTGGACGTTGCCAAAGCGGCCGCCATGCCCGGCGTACGGGCCATTGCCCTCTACCGCGACATCCCCGGCCAAACCCGCCTCGGACCCATTCGCGCCGATCAGTATGTGATCGTCAACGACGAAGTGTTCTACTCCGGCGATGTCCTCGCCGTGGTCGCCGCCGACACCCGTGAACAGGCCCAGGCCGCCGCCGACCGCATCGAAACCGAGTACGAGCCCTACGCACCCGTCACCGACGTACGCGAGGCCATTCAACCCGGATGCCGAAAAGTGCACGGCGAATATGAATCCAATCAGGTGCTTCACTATCCCCTGCGCAAAGGAAACGTCGAAGAGGGATTCGCCCAATCCGATCACGTCATCGAGCGCACCTACGAAACCGGCTTTCACGAACACGCCTACATCGAACCCGAATCCCTCACGGCCGCGCCCGATCCCGCCACAGGCGGCGTGACCATCTACGGCTCCGTCCAGAATCCCTACACCACGCGCAAAATGGTTGCGCAGTTCATGAATCTTCCCCTGAACCGGGTGACGGTCAAAAGCTCCGTTCTCGGCGGCTCTTTCGGGGGAAAAGATGATCAAGTCACCTACATTTCCTGTCGTGCCGCCCTGCTCGCCTCCATGACGAACCGCCCCGTCAAACTTACCCTCACGCGCGAAGAATCCATCGTCGAATCCTATAAGCGCCATCCCTATGTCATGACCTACAAAGTCGGTTTCAACAACGACGGCAAACTCAACGCCATGCAGATCAACATCCTGGCCGACAGCGGCGCCTACTCCGGCCAGAGCTTCTTTGTCACCTGGCGTTCCGTCGTGCAGGCCACCGGCCCCTACATCATTCCCAATGTCAGCACCGACATCACCACCCTCTACACCAACAACACCTACACCTCTGCTTACCGAGGCTTCGGTTCCCCTCAGGTCATCTTCGCCCAGGAATCACTCATGGATGAAATCGCCGCCCTATGCCACATCTCCCCGCTCGAAATACGCCTGCTCAACGGCTACCGTCAGGACAGCTATACCGCCAGCGGACAAAAACTCACCGGCCACACCGTATCCCTCCACGAAGTCCTCACCCAGGCCGTTGAAAAGGCCGACTTCACCGCCCGCGCGCAAGCCTGCGCCCAACGGAATGCCGAATCCGACCGCTATCAATACGGCATTGGCCTGGCCTGCCGTTTTCGCGGCTGCTCCCTCGTG
>JAQVYB010000132.1 GCA_028708815.1 Kiritimatiellia bacterium | reverse complement strand
CATACGATATCCTTTTGTTTACTGCTCTGCGTTGAGTATAGAGGCCTATCCTGAATATTCAAACACAACAGCGTATTCGCTGTTGTTAGCTGGCAGGATGGCGGGCCAAAGCCCGACAGCCTGCTAGACGCCGAAAAGATTGCCCGGATTGAACAGTTCCTTCGGATCAAACACGCGCTTTAGAGCCATCCATTCGCGCAGCTCGGATTCCCCAACCATGAGCTTTAGAAACGGCGCCTTCAGTTTGCCGATTCCGTGCTCCGCCGAAACCGTTCCACCCCAATCCACCACCCGAGCCGCCCAGTTCAGATAAAGACGCTTCCCGGCTTCATATTCTCCCGGATCGCGCGGGATGATATTGACATGCACATGATTATTGCCGATGTGCCCGAAAATCACAGACTCCAGACCTGATCGGTTCAAATCCTCCCGATACATCCTCATCATCTCTTCCAAACGCTCATCGGGCACGGCCATATCCGTACCCAACTTGGTTAAACCCGGATGCATCTTCTTCCGCTCGGCGATCAAACCGTTCACCGTCTCCGGAACGGCATGACGAAACAGGCGCATCCGTTCGCGCTCTCTCGGATGATCGGCGATCCAGGCGTCCTCATCCTGCAGTCCATACCGCTCCATGCAGCCGCAGAGTTCTTCCAAAGCCTGCTCCAACGGCTCCTCCTCCCCGTGATATTCCACATATACCGCACTGTTCCATCTCTCCTTCAGCACCGGCAGATCATCCATCCCCCCACCATGAATCCCGCGCAGCAGGTTCAACGCCGAACCATCAAAATATTCCACCGCCGCCAACAAGTCCGCACCCCCTTTACCCTGAAGGGCGCGTACTTCCTGAATGAATCGCCAGGCGGCGGATTCCTCCGGAAGAAAAATCATCACCCCCCAAATCGTCTTCGGGAGCGGCAACAGCCCCACCGTGATTTCCGTAATGACACCCAGCGTACCCTCCGCTCCGATGAAAAGATCCGTCAGGTCCATGCTCGGATCCAGAAAATACCCCGCAGCACATTTCGACACCTTCGGCGGAACTCCCCCGGGAAGCCGACCCGTAAAGACCGTGCCCTGCTCTGAATGCATGCTGAATTCACCGTGGTCTGCCACAAGCTCCCCCCGCCGCATCGAGAGCACCTCCCCCCGCTGCGTCACCACGCGCAACCCGCGCACATGGGCACGCATGGATTGATATCGGAACGAGCGCGCACCCGAGGCATTGCAAGCCGCCATCCCGCCCAACGACGCCGTAGTCTCCGTGGGATCCGGCGAAAAAAAGTGAGGCCCGCTCTCCCTGAAACGGGCCAGAGCCTTCAAGGATTCCTCATCCCAATCCGCCGTATCAAACGCAGTCTCTTCGAGACGGCGCTGCAGATCGCAAAGCAGGATGCCCGGCTCCACCGTTAACCGAAAAGCGCCGACAGCCTCGTCCAGGCGCAGGGCCCGGATGCGGTTCATGCGGGAAAGATTGAGTATCCAGCCACCCTTCGGAACCGCCCCCGCCGTAATCCCCGTTCGTGCGCCCTGAAAAGTGAGCGGCATGTCCTTTTGCCAGGCCCCGCGAACCACCTCCTGCACCTGCGCCTCCGACTCCGGGAAACAGATGCCTTCCGCATATCCAATCAGCCTGGATTCATCCTTCAGATAATCGACATATTCATCGGTGAGCCCTTGAATAAACAATGAAAACACTCCCTGCTGACGGCGTCCCTATCCGCGCGTTTTCCTATCCCTTATCAATCCGGCGGTACCCCTTTTCATCCAGGGGAATCAACATGCGGCAGGTGGAACCTTTTCCTGTCTCGCTCTCCATTTCCAGGCGCCCTCCCAGTTCCATGATATTCCCGCTGACAATCCCCATGCCCATACCCCGTCCCGAGTACATGGTCGGCACATCCGCCGTGGAAAAACCGGGATTCATGACCAGCTCAACCACATCCACATCCACCGCGTCCGCTCCGATAATGCCCCGCTCACGCGCCTTGCGAATGATCCGCTCCCGCTGCAATCCGCGACCATCATCCTGAATGGCCACGCAAAGCTCGTTCTGCTCAATGCGTGCCGTAAAATGGAGTTTGCCGCGCGCCGGTTTTCCCTGCCGGAGCCGTTCCTCCGCACTCTCAATACCGTGATCCAGTGCGTTTCGAATCAGATGCGCCAGTACCACATTCAGTTTTCTGGCATACGACTGTCTGATTTCGAGCGCATCGGTCTCCGCGCAGAACTCCACATCCTTGTTCAACTCCTTCGAGGCCTTGGCGATCAACTTCTGCACCGTAGCAGCCAACTTTCTCAAGGGTACATACTGTTTCGAGTCTTCCATCTCCACCACAGGCAGAGCCGGAATATTTACACGTAGTTGCCAGCGAATATCCGATATCAGTTCGACCAGTGCATCAAAACCGGCCACCCCGCCCACACCGCCGCGAAACAGATCCGCATAACAATTGCGGATGACCACCAGCACGTCCGACAAAAGGCCGAAGTCACAGCCCTCCGGGCGTGTTTTTCTTCGCGAGGCGGCGGCCAGCGTGACCTTCAGCTCGTTGACCAGCCGCTGCAGCCCATCCGGAATCTTCCATGCCTTGAGATGAATCACCTGATGCAACAGCACCACCGCACGCTGAGCCAACGCACAAAATTCCCCGCTCTTTTCCATCTCCAGCAGAACCGTTCTCAACTCATCCAAATCATCCCGCGCCCGCCGTGCTTCCGGCGATTTCAGAAAACGCTCATCCAGTTGGTCAAGCGTATCCTGATGGTGCGAAAGATAATCGTCCTGTGTGTCGGAGTTGCCGGATTGCTGTTCAATCAGCTCGGTCAATTCACCCAGCTTGACATTCACCACGCGGATCAGCTCATCGGCATCCCGCCGAATGTCCTCTTCCGGAATATGAATATCCCCGATGATCTGCAGCGTAAAATCAATCACGGTATAAAGCAGGTCCAACTGCGATCGATCCGGCTCCACGTGTTCTTTCAGAAACAATTCCAGCAGATCTTCCACATTATGAGCTACGTGGGCCAGCGTCGAGACACCATCAAAATCCGCACAGGCCTTCACGGTGTGAAATTCCCGCATCAGCGTCGAAATCAGATTGAAGTCTACCGGCACACCGCGTTCAATCTGTTCTTCCAAACGGAAGATGCAGTCGGCAATGGAGGCCATGCGTGAACGAATGTCATCCAGAAACAGATGCTCCAATCCTTCATCCTGATTTAGCGCCTCTTCTTCCCGTTCCATAGCTGTTGCCGCGCTCCTCGCCGTTCTTAACATTCTCGGTCGTGGGATGGTATATTTTTTAAAAAGGATGTTGCAATGACAATTACGCTCCTTTCTAATACGCAACAAGAAGCGGAAAATCAAGGGTTACAACCGGTCAGGATAATACTTTATGAGCAATACGCCAGGCAGTTCGATACGTTTCCTAAGCGTCGACGACTCCTTTTCCATGCGCCGGGTGATTGAGATTATGCTGAAACGATGCGGCATAACCCAGCTTTACTTCGCCAAAGGGGGGCGCGAAGCCATTGACCTGGTTCGCCAGTATCAATATGATGCCGTGTTCTGCGACTGGAACATGCCCGACGTCTGCGGACTGGAAGTGGTGAAGGCCGTCCGCGAACTGCCCAATTACGACGATGTCCCGATCATGATGTGCACCTCGGAACGGTTCAAACGTGAGGTCGTCAGCGCGGTTTCCGCCGGCGCCAACAACTACATTGTGAAGCCTTTTCAGATCAATGTATTCCGACGCAAACTGGCTGATATGCTGGAAGTCAAATATCCCGAACTGGCTCAGGACCTACGCCAACAATCGAACGAACAGGAGCAGAACGCCACGCCCCTGGCCGAAGATACGCCCGCGCCCTCCCCCGAGTAAGCCCCCCCCCCCGAACGGATCAGTAAAACCAAATCCGATGTTTCCAACCATTGGAACTTTTACCCATCCTTTTTCCAACCATTGGAACTTTTTTCCGTGCTTCTGACGGGACGCTCAGAAAGACAGATCGCCAACGATCTTATATACACTCCCGTCCCGCAACACCTGAAGTTCCCTGCCCGGAAAGGCGTCCGGCAGTTTTTCCCGAAGCAGCTTAATCACTTCTTCTTCCAATTGCTCCCTTACGGATTCTTCCACGCCGACCAGAGTGGACATGCCCACTTCAACCACGTAGCCCGACCCATGCTCCGATCCGTAACCGGCGCTGAAGGCTGCACCGATATTGAACAGGCCGTCGTGCTCCCGGTTGGACGTGGCGCCCCGCTCTGCACGCGACGGATGCAGGGGATAATCCCCGCCGTACTGCTTTTCCAGCACATCGTCTATTTCATCAAAAACGCGCTTGAGACGTTTTTCCCATTCCTGCAGGCGTGAACTTTGAAAACTCATTCTGTCGCTCCCGGAAACCCGCCGGACGACGGGCTTTCACTTTTTTCATACGCAAAACAACCGCGGGTTCGCTGTTGTTTCAAGCGTCTTTGAAGATCGGGAGGGCCACATGGAACGCGGCGCCGTGCCCTTCTTCCGACTCCACCCAGATACGGCCCTTCTGCGCGACCGAGGCCATTCGGCAGAAGGTCAATCCCATGCCCACGCCGTATTTTCTTCCATCCGTGCGCGAGGCCGCCTGAAAGAATTTTTCAAAAATGCGTTCGATGTCGATGGCCCGTATGCCGGGCCCGTTGTCGGACACCGTGAAGATGCCCTCATCGCCCTCACGGCGCAGCGAGAGCGTAACACAGATGCCTTCGGAGGTATGTTTGAGCGCATTGGAGACCAGGTTTTGGATAATGCGGCGCAGGAGTTCTTCGTCGGCCCAAACAAAGAATTCCTCGGGCGGCGGTTCGTACTTCAGAATAATGGCGGCAACCTCGGCCTGCAACGTACAGCGCTGCCAAATGCCTTTGGCCAGAACCGAGGCGCAGACCCGCTCCGGATGCACCGGCATTTCCCCACTCTCCAGCTTGGAAACATCCAGAATGCCGCGTACCAGACGAATCATTTCATTCGAGGCCTCATTGATATTGCGCAGATTTTCGTTGAGCATCTCGTCGTCCATGATCCCGGCGGCGATAGCCTGCTGGGTGAGCGCACAGGTCGCCGAAACAATGGTCAGCGGGTTGTTGAGATCGTGCACAATCATGTTGGCCAGGGAATCACGCACCTGTTCGGCCTTTTTGAGGTTCGCATAACTTTCCTGAAGATCAGCGTAGAGCTGCTGCTCGCGGTCGTGCGCCCATTTCTTTCCCAGCGAGGAAAGAAGCCGAGCCTTCAGCAGCGTGGGATTGAACGGCTTGGTCAGATAATCATCCGCTCCCAGCTCAATGCACTTGGCCGCACTCGACATTTCATCCAGCGCCGTAATCATAATCACGGGAATGGCGACATAACGCTCATGGCTCTTCAGGCGGGTCAGCACTTCCACGCCGTCCGGATCCGGCATCATGATGTCCAGCAGGATCAGGTCCGGCGGAGACTGCTCCACCATTTCCAACGCCCGCGCACCACTTTCCGCGACAACCGGGCGATACCCCATGGTCAGCACGAAATCATGCAGCACGTTACGATTCATTTCCATATCATCCACAATAAGCACGGTGGCGGAAGGGATTGTGTTTTTCTCGTTCATTATGAACCATTCCTTTTATGAGCCGGCAGATATTCATCCAGCAGTTCAAACAGTTTTGCACATCGGATCGGCTTGGAAACGTACGCCGAGCAGCCCGCTTCCAGGCAATCCGCTTCGGAGTGCGACGACGTATTCGCTGTCAGAGCGATGATCGGGGTATCCTTGTAACGCTCCATTTTCCTGAAGGCCCTGGTGGCCTGAAACCCATCCATCACCGGCATGCGTATATCCATCAGAATCAGATCCGGACGGTACTCCTCCGCCATCTGGAGCGCTTCGCGCCCATTACAGGCACCGCGCACTTCGTGGCCTTGAATGCTCAACATGTCCAACACCATCTCCTGGTTGGTCGGGTCGTCCTCCACCACCAGAATACGGCACTTGGCCACACCTCCGTCCCGAAGTTCCGCGTCCTGCGTAATCGCGATCGGCAGGCATTCCGCATCATGCGAAACCGGCAAGGTGAACCAGAAACAGCTTCCGCGCCCCGGCTCACTCTCCGCAAATATCCGTCCCTTATGCAATTCCACCATGCGCTTGGTCAGCGCCAGACCGATTCCGGTGCCTCCGAGCTGCTGATCACGTATACGCTCCGTCTGATAAAAATCGGAAAAGACTTTTTCGATGTCGTCTTTCTTAATACCCACGCCGGTATCCCGAACTTCCACCCGGATAAACTCGTCCCCTTCCGGCAACACATGAATATCGATACGCCCTTTGGAGGGCGTGTATTTAATGGCGTTGGAAAGAAGATTCAGCATGATCTGCTTCCACTTTCGGCGGTCGGCCTGAATGGTTCCAATGACAGGATCCACATAGGTGTTCACCTCGAGATCCCGCTCCTTGAACTGCGGATTCAGCATCGTCTGTGTAGCATAAATAAACTCTTCGACCGGCACGTTTTCGAGCGTCAGATCCATCGTGCCGGCATCAATTTTTGCAATATCAAGCAGATCCGAGATCAACGCCAGGAGGTGCTTGCTGCTCGAATCAATCTGTTTCACATACGTCAATTGTTTTTCATTCAGCTCACCGAAGAATTGCCCCTGCAGCAGATCGTTAAATCCAAGGATGGCGTTCAGGGGGGTGCGCAATTCGTGGCTCATGGAGGAAAGAAAGCGGTTTTTATGCTGATTGGCCTGTTCGAGCCGCATATTGGTCAATTCCAACTCACGAAGCGACGCCCGCAACTCCCGGGTACGTTCTTCGATGGATTTTTCGAGATCGACGCGCTCCTCCGCGATCTGCCGTTCCAGATTAAGACGTTGATTCAGATCCTGCACGGTGCGCTGGTAGCGATCATTCATTTGTTTATAGACACGGTACAACCCGGACACATCCTCCAGGCGAATCAACACCAACGGGCCGCGCTCGTCTTCCAGGCGGAAGAGCGTCAACCGACAAAGACGTTCGCCTGATTCCACGCTGCCGCACGGCAGAAAAGGCTTGTGCACAAACGGCGAAAAACAACCGGGCAATCCGAACTGCAGAGTACGCTTCAACGCCTTCTGCATGATCTGCTCACGAAAGGGTTCAAACCGTTCGGACACATCCTGCCCGATCACGTCTTCCGCCGAAAGACCCGTCCAGCTCTCCAGCAGGCTGTTCCAATGGACAATGCACTGCCCCTCATCCAGGGCCAAAAGACCCATGCCGGATCCGACCGCCTTCAGTGCGCTGGACAAGTCCACCTTTCGCTCCGCCATTACCGTTCCCCTCGATCCATTTCAGGCGCACCCTCGGCGGGCGTCGCGGCCTGCACCAGAATCAACTCATCCACATATTCGCCTCCGCAATCGCAGGAAATGACATAGGCCCGTGCCACGGCCTGCCGAAAGGCCCCCTCCAATTGCGACTCCACCGAGCCCCATTGAATCACCCGCGAATCAAAAGAAAGGGTAAGTCCCGAAGCATCCGCGCCCAGAAGCGAGGCCCAGAAACAGGCCAACAGCCCCTGCCCCGCTTCCAAAACCGCATCCATCTCCGCAAACCGGTTGTGGTGCGGCCTCCAGCGCTCGTCCACCAGCGCATCATGAAAAAAAAGCGCCATGCGCTCGGTAAACATAACCTGAGTTACACCACTCAACACACCGTGAAAGGCCATATGGACCGACCCGCAGATGCGCGTCATGGTGGGAATCACGTGGTCAATGTCGCTCTGTGCATCCAATGGAACCACGGCATCCAGTGTCAACCGCGTAGGATTCGACGCCAGATTCGAAAACAGTTCTCCGGTCTGCTTCAGCGCTTCCACTATCGCATCCGTGTGATATATGCCGTTTAATAAAGATGAGGACATAGACTGTTCCGAAATGACGCGGGAACCATATAAAAAACAGGCCCATAAAAACAAGTTTTAGTTTTAACCATTCCCTTTCCTAAGGTACATTACAACTGTTTCAGCGATCGTTTCACCTGGCGTACGAGGAAATGAACTATGGCACGAATTGATGAACTGCTCAAACTCCTGGTCGATCGAGGCGGAAGCGACCTGCACCTTTCAACCAGTTACCGACCGTGCATCCGCATCGACGGCGAAATGCATTTTCTCAAGGAATATCCCGTCCTCGCCCACGAAGAAAACAAGGCCGTCATTTACGAAATTACGCCCGAACGAAACCGCGAAGAATTCGAAGCCTGCTTCGACACCGACTTTGCCTACGAACTGAACGACTACGGGCGGTTCCGTGTCAACGTATTCATGGACCAACGCGGCATCGGAAGCGTGCTGCGCCAGATTCCCTCCCAGATTCCCACACTTGAACAGCTCAACATGCCTGAGGCCATCCGCAAATTCTGTTTTCTCAGCAAGGGACTCGTCATCATCACCGGCCCGACAGGCAGTGGAAAATCCACCACCCTTGCCGCCATGATTGACCTGATCAATCGAACCCGCAAAGAACACATCATCACCATCGAGGATCCCATCGAATTCCTGCACCGCTCCAAGGGCTGCCTCATCAATCAACGGGAGGTGCACGCCCATACGCACAGCTTTGCCTCCTCCCTGCGCGCCGCCCTCCGCGAAGACCCCGACATCGTGCTCGTCGGAGAAATGCGCGACCTGGAAACCATTGAAATGGCCATTGAAACGGCGGAAACCGGGCATCTCGTCTTCGGCACCCTGCACACCAACACCGCCGCCACCACCGTGGATCGAGCCATTGATAAATTCCCCACCAATCGCCAGAACCAGATACGCACCATGCTCGCCGACACCCTCTGCGGCATCGTGGCCCAAACCCTCTGCAAAAAGAAAAACGGCGGGCGCATAGCCGCCACCGAGATTCTGGTGGTAACTCCCGCCATTGCCGCCAATATCCGCGAAGGTAAAACCCATCAGATTCCATCCGCCATGCAGACCGGAAAAAGCTTCGGGATGCAGATGTTCAACGATTCCCTGCTTCAATATACCCTGGACGGCATCATCACCCCGCACGAAGCCTACTTGAAAGCCATCGAAAAAGATATGCTCCAGCAGAAACTCCACGAAGCCGGCATTGAACTGGATCTAACGCTGATGGATGTCTTCATTCCCGGCGACGAAAACGCACTCGATCACGACCCCGAAATCGCCGCCATCTATCAGGATATACGCGACGCTCTCGCCCATGACCCCAACGATCTGCCCGCCCTCCAGAACCTCGTGCTGCTCATGTCCGCACACAGCAACCCCAAGGCCCGAAATGCTGCCGAAGCCCTGAAAGTCGCCACCAAACTTGTAGAAAAAAGCAAAACCCCCTCCGCCCTCACCTACATCGCTCTGGCCGCCGCACAGGCCGAAAACGAACGCTTCTCCCAGGCCATCGACACCCTGAAGCTCGCCATAAAAGCCGCGAAAAACGAGCGCCGTAAAGACGCCGTGGACGAATGCGAAGAACACCTGGCCCTCTACCGACAGAACAAGCCTCTCCGCCTCTAACGTCCCGCCGGGCCTTGCCCTCAGGCGACGGAAAAACAACCGCGGATTCGCGGTGGTGTCTTGGATGAATCGGATGCCGCTCATTGGAAAAGCGAACCGTTGCAGCTGGTTTTCCGAGCGCCACGGAATGCGGCCTTCACGTCAACGGCTGGCGGAACTCACGGGAGCGATGGCGGACAATTTCCCCATTGCACAGATAGATGACATCCTTCGATATGTTGGTGGAGTGATCGGCAATCCGTTCGAGATTCTGTATCACTTCAATCAGGGCAATCAGGGCCTGCGTATGCTCGGGTTGCCGCCCGATCTCTGACTCCACCAGACTCCGACCCGTGCGCACCAAATCATCCACCTCGTCATCGGAGAGCCAGGTGATGCGGGCAAGTTCGGCATTCAGATTGATCAGCGCATCAATGCTGCGCGAGACCATGTGTCGGGCCTTTTCAGCAATCAACGGGATGTTGAGGTTGATTTCCGGCTGCAGGACGGCGGCAAGACGATGGGCATATTCGGCGATATTCACGGCAAGGTCACCAATACGCTCCAAATCGTGATTGATCTTGAGAATCGCCACCACGTAGCGCAGGTCATTCGCCACGGGCTGGTGCAGGGCAAGAATCTTGAGGCATTCCTCCTCGACATCCACTTCGGCGTGATCAATCTTTCGGTCGGCCTCAATCACCTTGAGCGCCAGATCGGCATCGCCCGTCATGACGGATTCCACTGCCAGACGCAGATTGGTTTCCACCTCGGCGGCCAAGGTCAAAATCAGCTTTTTCAGTTTTTCAATTTCGCGGTTAAAATGCAGTTTCATTTTCATTTTCGCTTCCTTTTATACTCATATCGAACGCCTTCTATCCGAAGCGTCCGGTGACATAATCCTGGGTTTCCGTGAGGCGCGGCCGTTGAAAAAGGGTGTCGGTGGGGCCGTATTCAATCAGACGTCCCAAATACATGAAGGCGGTATAGTTGCTGGTCCGCGCCGCCTGCTGCATGTTGTGGGTAACGATCAGCATGGTGTATTCTCCCTTAAGCTGTTCCATCAGATCCTCAATTTTATTCGTGGCAATAGGGTCCAGCGCGGAACATGGCTCATCCATGAGCAGCACCTCGGGTTCCGAGGCTATGGCGCGGGCAATGCACAGCCGTTGCTGCTGGCCGCCCGAAAGCCCGAGCGCACTCTCGCTCAGCCGGTCCTTCACCTCATCCCACAGCGCCGCCCCACGCAGACTCTTCTCGCACACGTCGTTCAATATGCCCTTGTTGCGCTCGCCGTCAATACGCAACGGATACACCACGTTTTCAAAAATGCTCATCGGAAACGGATTGGGTTTCTGAAAAACCATGCCCATGCGTTTGCGCAGTTCGATCACATCCACGCCGGGGGAATAAACGGAATCGCCGTTGAGAATCATATCGCCCTCGATACGCACAATGCTGAGCAGATCATTGATGCGGTTCACGGAACGCAGCAAGGTGGACTTACCGCAGCCGGAGGGCCCGATCAGGGCCGTGACCTGTCCGCGCGGAATCTTCATCCGGATG
>JAQVYB010000131.1 GCA_028708815.1 Kiritimatiellia bacterium | reverse complement strand
CACATCCGGTCGGTGCGGGCGGGGAGAATGAGGCGGCAGAAGACTCGTTGCCTACGCAGCAGATGGTGTAATTGCTGCCGTTGTTGTTGTCGGTTTTGGTCACTTCGCCGTCGGTGGCGGTGACGTAGAACCGGATGCAGTCGCCCAGATTGAACGAGCCCATATTCACATGCCAGGCGCCGATGCCGTTGGCTTCCATGATGGCCTCCGCCCATGAGCCGCTGTTGACCGAGTAGTGTGTTTTGATTTCCGTGGGCGTTTGGCCGGCCGTATAGGCGTCAACCCAGAGATCTTCGTTGATATTCAGCGTGGGATTATCTTCGTGCGTTGCGCCGGGATAGTGACCCACACCGACGATGTTCAGTTCCGGCGGTGGTGCGGCGCCGACTTCGCCGACGACGACATGGATAATTTCGCTTTTCGAAATATTGCCCAGGCTGTCGGTGGCTTCGATGTAGTAATCGAGGAGGACATTGTCTTGTCCCGTGATGTTCGCTGAATACATTTGGGCGCGGTATGTCGGATCCGGGCAGACCGAAACTTTATTGGCGGGGTCCCACGCGCCGGTCATGGTTACGGAATTCCAGCTGTTGACTTCATCGCCGCCGGCATAGGTTTCGTTCTGGACGGACCCAATGGGGTTGTGACCGTCTTTGTCTGAGCGCCATTTAAGCACAACGCTTTGCAGTCCGCTGACGTCGTCGACAAAACTCCAGACGGTGAAATCGGACGGATCGGGAGTCAGCGGATCCCACATGTAGGAACCTGGGTTGTAGTAATTTCTCTGGGGCGGGAAAATGCTCGGGCCCTTGTTGTCGCCGCCCGGATGGCGGTTGATGACGGACATGGCGTAGGCGACGGCCTGATTGGCGGCGCGGGTTGGATGTCCGTCCCATGGTTCACCGGAATGATCCCAGTACCAGTAGCAGGAAGTTTCGGCGTTCAGATACCAGTGCCATGCTTTGGCGGTATCGTTTCCCAGCCCCCATTCCACGTCATTCATGCTGTAGTCGTTTTCCAGCGAGTCGGCCAGAATCACGCGGTTTTGCGCGGCGACGAGAACCGACCAGGAGTAGCGGTCGGGATTGGAGCCGTTTTCGTATTCAGACGAGAGCCATTTTTCATAATAGGGCGTACCGCCGTCGATGCCGATCCATGAGCCGGGCTCGACGTGAATGATGTCGGATTGCGAGGGCGGATACATGCCCAGATAGTCCTGAACGGAGGTGTATTCGAAATCGGCATTGGCCTGAACCATGTCTAAAAAGAGATTTTGCTGGCCGTTCCAGGCGTCGGAATTCTTCATGCCGTAGTTATCGCCGTCACTGTGACAGAGAATCATCATGGGCTTGTCGCTGTTGTTATTGGCGGCATTAAAGGACCCCCATACGTTTTCCGGTTTGAACGCACCATACCCGCCGCGGCCGTTTTCGTTGCCTTCATAGCGCCCGGCCGGCACGGCGATGATTTTTGTGCTTGCTCCGGTATTGGGATCAATATGCTGTACATAATGCGGCTGATAGGACCAGGGAGCCAACACTTTGGTCGGCGCCCAGACGTTGGGCAGCTGTACCCACTGGCTGTTCAGATTGGTGGAACTGCCGTTATTCATATCCGCTGCATTCGGCTTTGCAGAACTGGCGGAGGACCACTCAAAATCAGATACGGTACGAAAAAGATGGCCGTTATCGACAATGACCCATTGAAGGCCTTCTGCGACCAGCGCCGGAATCAGGCTTTCTTCAAACGCGCATTCCGGCGGCCAGAACCCTTTGGAATAGTCACTGGTTCCCCAGCGGTCTTTGTACTGCTCTTTGTGGAGGCGTATCTGCATGATTTGCGATTCGCGGCAGGTCAACGGCATCAAACTGTGATGATAGGCGATGCCGACCATGTCCAGACGAGGATTTCCCATCGATGTTTTCTTGTCGTTCATCGCCGATTGGTATGCGCCTATGTCTTGACCCAGTGTCACCATGTTTTCCCCCAGCGACCCGGAATAACTGCATTGCGAGCCGCCGTGTGCCATGCCCCGATCGTGCGCGTAGCTGACTGCCGCCGGAGGCCAATACTGATAGGCACTGCGGCGGTCGCCGTCAAATACGCTGCCTTCAATGTTATACGGAAAACGCCCGTTGGCGTCGGTTGCCTTGAAATTTTCGTATGGCCAGTAGATTGGCTGATGCATATGCCAGAGGTGAGTTACATGGAATGGAACGCCGGCCTGAAGGTGGGTACAGGCTGCAAAAACAGCGGCCAGTGAGAAGAGAATCCATTTTTTGATCATGATGTCATTTCCTCTTTGAAGTGCCAATGTCATTGAAATCAGGCAAGTAAATCGTTTTAACCGAGGGTTATAATAGTCCAAACCGCGGTGCAAGTAAAGCGTTATACCTTGATCCTTGAAAAATCTTGCGTACGGCGGGAAGGCGCGGGGTGGTTTTTTCGCTGTTCGGGGGTGAAAAACGGGGTTTCCCCGGATTATCACGGGTGAAAGAGCGTTGTTTTACGAAGGCGGATTACACAGATTTGCTTGCCCGGGAGCGCCGATCGCCTGATCGGCAACATTCATTCATCGCTTTGCCTTGAAGAAAACACCGAGTGCTCACGAAATATCCGGAAGAACCTGTTGAATCCGTCGCACAATTCAATGGAAAATTCATGGGCAAACAGGCAAGCTTCCCTCATGCAGGTCAATGAATACGAATTGCTGGATAGCGGGGATGGAAAGAAGCTCGAACGGTTCGGCCCGGTTGTGCTGACGCGACCCTGTGCGCAGGCGGTCTGGGCGCCGCGCCATCCGGAGCGATGGAAAAGAGCCACGGCGGCCTTTGATCGCAACGACGGATTGAATTGGTCCGGGCGAGAGCGCATGCCGGAGTCGTGGATTGTGCCGATTCAGGGCATCCGGATGAAACTTTCGACCACGGATTTCGGGCATCTCGGCGTCTTTCCCGAGACGCGCGCCCAGTGGGAATGGATTGAGCAGACGTTGAGCGCCATCCAAAAAGAAGCCGGACGACCCTTGAATTTTCTCAATCTCTTTGCCTACTCGGGTGGCGCGACGCTGGCAGCGGCGAAGGCCGGCGCGACGTGTTGTCATCTGGATGCCTCGAAGGGCATGGTGGACTGGGCGCGCGAAAATGCGGCGCTGAACCAGTTGCAGGATGCGCCGATCCGCTGGATTGTGGATGATGTGAACAAGTTTATGCAGCGCGAGATTCGACGGGGACGGAAGTACGATGCGGTGTTGCTGGATCCGCCTTCGTTCGGGCGCGGGCGCAAAGGTGAACTTTACAAAGTGGAAAAAGATTTGATGGATACGCTGTCGAACGTGCGGCAGGTGTTGAGCACGGAGCCTGCTTTTGTGCTGCTTACCTCGCATACCCCGGGGTTTTCGCCGCTGGTGCTGCGGAATCTTCTGGAACAGTCGTTCGGTTCGGAATGCCTGAAGTGCGGTGAAATGCTGCTGACAGGCTCGGCCGATACGCTGCTGCTTCCGAATGGAACCTGGGCGCGATGGGTGGACCCCCGATGGAAAGCGGCATCGTGCAATCTCTGACGAAGGAGGCCATTCTGTACGCGGACAATCACCTGCTGGCGGTGAATAAACCGGCGGGCCTCCTCACGCAACCGAGCGGAACGGATCGGGTCAGCCTCGAGGAATTGGCCAAGCGGTGGGTGAAGGAGCAATACGGCAAGCCGGGTAATGTCTTTCTGGAGGCGGTACACCGGATTGATCACGAGGTGAGCGGAGTGGTTCTCTTTGCACGAACGAGCAAAGCCCTCTCGCGCATGAACGAACAGGTCCGTGCACATACCGTTCGCAAAATTTATCAGGCCCTGCTGGAAGAGCGCCCTCCAAGTGACGAGGGTGAACTGATCCACTTCCTGAAACACGGAAGCCACCGGGCCGAGGTGAGCTGTGCCGATGATTCCGCCGCCAAGGAAGCCCGCCTGCGATACCGCGTGCTGCGCCCATCGAATGGCGGGCGGTGGCTTGTCGAGATTGAATTGCTGACCGGACGCTATCACCAGATTCGCGCCCAGTGCGCAGCCATAGGCACCCCCATCTGGGGTGATGTGAAGTACGGTGCAAAAAAACGGTACGATTTCGAGGGCATTGCCCTGCACCACCGCTGTCTGGAAGTGAATCACCCCGTGCGCGGCGAACGGCTGACCTTCGGGGCTCCGCCTCCGGCCGGATGGGGAGATGTCTTCTAAGAGAGAATGCCTCCAACAGTCGGCGGGTTCCCGGGTGGCGGGGGGATGATGCCGTTGTCCATCATGAGTTGCGTCATGTTGCGCGACCGGGCAATGGCGGCATGTGCGCTTTCGAATAGTTCCTCACGGGTTTTAACGAGCCGGGCCACGCCCTGTTCCTGGGCCTTGAGGCCGACGGCGGCGGCTTCCTCGGCGAAGACTTTCCAGTCGTCCATGGTGGGGAGCAGTTGCTCGGCGGAGAGTTGGTCGCCCACGAACCCGGACAGGGCGTCGGCGGCGGCAAAGCACATTTCATCGGTAATGGTCGTCGCCCGCACATCGAGGGTACCCCGGAAGATGCCGGGGAAGCCGAGGGAGTTGTTGACCTGATTCGGAAAATCGGAGCGCCCGGTGGCCACAATGGCGGCGCCCGCCTCGCGCGCATCCCACGGCCAGATTTCCGGCGTGGGATTGGCACAGACGAATACGATGGCGTTTTCAGCCATTTGCGCGATCCATTCTTTTTTGATGGTATCGGGGCCCGGAGTGGAGGAGGCGATAACCACGTCGGCGCCTTTCAGGGCTTCTTCGATGCCGCCCTCTCGTTGTTCGCCGTTGGTGATTTCGCAGAGATGCCATTTGACGTAGTGCTCGTTTTTGCGGGCTTCAATATCGGATCGGAAGCGCCCCATGATGCCCCGGGAGTCCACCATCATGCAGCGGGAGGGATCGGCACCGCGCCCAATCACGAGGCGTGCGGCGGCACTGTTGGCCGCGCCGCTGCCCACAAAGACGACGCGGACATCCTGAATGGATTTTCCCACCAGTTTGAGGGCGTTGAGCAGGCCGGCGAGGATGACGGTGGCGGTGCCCTGCTGGTCGTCGTGCCAGATGGGTATTTCGGCTTTTTCGCGGAGGGTATCGAGAATGCGGAAGCATTTGGGCTGGGCGATATCCTCGAGGTTGATGCCTCCGAAGGAGGGCTGCATCAGGAGGACGGTGTCGATGAGGCGCTCGGGATCTTTGGTGTCGAGCATGAGGGGCACGGCATCCACCCCGCCGAGATATTTGAAGAGCAGGGCCTTGCCCTCCATGACGGGGAGGCCCGCCTTGGGGCCGATGTCGCCCAGGCCGAGCACGCGGGTGCCGTCGCTGACAACGGCCACGGTGTTCCATTTGTTTGTATATTCGTAGACCAGCTCGGGGTTTTTCTCAATGGCCTTGCAGGGGGCGGCGACGCCGGGGGTGTACCAGATGGCGAAGTCGTTCAAATCGCGCACACAACAGCGCAGAGCGGTTTCAATTTTACCCCGATAGAACGGATGAAGTTTCATGGCGTCTTCGGCGGGCTTGTTGGCCTTGGCGACGCGGGCGTCGTGCTGCATATGGTCACTCATTAATGAATTCCTGTTCTGTTTGTTCGTTGTTGAGGATGTTGCGTCCCGCGTCCCTCCCGGGAGTGTCCTCCGGGCACTTTTCCAACCATTGGAAACTTTTTTGGCGTTTTTTCCAATCATTGGAAACTTTTCCGGCGATTTTTCCAATCGTTGGAAAAATGGAACCCAGCCGCTCTCAGAGGGCAAACGATACTAAAAGCGGGGAGGGGCACAAGTGGGAAATGCGGGAAAATAGGGGGGATGCGGGCTTGTGCGGGGTACCGTTGCTGCCGTATCATGCCGCAGCCGTGGGCAGAGGGCCTCCGAAGGGACTTTTTTATGCAGATCGATATTACGACGCCGGCGTTGTTGTTTCCGGCGATTTCTTTGTTGTTGCTGGCGTATACGAACCGTTTTCTGGTGTTGGCGCAGTTGACGCGCCAGCTTCACGCAGAGCACCAGGAAAAAAAGAACGAGGCGAATCTGCGGCAGATTCTGAATTTGCGCAAACGGATTCAACTGATTCGGGTGATGCAGCTTTTGGGGGTGCTGAGTTTTACGTTGTGCGCGCTGGCGATGTTTGCGCTGTTTCTGAATTGGGTGCTTCCGGCGGAGGTGCTTTTCGGCCTGAGTCTGCTGGGGCTTCTTTCTTCGCTTTTGTTTTCGCTGGTGGAGATTGCGATCAGCACGGATTCGCTCAATATCGCGCTGGAGGATTTGGAGCATTCGGTGCAGGAAGAATGAGGAAAGGTATTGGCTTTCGGGCGGAAAAACGGTTTGATTCGGCCCTCTTTCAGGGCAGCTAACAGATAAGGAGTGGCATTCATGGACCCGCATCATATCAAGGATATTCTTTTTACAGAGGAGCAGATTCGCGACCGCGTGGCGGAAATGGTGAAGGAAATGGCGGAGGAATGCCGCAACAAGGAGAAGTTTGTGATGATCGGCATTTTGAGGGGGAGCTTTATGTTCTTTGCCGATCTGGTGCGCGAGTTGAACCGCGACGGGGTGCATGCGCGGATTGATTTCACCACGCTCGAGAGCTACGGCGCGGGCACGGAGTCGTCCGGCACCGTGAAGGTGGTGAAGGAATTCACGGTGGATGTGAATGGGTGTGATGTCTTTATCATTGACGATATTCTGGATACGGGGCGCACGCTGACGTTTGCGAAGGAGTATCTCTACAGCAAGGGCGCGAAAACGGTGCGGACCTGTGCGCTGCTGGATAAACCGAGCCGCCGCCTGGTGCCGGTCGAGGCGGATTATGTGGGCTTTGTGATTGATGACCATTTCGTGGTGGGCTACGGGTTGGATTACGATAATTATTATCGGGAACTGCCGTACATTGCCAAGGTCACGTTCACCGGCGAAAAAGGCGCGGAATAGTCGGGGCACCCCCGGCGTCGAGCCTGCCGGTCTTTTTTCGGAGATTTTCTATACAACATCCCCGGCGCGTGGTATATCCGTGGTATACATCAACTGCGGGAGCCACGTATGTGTAGAATCAGAATAGCTCTGCTTGTATCGACGATGAGTTGCTTGACGGCTTCGGCCGCTCTGCACGAACCGGAACACGGCGTTTATCTGGGTGCATATTTTCCCGTCGAAAGCGCTCAGGACATCACGGATTTCAACCTGCATGCCGAGAAACAACATGCGGTTTATTCCGCTTTTTGTGCCACAGATGATGCTTTTCCCTGGGATTGGGCCACGAACGTGACCTCTATCTATCCGTCCGCCGCGCTGCATATCGCCTATGAACCCATGAACGGTTTTGCCGAAACCTTCACCAACTGGACATCCGGGGACCCCGTATATGCCCGGATGTATTCGTTTGCCACGAATTGCGCGCTGTTCGGGGGGCCGGTTTTTCTGCGTTTCGCCCATGAAGCCAATGGGACGTGGTATCCCTGGGCGCCGGGCTATTCCGATTCGGATTGCGTGACCACGCAAACCTACATCGAAGGCTGGCGGAACGTGGCGGATTTGTTTCATTCCAACGCCCCGAACGTGGCCATGGTCTGGGCGGCCACCCAGGGAACGAGCGGCCCTGATTCGCCCATGCGTGATTATGCGGCGGTGTATCCCGGTGATGACTGGGTGGATTGGGTCGGAATCTCGGTCTACAACGGCGACTACTACGGGAACAAAGACCCGGTCATGGATGACCAGTTGGCGAAGGCCATTGAGTATGGCTACTACGAAGAAATCCCTACGGCGCAGAATTTCTATTACACCTTCTCGGACCCCGACAATACCAACGGCCACCGTAAACCCATGATGATTGCGGAAACCGCCTCCCTCTTTGAACCCGCCTATTCCGCTACGGATGAAACCGTGGTGGCGGCCTTCGAATCGCTGACGGGTGGTCAGTTGGTCGAAGAGTTTGAATCGACTAACGGCATGTGGGGTGGATGGAACAACCTGGCGGCGGCCATCAGCAATGAGGCATACAGCGGTACGGGCGCTCTCTGGCTGACGGTCTCCGCCGTGGGCAACGACGGTTGGTATGTGGGTGGAACGGGATGCGATATCACGCCCCGGCGGGACTGGTCGACCGCGCCCTCTTTCTACATCTATGCCAAGCGCACGGCGGGGGATGCTGTCAATCCGAATCTGGTGGTCGGATTGCAAAGCGGATATGAGCACGAAGGTGATGAGGTCATTGCGACCTGGGCGAACTGCGAAATAGAGTCGACCAATTATGCCCGCCTGGAACTGTCGGCTACGGCATTGGCCGCGGCCTGTCCGAGTTTGGTTTGGACGAATATCACGGCGCTGAGGCTGATGGTACTCACCACGCAGTCCAATGTTCTTCCGGCGAATGTGATCGTGGATACGTTTGGTGTTTCAACATCGGCAGCTCCGGACCAAATCTGGTGGACGGTTCCCTGGGGCCTTTCGACGTGGGAACTATCCTCGGATGCCGCAGAAGGCACATATGCTCTGCGTATGGGAGGAACCGATGCCGGCGGCGGCTACATCGGTGGGAACGGGTGCTGTCTTGCGGGGAAAACGGACTGGTCCGATTGCGATGGCATTGCTTTCTATGCCAAACGTGGCACTAACGCAGAAACCAAACCCTGGCTTCGGATTGAACTCGATTCGGATGGTACGGATACAACGGACAATTCCGCCATACTGGATTTCAGCCTTCAGAATACGGGCTACTCGCGCTTCGTCGTACCCTTCTCCCTGTTTGAATGCAGCGATGATTTTTCCTTTGCTCATGTGGAGCGTCTCATGCTGCACCTCCTGACGCATACCTACGGGGTGCAACCCGCCGATGTGTATCTCGACCATCTTGAGGTCGGGACATACACCGCGACCAATACGGCCGACGCCATGAAAAACCAGCAGGACTGGATGCAACAACTTTTTGCCCTAAGCGATTATTCCGACGAGGACCCCGATGATCCGGACGCCAATCCGGATTATGTGGATATTTCCCGTCGCTTTAAAAATCTACACATGGTGAACTGGTTTTATCAGGATATGATTGAGGACGGGCGCTATGTCGATTTCAGAATCTTCCGTGACGGGGGCAGCGAACCAATTTTCGACACGTACCACACGCTGATCGGTTCGCCGTATTTCCTTTCCCGCGTGGTGATCGATCAGGACGGAAACGGCATGGACGATGTCTGGGAAAAAACCTACTTCGGCGAAACAGATGTTGATCCCGATGAAGATGCCGATGGGGATGGCATGAGCAATCTGAACGAATACCGCACCGCCACCGTGCCGACCAATGCGGCATCCGTCTTCCGGTTGGATTTTGATCCCGCCGGGACCATGGTCGACAACGAAATACAGCTGACGTGGACCGGTCGGGAGGGTTTGTTTTACCGCATCGAAAAGACCGAATCGCTGAGCGAACCGTTTACGATTTTAACCAACGGAATCAAAGGGGCATCCGGCGCCTGTCTGTTTATCAACACCCCGGAAGAGCCTGTCGCGCAGTTGTTCTACCGCATCACCCAGGAGTAATGGAGAGTGACCGGGACCGGACGGAACGAAAAACATCCCGTGCCTTCTGGATGAGTTCCGGGTTCACGTTCAGGTGGATCATCGACAACCCGACGGATTGCTTTATGCAAACATCCGCTTGCGATGTTTTGTGCTGAAGAAGCAACAGAGCAAAAGGAATGCCGAAGCGGCAGGGCGTTTAGGGCTTGCAATTCGGCCTGTCATCCGGATACTACGCTTGAGTGAGGGCGTTCCCGAACGCGTTTGTCGGGTACTTTCGTAGAGACGGGGTGAGGGTTGTGAATAGGGAAAGCGATACGGAATGGGTAGTCATTTATATGGACGATCTGGCCGAGCGTCCGTCACGTGCCGTGGAGATTGAACTGGCACGGGGTACGCACGTGCGCCGGGGGGTCGTGCTGGATATCGGGGGCGTGGATTATGTGGATTCCAGTGGCCTTGGGTTGTTGTTTTCCATAAAAAAAGAGTTGGAGGATCACGGACGGGAGCTGGTGCTGGTGAATGCAAAACCGGCGGTTCGAAGTGCCCTGCATTTGGTGCATCTCGAGCACGCCTTTCCGATGTATCCGGATGTGACCTCTGCCATGTGCCATGTCCGTAGATCCTGATTGGGTCGATGGAATATTCGCCAACCTCGTCATCCGCGGCTCGCGGCATGCTCATTCTCCTTGAACCATGAAGAATCCGGAGGTCAAGCGTCTCCTCCGTGAGCCGCAGCGGGGGCGTTTTTTCCTGTGATTCGTTGGGCTGTTCTCTTGTCTTTTGCTTCTTCCGGACTATACTCTTTTCGGGTGGCCGGGTACACATGATAGGTTGAGTTTTAACGATACCTGAGAAAAAACGGAGGTGAGCCGATGTTGATCAGCACAGGCGACCGGATTCGGTGTGGCGAGTATGCGCTGCATTCGCGGTTCAAGCGTGTGGTCAACTTTGTGCAGAACGGTCGTTTGGCCTCGGTGGTGGAAGAATCCGTTGGCGGGGGGCCGTTGAATCTGGTGCTTCGCGGCACCTTGCCGCCGCTGCATTCTCTGCGGATTGATGAAGGGGCCGTCTGTCTGAATGGCGTATCCCACGGCATTGCCGAGCGGTTCCAATCCTCCTTTCAAACCACCGACTGGGATCCGGATGTTTTTTATTCCAATGTGGAAATCCTGCAACAGGTTTTGCTGGCTCGTGCGCCGGAGAAAAGTCTGGCCTTCCTTTTAAGTCCGCGCCGTCAGGCCGCGTTTCGCCTGGGCTTTGAGCAGGAATTGGTTCGCCGCGTGCGTGAATCCGTTCATCTGATTTTCGGGGGTCGACTTATCGAAGGGGTGCGTGCGCTGAGCGGATGCGGCGGCGGCCTGACTCCGGCGGGGGATGATTTTATCGCGGGCCTGCTGACGGCAAGGCACCTGCGGCGGCAAATGCTCGCCGAACCGCCCGATCCGGATGGTCCGCGTATCCGTGAAGCCGCCCGCAGCGACAATCTGATTGCGGATAGTCTGATTGAATGCGCCGCCGAAGGGGCACTGTGCGAAGCGCATCTGCGTCTGGCGAAGGCTATGGTGCGGGACGGG
>JAQVYB010000270.1 GCA_028708815.1 Kiritimatiellia bacterium | reverse complement strand
AGTGATTGCGCAGCATGAGGGTGTTTACTATAGAAGCGCGATTCCATTTAACAAAAAAAAAGCGGCGGCCTATACATCGTTGTATGTGCTTACAATGCCGAGAGCGTGGCGGGTGTGCAACAATTGAAACAGGAATAATCCTATGACCAGGGCAGAGCGAAGAAATTTGTATATCGGGTTGGCTTTCATCAGCCCTTGGATCATTGGGTTTCTGGCCTTTACGGTCTATCCGGTGGCGGCTTCACTCTATTATTCGTTTTGCGATTACGACGTGTTGACGGATCCGGTCTGGGTCGGTGCGCTGAATTATCAGGACATGGTGTCTGACGCGGTATTCTGGAAATCCCTGTACAACACCTTTTATTTTGCCTTGTTCGCGCTTCCGTTGGGTTTGCTTGTTTCGCTGTTAATGGCGATTCTGCTGAATCAGGCGGTGAAGGGTCGTTCAACCTTCCGCACCGTCTTTTTTATTCCGTCCCTGGTGCCGATTGTGGCCAGTTGCATGATTTGGCTTTGGATTCTGAATGGGAAACTCGGTTTGTTGAATGCGGGTTTGGCCTGGTTCGGGATTGAGGGCCCGCAGTGGCTTTCCGATGAGTTTTGGACGAAACCTGCGATCATTCTAATGTCGCTTTGGGGGTGCGGCAACACGATTGTGATTTATCTGGCCGCGTTGCAGGATGTGCCGCGCTCGCTGTATGAATCAGCGGATATCGATGGGGCCGGATTCTGGACGAAATTCCGTCATATCACGGTCCCGCTGATTTCCCCGGTCATTTATTTCAATCTGGTCATGGGGATTATCGGGTCGCTTCAGGTTTTTGCGCAGGCGTTTGTCATGCTGGGCGGCGGTGGTCCGAATCGTTCGGCTTTATTTTATGCGGTGTATCTGTTTCAGAATGCCTTCCAGTACCGGCAGATGGGTTATGCCTCGGCGATGGCCTGGGTGCTGTTCATTCTCATCCTTCTGTTGACCTGGTTGGCCACTGCCGTAACCCGGAAGCATATTTACTACGGAGGCGATTGATTTCATGATCAAAAAAACCGTCATCTATTTTTTGTTGCTGATCGGGGCCGTGATTTTCATTCTTCCGCTGGTTTGGATGATCTCTACCGCACTCAAACCGATCGAGCAAACCATGTCGCTTCCTCCTTCGTGGCTTCCGTACCGTTATTATGCGGACTGGGACGGGGAACGTACGGCTGTACGGCTGGGGATTTTCGTCAGCGAACCCTCCGTGGTGGTGCGCGATGGCGCAGGGGATCTGCATATTATTCCATCCGGTGATTATGCGGAGGGGGTCGCCACTTTCCGTGCCGGTGCGGTTGATGAAACCAACGTGGCTGCAGCGGTGCAGCAGCAGGTTCCCGCCTCGGAAGCGTCACCTTGGGTGAAGGTGGTGCTGGATACGAAGCCGGACGCCTTGGAGAGCGAGGCGCCGCCGGCCTGGCGCGTGGTTCCGCGCACGGAAATTTCGCGCCGTGTCGAGCCGCGTTGGGAGAACTTCATCCTCTCCATCCGGGCGATGAAGCATTTCGGGCTTTATCTGCGAAACACCCTGCTGCTTTGTTTGCTGACCGTGTTGGGCACCGTTTGTTCGAGTGCGCTGGCGGCCTACGGATTTTCCCGTGTGGATTGGCGCGGGCGCGACAAGGTGTTTTTATTGGCACTGGCCACCATGATGATCCCGTTTCCGGTGGTGATGGTTCCGCTTTACTGCATGTTCAAGTGGCTGGGCTGGATTGGAACATTGCGTCCGTTGTGGGTGGGTTCGTTCTTTGCCGGCGCTTTCAACGTATTTTTGCTGCGCCAGTTTTTCCGGGGCATACCGAAAGACCTGTCGGAGGCGGCCCGCATAGATGGGTGCAGCGAGTTCCGCATCTTCTGGCAGATTATTCTGCCGCTGTGTCGTCCGGCCCTGATGGTGGTGGGGTTGTTCCAATTCATGGCCACCTGGAATGATTTTCTTGCGCCGCTGATCTATCTGACCGACCAGAATGATTACACCCTGGCGCTGGGACTTCAGTTCTATCAAAGCCAGCACGGCGGAACAGAATGGAATTATCTGATGGCGGCCAGTACGCTGGTGGCGCTGCCGATAATTGTCCTCTTCTTCTTCACTCAGCGGAGCTTTATCGAGGGCATCTCGATGTCCGGCTTGAAGGGGTGAATCCTTTTTCCAGTCAATCAGAACCCAGAAAACGGAGAATTATCATGTGGAAACAATGGATCGGCCTGTTTGTCCTTCTTGGTGTATGCGGTTGCGCGACTCGCGAGGAGCCGGAAGTCCTGTCGGGCGTGCCCGCCGAAGAGACCTTGGTTGCGGTGGAGGAAACGGTGTTGAAAGAAGGGATGGCTGAAGAAGTGGCCGCTCCTGCGCCGCTTGTCCCGCACGAGGGATGGACCGTTACGGCATCGAGTTCGGAGTCGGATGAGTTGGGCCCTGCCAAGGCGATTGATGGTTCTGCGGTCACGCGCTGGGCGAGTACCTGGAATGATAAGGAATGGTGGATGGTGGATTTCGGGAGCGAGGAGCAGCTCGCACGCATCAACGTACTGTGGGAGACGGCGTTTGCCCGGGAGTACCGCGTACAGGTCTGTGCGGATGATGGAGAGTGGAAGGATGTGTATGTTGAGCGAAGCGGACGGCCTGGACCTCGGGTGATTGAACTGGACGTGCAGCCGGTC
>JAQVYB010000269.1 GCA_028708815.1 Kiritimatiellia bacterium | reverse complement strand
CTTCGCGGAGGGTGTTGCTGGACGCGGAAGCGTTGTCCGTAAGAACCAGCAGGTTGTTTCCGCCGGACCAGGATTGAATGCGTCCGGCAGGGTCAAACTGCACGTCCAGCTTGCCAACGGCCAGCGCATACGATCCGGCCTGCACCACGCAGACGGTTTCGCCGGTAGGCGACGTGATCACGGTGGGATAGGGTCCCACATAGGCAAAGCCCTGATTGGTAAAGTCCCCGAGCAGGTCATGCGAATGTCCGCCGACGATGAGGTCAATTCCGTTTACTTCGCCGGCGACTCGGCAATCGCTGCGGTAACCGATATGCGAAAGCATGATGATCTTGTTGACGCCCTCTGCGTTCAATTGTTCTACGGCCTGCTGCGCGGCATCCGCGATGCGCTCGAAGATCAAGTCCTTTCCCGGCGAGGAGATGGTGGGCATGTCATCCAGCAGGATTCCGAAGAGGCCGATTTTTTCGCCCTGCACCTCGCAGATGATCCAGGGGGTGATGTTCGTGGTCTGAGCCAGGTGGGGATCGGCCTGAAATTCGAAGTTGGCCGCCACCAGCGGAAAATGTACGGATTGCGCAAAGCGGGCCAGCGGCAGGTCGAGAGGGATTTTACTTCCGGGCACAATTTGTTCCGCCACGGAGCCGTCTTCGCTCCAGGTGATGTTCATTTCGCGCAACTGATCGAACTCGTGATTGCCGATGGTCATAGCGTCCGGGCGCATCAGGTTCAGGAGTTCGGCATTGGCCGCGCCGTGATTGAGCACAAAGTAGCCGGTGCCTTGAAAAGCGTCGCCCGCATGCAGAAAGAGGGCGTGTTCGTTGGTGGCGCGTTCGGACTGCACGAAGGACTGCACGGCCGGATATCCCCCACAGCGCAGCCGTGTGCCGTCAGATTGTGGAAGTTCGGATGGATCAAAATAAGAATGCGTATCGTTCACATGCAGTACGGTAAGCGGGAAGAGCGGTTCTGCGGCGGGACGGCCTGTTTCCTCCGTCTGATGCGGCGCAGTACGGCAGCCGTTCAGCAGAATAATGAAGCAGAGAGTGAGATAAAGATGAACGCGATGAATAGACATAAAGAACCTCCGACGTTTCCAGACAGCCTGACCTTCCTAGCATTTTCGTTAATAGAAACCAATGGAAACATGACAAGGAAACACGTGGCGGAAAAGAAGCAAAAGGTAGGCGCAGTGGCTTCGCTTATTATTTAAGGGCTGACCCCGATGGAGGCTCGTAAGGTCAGGGGATGCTGATCAGGGCGACGGAGAGCATGGCGAGGAGGATGGCTAGCAGACGGGTGGGAGTCAGCCGCTCCCGGTAAAACAGTCGCGAGAGAATCACCGGAATGATGATGGAACTGCTGAAGATCGCCTGAGAGAGGGAGATGGGCCCACTTCCGAAGGCGCGCAGGACCAGGAAGTAGCCCGCAAAATTCAGACAGCCGATGGCGAGACCGTAGAGCGAAAGGCGGGGCGTACGGAGGAGCGAAGCCAGCCAGTCGAAGCGGTGTTTACGCAGGCTTTGACGGCCAAAGGTGAAGAGAAAAACCAGGCTGTAGGAGGTGGTCATGTAGGCGAGGCGGTTTTCCGAGGTGTCGGCCAGCAGCTTTCCGGCCGTCATGGAAAGGGTGGTGAAGCCGGCGCTGGTCAGTGCCAGAAGAACGCCTGCAATGATCCGGCGGTCCCGCGTGCGGGCAAAGTTTTTTTTCTGTTCGCGGGAAATAAGGAAAAGCACTGAAAGGCCTATTGCAATCCCGGCGTACTGTACCGGGCGGATGAGTTCGTGGAAAAAAAACACGCCGACCAGCAGGACCAGCAGGCTGTTCAGGCGGTTCAGTGGAAATACCACGGCGGCGGGCGCCCGCTGAAGGGCGCCGAAATTGGTCAGCATGGCCAGAGCATACGTCAGCCCGTTCAGGCAGGCATACAGAAATACCGGGCCTGTGAAGAGCCGCAAGGGATGCTGTTCGGTCAGGCAGAGGGTGATGAGTGCCAATACGGCGACGGTTCCGCCCGCAATGCTGACCAATTCATCGCCTTCTCCACCTGACTCGGCGGCGACTTTGTAAAGAAAGTGGAGTACCCCGTAGAGAAGCGTGGCGAATAAAATACTGACGGTCCAAAGTTCCATCCCGCATTTATTCCGCGGATTACACAAAAAAGCCACAGGAAAGTGTCCCCGGATTCTACCGACATACATGGCGTTCAGGCGGGCGGGAAATGGTTTATCTTCGATTTAACGGTCGACCCTCCGGTGGGCTCTCAGGAATATACCCCGCAAAGTAGCCGGGGTCTGTTGCACGTGCCGTACAGAAGAGGAAGAATTTTGGACGAAAAATGGCATAAAAAACGTCGAAAATGCCAAAAACGGGCCAAAAACGGGCCAAAAACCGAAGAAAAACGCCAAAAACCACGTAGAAACCATCAAAAAATGGTCAAAACGAGGGAAAATCACACATCCACGCTAATTTTCACTCATTAGGGAGCGGCATGGGCTCCATGCCAAAAAGGGTTTGAAAAACAGCCGCGAAAGAACGCAGAGAACGCAAGAGAGATTCTTACGCAAAGGCAGGAAGGAAGAGAGGGTGGACGCGGGGGAGGGCTCGTACTGCAAAGCTTTAACGAAGCAGTAAGCGAGTGGTAGAAAAAGAAGTGAACCACCCGTTCCTTTCAGTCACTGGAGATCACAGAG
>JAQVYB010000130.1 GCA_028708815.1 Kiritimatiellia bacterium | reverse complement strand
TCTGCGGCCTGTCCGCCAAAATGGACCAACATAAGTGCCTTTGCATCCGGATATTGCTGTATCGCCGCATTGAGAATTTCGGGTGTTATTAAACAGGTTCCATATTCCACATCCAGAAACACAGGATCCGCCCCCATATAGCGAACGACCTCTGCGGATGCTGTAAACGTCATGGTCGGTACAAACACTTTATCTCCCGGTCCAATCCCCACGGCCTCACAGGCTAAGTGCAAGGCCGCAGTGGCTGAATTCACAGCGCATGCATATTTGCATCCGATCTTTTCCCTAAAGCGTGCCTCAAGGGCGCTGCATTTTCCGGCTGTTGTAAGCCATCCGGATTCTATAACTTCCCTTATATATTTCAGTTCATTTCCTGAACAATCAACCTTTGAAAACGGGATGTCTCTCATAATAACAGCTTAGCTCCGAATAATAGCACAAAATGTCCTAACCAGTATTTTTATATCCTCAAGAACACTCTGATTTTTTATATACTCTTCATAAAGATCTAACTTATGCGGAAGAACGTCTTCAAGATACATCCGCTCCGGATCATCGGCGTTCGCCAGCAGTTCTTCTTCATTGCGATAAATAATCGCTGCAGGATCGGTAATGCCGGGCCGGACCGAGAGGATTGCGGCCCATCGCTCAGGATATACATCAACCCACTTGCGAACTTCGGGACGCGGTCCAACCAATGCCATATCTCCCTTTAAAACATTCCAGAATTGAGGCAACTCGTCCAGTTTGCATTTTCGCAATATACGCCCGACCCGTGTAACCCGGGCTACACGGCCTGCGTCAAAAGATCCTTGCTCCGCCCCGGGACGAACGCCCATCGTTCTGAATTTGTATAACGTAAAGTCCCGCCCCGACCGACCGACTCTCTGCTGGCGAAAGATGCCGGGGAGCCCGCCCTCCAGTACGACACAAATCCACAACAGCAGCAGCAAAGGCAGCAGAATAATTCCCCCGATCAGGGCACAAAAATAATCAATTGTCCTTTTCATTATATTCCTTATCCCCGGCGCTGGCTCACCCCGTCCGTGTATCTGGTGAGAAGACATCGAAAAAAGAATATTCCCAGCTGAATCAAGGTCATCCTGACTGCGTGCATCAGCAAGCCTTCGGATCGTTTTGGCAGGGCAATATAATTCCAAATTCCTCAGGTAATGAAGAATCGAAATATGCGACATAGAAAACGGTATCCGCCGTTTCAAGCTCCGGCGTTTCAATCCATCCACCCTTAATAAAAACCCGTTGGCAAGGCGCATTTGTTTTATATACCCCGGCACGGACCGCTCTGCTACCGCGCTGCCTGCTAAACACCTTTGTCGCCTCAATCAGTGCCGGGAAAATCCCCGCGCCCCGGCATTCAGCATCAACAGCCCCGATTGTCATTTGTGCCATGCCTGGGTGACTCGCCATCTCATCGCCCTTCCCGGAAACCCCGGAACGGCGAAATAATCTTTTCCACAGCGCCGCCTGCATCAGCAAGGTCGGGTTCTTAAGAACACTTATGAAAAACTCACCGAGACACCCCATAAACATTGGACGTGTAAAAGGTTTGTCGCACACCGCAACCAAGCCAACAATTGCTCCATCCAATTCTGCGACGAGAGTATATGCGTCAGGAGTGCTGATTTGCCACCTATAGGTCGCCTTAACATATCTCGGGCCCAGCATTACCGGCACATGGTCTTCCGGCGTAAAAGATGCCAGGTGGAGCTTGGTAACATGATCCAAATCATCCAGTGTTGCCAAACGAATAGAAACGGTGCGGTCTCCTGTCATAAATGATCCTTTTTATGTTTAAGCCTGCAGGCAGGCGGATAGACTCATGTCAACGGTTGTCACTGTTCAACCAGATGCAGAACCCCGGAACACACAGATTGATCGGGCCTGAACACTTATCACCGCAAAACTTCACTCAAACATGCATCCATTCTTTTACCATACTCATCCATCGAGAAGTTTTTCATAATATGCTCATGAAAAGCCGCTGCCCTGGAACAAAGCATGCCGCGATCTTCATTCAGATGTTCGATTATACCGACAGCTCGTTCCACCTCGCCCTTCTTGATCAGAAATCCACACTGTTCATCAGGAATAAGATCAAGATTCGCATTAATATCATACGCCACCGGACACAGCCCTGCCATCCCCGCTTCAATCATCACCCTTGGCATCCCTTCCCCATAAGAGGGGAAAAACATCACATGCGCGGCTTTGTAAACCTTCACCAAGGCTTCCCCGTGCAACTCACCGGCATAATGTATTATACCATCACGATCCATTCTGCACACCCGTTCAAACAGACCATCGGCCCCCTTCGCTTCAGGCCCGACCAAAACGAACGAATATCCTTTCCCCTTCAAACTTTCGGCGGCATCCAGGAAATCATGAATACCCTTAAATGAATGCAGCCTTGAAACACACAAAACGGATAAGACCTCCTCATTACGCTCAGTTCTGCATATTGACGGAAAATCTACCGCGCTGCCAATGTAGCGGAACCGCGGAACAAAGGACGGGTAACGCTTTGCCAGGAAATCCATGTCTCCACGATTTTGGAATAGAATTAATTCCGGAAAGCGAAAGGAAAAATACATAACGGCATAATAGACACACCGCAGAAATCGATACCATGCCCCGTCCGCATTAAAAATGCGTCCATATCCCGTAATCGTTACTAACGAGGGAATGCCGGCTAGCCGTGACAGGAGCGGCCCAAGGAGTACAAACTTCGTTGAAAAATAATGATTTGCGTCAATGGTACGATGATTGCGGATAAGGAAAAGAAACACCCTTGCAAACTCATATGCATCTGAAAAACTGACACCCTCCCCAATCGCTGCATGAAGATACTGTTCATCGGACAGCTCCTCTGTTTTTCCCGGCATCGCAAAGCAAACATTAAGCCAATCACTATTTAACGCATAACGTATGCGATAATCATGACCGGGCAGCTCTTTGTTAGCAAAATATACAATTCTCGCTTTGGGTGCTCCGCCTTTTTTCTCACCATTGTTGTTGGATAGATTAACCATTCGCGACACCAATGAGCTTTTTAAACTCTCCCAGATAATTTGAATACTGCAGATGCACCAACGCATAATTACGGGCATTCTCTTTCATCCGGTCCAAATTATCAAAGTCCTGCGCCAGAGTGCAGACAGCCCCTGCTATGGATTCCGAATTCCAGTCGACAAGCATTCCACCCTCTGACTCACTGACGAACTTCTCCTGCATCGGAATACCCCTGCTGGCCAGCACGACCAAGCCTGCACCCATATATTCCGCCAGTTTCGTGGGACACGATTCAGAATACAGCGCGTTGGGTGGTATGAGTGAAAGCCCGATGTCCGCGTCTGTAAGTTTTTGCGAAATTTCTGCCCTCGTAACGTGACCGACAAATGCGATACTGCCATCCTTTACAAAAGGCTTAACACCTGCCTCAGTAGAAAGACGCTTGATATCTTCATTCGTTCCGCCAATGAAAAGAAATCGGGCCGAAGCACCTCTGTTTATTGCGCAAACGATTCCCTGCAGGACGACGTCCAGTTCTCTGCCGCGATCATGAGTTCCGATGTAAACGAACAGCGGTGTTTTTTCCTGCCGGTCACCCGATTCCCGAATGACGGTACGACCTTCTCCACGCAAGTCTGACAGCAAAGGAATATGTGTGCCAAAACCGACCTGCGGGAAAAGCCGCCGGATACGCAGCATACCGCTCGGGCTGACTGCGGTTACCGCGTCAACCCCCCTGCCCGCGATTCGATACAAACACTTTGCTGTCGCCCGCTTGAATACATGAACGCCGGACTCCTCGTGAGGAAAGCTGGATTGAAACACAACACGATCAATTCTCCCCCGAAGCAGGCTGGCCGCAAGAAGATAAACGGGGTCGTTGCGGACAAAAACAACAACTTTTCGCCCGCGCCTGTGCTCACGACGCGACTGCGAAATGATCAATGCCATCGCAATCAGGAGATTCCCTGCCCGTCCAAGACCCCGGCGAGGGAAAAAACACGGCAGACACGCCGCATGCCGATACTTTTGTACTTTACAACACCCACGACTGCCTCTCGTAACACAAAGCCGTACCCTTATATCAGGCACCCGCGCCACCTCAAAGGCCAGCATCCCGTCGACAAACGAGTGCTCTGGAGGCCATGCTTTATCCAAGAAGGCAATACACGTTGTTTTAATTGGGCATCCTTTGCATGACTTAAAACCCATTGTTGAGTGCGGGCCCCGGCACCATCCAACGGGCACGGTTTAGCAGCATATACTTGCCTGCCAGGATAAGAAGCCCGAAATAAATGAATGCCGTCGGCTGACGATATAGACACCCAGCCATCCCGATAGGAAAAGGTGACAAGAACAGAAAGATTAACGGCATGATAAAATTATGCCGCCTTGTCAACCGAATCAAATGATATAAAATAGCTAAATATATGGCGTAAAAAGGTACCGGCCCAAAGATGCCTGCGCCGATCAGCAACTCAAGAAAATCATTATGCGTGAAATTGCCCATAATTAACCTGGTGTTTTCCAAACCAACGCCAAACCACGGATACTCACGAAATATATCCCACCCCTCGATAAAAAGATTGTATCTCGACAAGGCTGAAAGTTCAGCACCCGCTGAATAATCACCGTCATATTGAGCCCCAAAAAATGTTACCAATCGAGCCATCATATTGTCGATTGCCGGGACATTTATTGACAAGACAATCCAAATAAATAACCCTAGGAAAACAAATATATACGAAACCCCTTTCTTCACCCGCAACGTCCATAAAAATGCGGCCCAAACCAGCAGCAAAGAAACAATCGACCTGGTTGAGAAAGAGATAACTGTATAAAATGAAAAGGCACAGAGAAGCACAACCGCATATTTCAACCGTATAAAACTACAATAATAAGCCAGACAGGTAATGAATGCCCCGGAATATAGCATTAGACCGATAGCATTGCGGTTAACCTCGAAATCATCGCTGTCAAACACGGTACCTGTTGCATAGATCAGATTAACCGAGAACCCCGAAACCCAGACAATTCGCACTAACATTATGCAATGGGAAATAAGAAGACCAAGTACCGCCCACCTCAAACTCACTTCGATATCCCGGTTTAACACAAGAAGAGCGACAATGACTACACTGAAGCAGATTCGGAGCATCACTCTTAATGGCCAATAGATTCCGAATTCCGAAATCATCGCTGTGAAGGCCAGATAGAGCGTGCCAACGACCAAATACTTGAGATAGATATGCTGAAACTCCCGCCCCAAATGCAACAACCGCGATCGGGAGAGCGATAGCATCACAAGAACACAGAACCCCGTGGCAAACAAATAATACAAATACAGTGCGCCCACGGTGAAGATGGGGAGTGCGAACGCAGCCGCAATCGCAATTTTCTGAAGACTGATTTTGCGTTGGCAGGACAGATATTGAGGGGTAGTTGCAGGCATAACGTTACTCTGATTTAAAGCGAAGCATTAATACTCTCGATGAAAGCCGGCGGCATCACGCAAGCAGTTGAAGGGAAAACAGGAAAACGGTCAAGGGGACGATGATTATTGATCTGCGAACTTGGAAAGGTCACAGGTTATGGCGTAGCGATACGCCTCAAGGGACGTATTAATTATGGGGTCAACAACAAAACTGTTATTCTCAAGCTCCCTTAAATAATCCATCGTGTCAGCAAGTGAAACCTTGATTAATCCTGCATTTATCTGAATCAGCCAACGCACCAAATCATCGGATGATTCAACGGGCATAACCCCTGGCAGATTTTTATGATAATCAGTACCAAAGGTGAACGCTGGCTTTCCCCTAACAATGGACTCCATGATCGTCGTGCCGGCAATCGTGGCTGTGGCTGTTGAGCCATCAATTAATTCATACGTATCCATGCCCAGTGATGCTAGTTCAACATTGGGAAGTGAGCTGACAGCTCTATAAAATTCAGAATTTCTAAACCCCGGCTTCCAAGGATTTCGAAAGGTGGACGGGTGCTCTTTTACGAGCAGTTTCCACCCTAGATCCGCCAGATGAAACGACAGCAGACGTATAATCAACCACTGCTGGCAATACCACTTGCCCTCCGGCAAGCTTGTCCGCTCGGGCTGCACGTGTGGGAAAAACACAACATACTTCACTCCCGGAATTGTTCTGATTGCAAGCCTTCTATACAAATCGTAGCAATACTTTTTCCTGAATGAATTTATCATTTTGAATGGGATTGTTTTAGCAGGCGGTTTAAACAGGTAGGATATCTCCGCCTTCCAACTCCAATATTTCGCGTTATACTTTACATATCTTTTATACTCATAGTCGGGCATGCCGGTAATAAAGTCGCCTTTTAACCGCTCAATACGATCGGTAACCTCTTTCGACAATTCTGCCTGTTCATTGATCCCCAAAGGCAATGGCTTTTGTTTGTTAACACCAAGAATCACTCGTGTGCGCCAAGGGATTAATACTGTTTTAGATGTGAGCATCACAGGTATACCCAGCAACTCAGCGACACATGTAAACACCCATGTTATGGGTTCGTGCGGTGTGGCTTGAATAAATATTTTATCCGGTTTTGTTGTGGAAAGAATAGAAAGAGCATTCCAGCAGGCCGCTTCCACCTTAATCGTTGAATTGAAAACACTTTCGATTCCCTCCTTTCTGAATATTCTCTCGACGATATAGAATGTTCGGGGGTCAGAGAGCAAGTGTCGGACACTGGGTTCATAATATTTCGCATGAAGCTCTGTTGCCTGCATAGGCCGCGCAACATCAATTAACTGCGTCCGGCACCAAATTAATTCGGGAGCCATATTCTGTGCATGCTGCTGCTTTTGAGCGTTGTTTTTAACTATTAAACCACACACTTCAACATGATCTAATCCCTCAAGAACTGACTGCAGATCAGCAGCGCAGACCAAGCCCGGAATGATGAATACCCTCATTTATTCTCCTTCATAAAACATACTTCGCCGCACAGATGCAAATTAACGGCATTTGCTTTGACGCCAAAACAACTATCGCACGCGCAAACGATTCGCCCTCTATCATACTTTTACAGCACTGTCGTTTTTACATACTCATCATGCTTCTTTATACTGCGCAAAACGTACTCTCTTACAATTGGAAATGAGGATTTCTTTGTCTTTTTTGTTAAGCGCAAAAAGCCAAATACAGATCACAACAAACAATACAGTGGCCGCAGCAACACCGATAAGTGCCATCCATGTGTGTACTTCAAGTCGCGCACCGGCAAAGCTGGCGAGCAGTAATAACAAGGTACATACGGCCGATTTCCTCGTCACAAAAAGCTGCCGTACAAAACCGGCAGTATGATAGTTGTTTTGCGCTAGGATACTATATGCCAAGGCCATTACAAGCGTACCCGCCCCAATAGCAATAAGTAAACCGAGCGTCTCATAATGAGGAACCAATATGGAAGCCAGCACAATCGTGGCAACTCCTATTACTCCAGTCACAATGTTTTGTTTCCAGATATTGAGCGTCATCACGATCATAGAGCCATCAATGTTTTTTAACAATTTCAGCGACGCAATCACAACGATCAGCAATGATTCTTTTGTTCCTGCAAATAATTCTCCTCCAACCCAAAGTGATAAAAAGGATCTGTTCCAAACAAGAATGACGCACCCCGAAACCGTAATAGCAACCCAGTTTACCGTTATCAGTATTTTCCTTGCTTCGAAAAGTTTGTTTAATTTTCCCTCTCCGACAAAACCTCCGATACCCGGCGTGACTGCACTGTTAATACTCCCCAGTATTTTTGATGTCGCCCGAACAAGATACCGCGTAACGGCGTATGATGTTACGAATTGAGGACCCGCAAAATATCCCAGCAGAACATAATCACTCGACTCGTTAATCATATTTACAGTCTTTGAAGCCATGAATTTCACCGTTAAACCGAAAAACCCCTTGATTTCGGTCCAGGACACACGGGCAAAACCAAACCACTCAACATTCTGCTTCAAAATCCACCAGTACGTAACGCCCGAGACCAGCGCCATTGCAATTCCAACCAGAGCCATTGCCGGAAGACTGTGTCCCGCATAGAGTACCGCAACCGTCGCAACACCACTTAAAATGGTTATAAGAGCCTTGAATCCCATCCTCTTGAATGTGAGATTCATGCCCGCCAGAATGGATTGAAGTAAAAAGGCGTACTGATTGAAGACAAATCCTATGACCAGCAGTGATGTCGCTAAACGAATTATAAAATGAAATTCCGGCTGTGCCTGTGTCGCGGCCGGTGCCAGCCATATGATTATCGCTCCCGCCAAAAGATAGAGCGGGAGCAGGAACAAATTAGCAAGCACCGCAGCCGTCACCGCTTTCTTTAACGCCATTTGGCCCAGCGATGTCCTGTTTTGGGCAACATACCATTTCAGAGAGGTCCCTGATCGCAGATCAACGGTTGCCATATATGAATTCATTTGCCCTATTACCTGCCAGATCCCATATACCGTCACCCCTAGAAGAGATATAATGATCGGCTTCAAAAAGAACTCAACGAGCATATTTGCGCCGACATCTACCCAGCTCGCAACTGTATTTAGATAGGCCCGCTGCCTTAAGTTCTCCGTCTTCATAATCAAGTGCTCTTGCCTGCCCTGCACGACAGCTGTACGCATCAAACTACCATCCGGTCGTAAATCAGCATCTGAATAAACCGACTACTTTATTAGTGGACTGTCACATTCTTTTGCCGCGTCTAATTCCGGCGCTTTATGTATTCTTCAAACAACGGCAGGTCACTGGGGAAAGCCAGCGTGTCACTTTCTTGCCGAGTCATCTGAATGTATCCGGTTCGTCCACCCCACAATGCTCCGTTCTGGATTACATCCCACCAACTGGCGATAACACTTCCGTTAAAGCGAAATAACTGCTCGCTGCGGTGATGAAGATTGTCAAATCGACCATTCCCAATCAGCTTGATCCCCTTTTCTGAATGAACAAAAACCGGATCGCGCTCCTCAACAACTGAGACAACGGTGTCGCTCTGAGTCACCAGAAGTGTATCAATCGATTTAGCGATCATCAGTGCGGTTCGCCGTACGGCATGCAGGTTGAGAAACAGCACAATGTCCGGTGACTCACCTCGAAGCACCTCAAATTGCTCTCCCGCATGAATAAGTATGCTCAGTAAGTGTATGTAATCACCGCACAGTTCGGGTGGGCGTAACACGCGCAGATGCGCCCCCACCTTGTCCTGCCGTTCCAGTTCAGTTCCAAAATCCAAAACAGCTCGACTGTCGGCTGTTACCATGACATCCGTCACCATCGGAACAGCCTGAGCTTCGGCAATAGCGCGCTCCATTAAACTGCGCCCGCAAAGTTCTGCGTACGGGACACCCTTAAAATGCGGGTATGATTCACGGACGGGCAGCACGGCAAGAATCTTGGGTTGGTAGCCACCATGTAACTGCTCGGCCAAACGCGAAAAGATCTTTGCGCGAGCGGCAAACAGACGCTCCGCACTCCGGCTCAGAGAGTTGCCGTGCTGTCGATAATAAAACACAGGCGTTGCAACATTGGCAGTATTCGCGCGTCCCAAAAGCTTGAACCACAGCTCCCATCCGTCCTGAGCGGTGATATCCTCTGAATAGCCGCCGACCATTTTAAGTGAACGTGTCTGCACCAAGGTACAGGCTCCGTGCGGAGGAATAATTCCGCTGCAATCCTCATCCCAAAGCTTGGGCTGTCGTTCAATGGCGATGATCTGGCCGTCTTCACTTACATAATAATAGCTGCCGTATATTATGGCTGGTTTGTCTTCTTTCAGCGCGCGGGAAACCAATACGGTCAGGGCCGATTCGTCCAGCCAATCATCGCCATCCAACCTGACAATGTATTGCCCTTGCGCCACCCCAAGAATCTCATTCGCAATTCGCTGTAATCCCCGGGGGGTATCATTGCGGCGAAACTTGATAAATTCCGGATGCTTATCGGCATAGGCTTGCGCAATAACTGCAGTATCGTCTGTAGATCCGTCATCTATGATAAAAAGTTCCCACGCGGTATAGAGCTGCGCCAGCACCGAGTCAACAGACTGACTGAGAAAACGCCCGTAATTATGGCAGGGAATATAAATGGTAACCAACGGCATACTTTTTTTCATAATATGTTCCTATCACTCCTGGATCGTGTTCAGGCGGCTTTTTCGGCAATAGCGGTTTTTCGCAGCAAACAGTCTGGGCGGATATGCTGTCGCGAACCTTAAAAATAAACGAACCGGCATTTAAAACACTGCCGTTTTCACGCGGGCGGGTCGGATCATCTGCTCGCGTCTCTGGATTTCAAAGGCTGTGCCGGAATACCTGCCGCAATCAATCCGGCGGCAATACTCCTTGTTACCACCGCATTGCTGCCGACAACAGCACCCTCACCGACTTCACACCCGGGCAGCACAACCACATGAGCGCCCAGCCAGACCCCCTTTCCAAGCGTGACCGGTGCGTGATCAAACCCCTGCTGCTGTATCAAAGCATTGGGTTCGTGCTTATGCATACTGGTTTGAAGGTAAACAAAACCGGACACCAGAGCGTGATCGCCAATATGGATGTCGTCGCCGCCATTGAGAACCGAATACAATCCGATCCTAGCCCCTTCATCAATCTGAATGAGAGCCCCGTTGGTTGCAAGTATTCGGACGCCCCGGTCTATGCGTACGTCTGACTTTATTGCAACCCGGGATTTCATATGCGCACGCAATTCGACATCCTTCCTAAGAATCACATTATCACCAATCACCAGCTCTGCCCCGGGATCAATCATTAAGTCGGGAAAAGAATCCACCTGCAGTCTTCGGCCAATTCGCACGTTGCCCGATGAATGCAGTCTTTTGAAAAGCCACCCCCAAACAAAAGGTCTGGTTCGCCGCCACTTCTGAAGTAATCCTGCAATCACCGTGTTACCTCGTCCTCTCGTATCACACAATTTTTAACAAGCGAGCAGACCGTCGTGCTACCGGCAATTTTATCAATCATTCGCGCATCGGTTCCATGGTTAGGCCGTAAACAAACAATATCCGCTTCACAGATCCGGGTTCCCGCCGGGATATCGTGTGCGGGATAAATGGCCCTCCGAAAAGAAGTGATATGCCCCGCATTGCATTCCGATGGCTGCGGACGCTTGATGCCATCACCGGT
>JAQVYB010000129.1 GCA_028708815.1 Kiritimatiellia bacterium | reverse complement strand
AAGCTCTGGACCTGGCCATGAGCAACCACTACGACCTGATCTTCATGGACTGTCAAATGCCGGTGATGGACGGCTACGAGGCCGCACGCCAAATACGCTCCTCTGAGCAGGAAGGCCACATACCCATTGTGGCCATGACGGCCAACGTGCTGCCTGCCGAACGCGCCAAATGCCTGGCTGCCGGGATGGATGAATACATCACCAAACCCATCGACTTCGCACAGGTCAGACGCACCATCAGCCACTTCACTGAAGGCGTCACCCATCCTGCGCCGGCCACTCCAACAACCCGAAAAAAAACCCAAACAAACGCCCCCCGCCTCCCGATTCTGAACACCCACCAACTCCTGGATGTCTGCGATTACGATGCGACCTTCATTCAGGAGGTCGTTCAATCCGTGAAAGACGACATTCCCCACGAACTCGAAGCCTTTCAGGGCGCCTGCCGCGAACAAGATGCCAAACGCGCGGGTGCCGCTGCTCACAAAATTAAAGGCGCAGCCGCCAATATAGGCGCCACACGCCTCAGCCAAACAGCCCAATGCGTACAGTTAGAGGCAGAAAGCGGTTCGCTGGATTTTTCCGGCCCCAATGCCGAGTCGCTCACCCGGGACGTTACAGAACTCATTCAGGCCATTTCCACCATCGACTGGACTATGGAAGTAAAAAAACATCCAGCCTGAACAAGCCTTTTGCCCCACTCATCGGGATATCGAACCGATTGCGCAGCAGAGCCAATAAAAAAGGCGGCGTCCCGTCGCTCCGGAACGCCGCCGATGTGTTTCAGCGGTTCGTTATTTGATTTTCGCTCAGATCAGGCCCTGCGCCAACATGCCGTCGGCCACTTTCACAAAACCGGCAATGTTCGCACCAATCACCAGATTACCCGACTGCCCATATTCCTCGGCCGTCTCGAAACAGGCCTTATGAATCTTGACCATGATGTCATTGAGCTTGGCATCCACTTCCTCACGCGACCAACTCAGACGCATCGAGTTCTGGCTCATTTCCAGACCCGACGTCGCCACGCCGCCTGCATTTGCAGCCTTACCCGGCCCATACAGTATTTTTTTGGCCAGAAACTGATCCACGGCCTCCGGCGTACTCGGCATGTTCGCGCCTTCGCTCACCAGCATGCAGCCATTAGCCAGCAGCGTCTTGGCCTCTTCACCCGAAATTTCGTTCTGCGTGGCGCTCGGAAACGCGCAGTCACAGGCAATGAACCAGGGGCGTTTGCCCGCGTGGAATGTCGCACCGAATTTCGTGGCGTATTCCTGTATGCGCCCGCGGCGCACATTTTTCAGATCCATGATCCACGCCAACTTCTCGGCATCAATCCCGGCCTTGTCGTGGATCGTCCCATTGGAATCCGACACGCTCACCACTTTGCCGCCCAACTGATTGATCTTCTCGATCGTGTATTGAGCCACATTCCCCGATCCCGAAACCGTGCAAACCTTGCCTTCCAACGTCTGGCTGCGCGACTTCAACATTTCCTGCGCGAAGTAAACGGAGCCGTAGCCGGTGGCTTCCGGACGAATCAGTGAGCCGCCCCACTTCAGCCCCTTGCCGGTCAGTACACCCGTAAATTCATTACGGATGCGCCGATACTGCCCAAATAAATAGCCGATTTCACGACCGCCCACGCCAATATCGCCGGCGGGAACATCCGTATCCGGGCCGATGTGACGCTGCAATTCCGTCATGAACGACTGACAGAAGCGCATCACCTCGTTGTCGGATTTGCCCTTCGGGTCGAAATCGGAACCACCCTTGCCGCCGCCCATCGGGAGCGTCGTCAGCGAGTTTTTGAAAACCTGTTCGAATCCGAGAAACTTCAGAATGCTGGCATTCACACTGGGATGAAAACGCAGGCCGCCTTTGTATGGTCCAATCGCGCTGTTGAATTCGAAGCGGAATCCTCGATTGACCTGCACCCGGCCTTGGTCATCCATCCAGGGAACCCGAAAGATGATCTGGCGCTCCGGCTCGACGATCCGATGAAGAATCCGCGCATCACAGTAATCCTTGCGCCGCTCCATCACCGGTGCGAGCGACTCGAGTACCTCGCGCACCGCCTGCAAAAATTCCGGCTCACCGGCATTCCGACGTTCCACCACATCCAATACTTCCTGAACAATACCGCTCATGTTGGTCTCCTTTTTTTTCTTATGGCATAGTATAGCCATATAAATTACTCAGAACGAGACGCGATATTCGTTTTTTATCAATTAATGTCAAGTATTCTATTTTTACCAGTCCAAGAGCAATTCCACTTATTACGGCATTTTTGCCGTCTTTAATTCTTGATACACCCGGCAAGTCGGGGCATATTACCGCCTGAAAGGGGCCATCCGGCCCAGTAACAAGCCGTTTTATACGGCCAAAGAAAAAGTACTTTTTTCAGAGGTGAAGCATGAGTGACAAGGCAAGTCAGGCGCGTACGGCTATTCTGAAGGTGCTGAGCGAACTGGAGGGGCATCCCGCCGGCGCGGCACGCATTAGCGAACGGCTGGCCTCCTGCGGCGTGACTCTTCAACCAAGGACCGTTCGATTCTACCTGCTTCAATTGGATCGCGAGGGGCTCACCTCTTTTATCAGCCGCCGCAAGGGCCGTATGATTACACCAGCGGGACGCGAAGAACTCGGGCGGGCCAATGTGCTTGAAAAGGTGGGTTTTGTGCAAGCCAAAGTGGATACGCTGAGCTATCGGATGTCGCTGAATGTGGAATCCGGCGACGGCGAATTGATCACGAATGTGGCCCTGCTGAAAAATCAGGACATCTCCCGTGCCTTTGCGGAACTCAAACCGGTGTTTGAGCGCAACCTAGGCATGGGCGACCGACTCTGCATCGTCCCCTCCTCCGCATCTTTCGCGGGTCACACGATTCCGGGAGGATATACCGGCATCGGCACGATATGCAGCGTCACCCTGAACGGCGTTCTCCTGGCCGCCGGCATCCCGATCACCTCCCGTTTTGGCGGTTTGGTGGAAATGCGCAGCAATCGCCCCGTCCGCTTCACGGAACTCATTGAATATGCGGGCACCACAGCGGATCCTCTCGAAATGTATATCCGCGCCGGCATGACCCGTGTTCGCGAATGCGTCAAAACGGGAAACGGCATTATCGGCGCCAGTTTCCGCGAGATCCCATCGCTGGCGATGGATCAGGCGAGCCTCATCTTCAAAAAAATGGAAAAGCTGGATCTGGGCGGCGTACTGACGATTGGCCGTCCGGGCCAACCCCTACTGGATGTACCCGTAGCCGAGGGGCGCACCGGCTTTGTTGTCATGGGGGGTCTCAACCCGATTGCGGCCATCATGGAAGCGGGCATCGCCTGCACGTTCGGTTCTCTCTCCGGACTCGAACCCTATACCCGCTTTGCCCGCCTGGCCGTGATCTTCCGCCACTACATGAACTCTCTGCGCTGAACTCAGTAGTTCTGCAGATCCAACAGCGGAAACATGGGGCCACCCGGACGGTCGCAGATACGGCTGTGCTCCGACTTGCCCGGAAGCATGTCAGGATAGTCGAGCGTATAGTGCAGGCCCCGGCTTTCGTGCCGCATGAAGGCAGACCGTGTGATCAATTCAGCCACCGCCGCCAGATTGCGCAGCTCCAGGGTATCCGGTGTAATCAGATAGGCCAGGTAATACTGCCGAATTTCCTGGCGCAGCACGGCCAGACGGCGTGCTGCGCGCGCGAGCCGTTTATTGGTACGCACAATGCCCACATAATCCCACATGCAGGTACGCACTTCGTTCCAGTTGTGCTCCACCACAACGGCTTCATCGCTGGGCACCGCATCGCCCTGCTCCCAATCCGGGATGGTGATGCCCCGCACTTCGGCCTGCCCTGCGTGACCGCTGCGCACAATGTGTTCAGCGGCATTGCCCCCACACACCACCGCCTCCAGCAGTGAATTGCTGGCCAGGCGGTTCGCACCATGAAGGCCGGTACAGCTCACCTCGCCCACCGCATAGAGCCCAGGCAGCGCCGTAACCCCGTTCTCATCAGCCTCGACCCCACCGCAAATATAATGCGCGGCAGGCACCACGGGAACCGGCTCGGTGGCCATGTCAAATCCATATTCCAAACAGGCTTTGTAGATGTTCGGGAAGCGCTCGGTGAGAAAGGCCTTGGACTTATGGGTAATATCGAGATAGACGCAGGTATCGCCATGCGTCTTCATTTCACGGTCAATCGCCCGAGTCACCACATCGCGCGGCGCGAGCGCGCCACGCGGGTCATAGCGTTTCATGAAGGCTTCGCCCGCCTTATTGATCAGCTCGGCCCCCTCGCCACGCACCGCTTCGCTGATCAGAAAGGATTTGGCCCTGGGATGAAACAGGCAGGTGGGATGAAACTGAATCATCTCCATGTCCAGAATCGGCAACCCGGCGCGCCAGGCCATGGCCACGCCATCGCCAGTCGCCACATCGGGATTGCTCGTATAGAGATATACCTTGCCTGCACCGCCGGTGGCCAGAATAGTATAGGGGGCACGAATGGCAACGACCTCCCCGCGCGTGCGATCCAGAAAATACGCGCCGATGCAGCGGCTGTCTCTTTCGCGCCGCAACCAGCCGGTGGTCACCAAATCAATCGCCATCGTATCGCGAAGCACCTCAATGGTTCCGTCTTCCGCAACGCACCGATGAAGAACCTTCATGATTTCATGGCCGGTGATATCGCCTGCATGCAACACCCGACGCCGCGAGTGCCCCCCCTCCTTGCCCAGGTCGTAATCCGATTCAACGCCTTCGCGCCGGGCAAATGCAACGCCCATTTCCTCGAGCCGCCGAACCCATTCATGCCTGCTTAGAATGGCACGCACATGACGTTCATCACAAAGGCCTGCGCCGGTGCCGAGGGTATCGCGCACATGCTCCTCGATGCTGTCGAGTGCGCTGACCGCACAGGCAATACCGCCCTGCGCATAGTCGCTGTTGCTCTGGTCGGGGGCTTCCTTGGTGGCCAGCACCACGTGACCATGACCACGCAAGTGCCAGGCGGCCATGATGCCGCTCAACCCGCTCCCGATCACCAGATAGTCGCAATCAATGGTATGCATCATGGACCCTTATAACGCATCCGACGAGGTCCCCTGCCTCAGTCGGCGCGAATTACCTGTTTCTCTTCCTCGGCGCGGTCTTTGGCACGCGCGATTTCCCGCGTTTTCTCCTCCTGGAGACTCTGCCGTTCCTGCGGATCACCCAATGCGCCCACCTTCTGCGCAAAGAAAATATCCAATTCCGCCAGCCGGGCTTTCAAACGGGATTCAACCTCGGCAATAGCCGTCTTTTGGCCCTCCGAAAGTTTTTTGGACGCCCCCTGCTCCTTATCGAGCCGCTCCATGGCGAGTTCGTAGGCACTTTTCACAGGACCCCCTTGCTCGAAGGAATCGCACCCTTCAGTCCGGCATCATAACCGCACGCCATCCGCAGGGCCCTGGCCAGCCCTTTAAAAACCGACTCGTAGGCATGATGCACATCCTTTCCATACAACTGGGCAATGTGCAGATTCAGGCGCCCCTGCACAGTAAACGCCTGAAAAAACTCGCGAATCAGATCCACATCGAAATCCACAATTTTCTTTTTGCGGTTGGCAATCTGGTAAACGAGATACGGTCGCCCACCCAAATCGAGCGCCACCCGACTGAGAGTATCATCCATCGGCAGGAGCGCCCAGCCGTAGCGGGTGATGCCCGCACGATCACCGAGCGCCTCATTCAGCGCATCACCCAGCACCAAACCCAAATCCTCCACCGTGTGATGATAATCCACCTGCAAATCTCCTGTGGCGCGGATGTGCAGGTCGATCAGGGCATGGCGTCCAAGCAGCTCGAGCATATGATCCATAAACCCGATGCCTGTGGAAATATCGCACTGTCCCGTGCCATCCACGTTGAGCCGCATGTCAATCTGCGTTTCCCGCGTGTGGCGTATTTTGGAAGCCATTCTTTTTTTCATGAAGCTCTCCTACGTTACATGAACATGCGCATCCTACCAGCACCGCCTCCGGTTTGCAAAAAAAGTTGCACGAAAAGAACTGGGCGCCGGACGGTCGGTACAGAGGCAAACAACCCCGCAAGGCTCAGGTGGTGCGGATCAACTCCTCTTCCTTCTCCGAGATGACCCGGCGCATCTCATCCGCCGTGGTGCATTCCCTCAGTTCCAGCAGCAGGCTCGTTTGCTGACACAGCATGCACATGCGGGCCAGCACATGCAGATGGATTCGTTCATCCTGACAGCAGAGCAGAAAAAACACATCCGTCAACTGCCCGTCCGGCGAGGAAAAGGCGATCGGCTGCGCACTGCGTGCGACCGCAATAAAGGAGTCTTCGAACATAAAAGAATCGTGGTATTCCGTATGGAGCAGGGCAAAGCCACCCGCCATGGCCGTGGAACCGAGTTTTTCGCGTGCGAGAATACTTTCGCGCAGATCATCCGCATAATTGACACACCCGCTTTTGTCCGCCAGCTCAACCATGGCGCGGATCAGCGAAGGCTTGGTCTTGCAGGGCAGCAACGGATTGAGACAAGCCGGACGAAGCAACTCGGAAATAAGGGCATGACCAATGGAAAGATCGTGTGCGCGTCCCGTTGTTTTTTTATGAAAGGCACTCAGTTTCTCGGCATTCATCCCCAGGATACGCTGATTTGCCCAGGCATCCACTTCCTTGCGCCGGAAGACCAGCCGCTTGCCCTGCCACGAACACGGGATCTCCTTTTCACGCACCAGCCGTTCGATATCCGATACGGACTGATGCAGATAACCGGCAAGCTCTTCCAGGGTGTATGTTGTGTGGGGCACGACGTTCTCCGCAACGCTTCTGAATGACGCCGGTCCGCGAACACGCCGAAAACCAGCAGGTATGGATGAATAATCCAGAGGGAGCCTTCTGTCAAAACCATTTGCCTCAAATCGGTGCGTCATCTCTTCAGACGCGGATCAAAGGCGTCGCATCCGTCGGGTTCCGTATTCCTGCACCTTATTTGGCTCCAAGCACCGCCATCCAGTTTTCCTTCGTCAGCAAATGTGCATCTTCCGGTCGTTCAAGAAAACTTTCGACATCCCGGCGCAGGGCATCCTCATCCAACCGCTCCAACTTTCGGGCGATGCTCTCACGCCACCGCCCGGCATCCACACGCCCCTGACCTTCTGTCTGGTCAAGCGCATGCTGTAAAAGCGTTCTGTTCGGTTCCACCGGTGGTCGGCGTGCTCCGTACCAAAGCAGATCATACCAGTCGCGTCCTTTGGGATACGCCCTCGCAATCAGCGCATGAATCTTGCCCGCCATCAGTGAGGAGAGTTCATAATGCCTCACCGCGAACAACAAATGCCGATTGATCAGGGTCACGGCACTGACAGCCCCTTCCGGCGGACGTGTATCCACTTCCAGCTTGATGGACAGCTTCTGTTCCGAAAGAGCGGATAATCCAACCTCTTTCATCAGCCCTCCGAAGCGCAACCAGGCGACGTGCACAGCCTTGCGGTCATTCCAGCTCACATCCACATCAAACCCACCGCATTCAAAATCACGTTTGAGTTTTTTCATCCAGGCGACCGGATCATATCCCATGCGTTCATACAGCGAAAAATCCAGATCCTCCGAAAAGCGCGGCAGGTTATACAAAAAACGCAAAGCCGTACCACCGACGAACGCCACATGCCCGAACGCCTCGCTCTCGTGAAGTGAACGCAGCGCATAAGCCTGCAAATACTCCCGCATGACATTCAATTTGCCCGCAGGAGATTCCGCCACGCGCGCTAAAGCCACGACCGCATCTCTCATACATTCACGGCTCCTTCCTGCTGTTCCGCCGCCCAAAGACGCCAAACATGCGCGGCCCGTTCAAGACGTGGACTCGCCGCACGCACGGCATACTCCGCCAGGCGTGCCGTTGAAACACGTTGCACAAACTGAAAGCGCATCGCTTCCATCCGTTCCGCCGTCCACTCACCCGAGGTCAGATGCCAATAATCGAGAAGCGCCTTCTCCGGAAGCGCCACGCAAACCCGTGCGGCCTCCCACTCCACCTCTTCGTATCCGAAAAATAATTCCCGTTTCACATGCCTGTACTCAAACACACCCAGTGCATTCTCAAAACGCCGCACCCCGCGTGATGATACCGAAGTATAGACCGTCACCATTTCGGGAATCAGTCCATGCCATCCCATCGCCCACAAACCACTCAGATACGATGGACTCAACAGCGCATTCGCCACCACCGCCGGATTCAGCGCAACTCGCCTATACCGCTCCGGCCACGCATACATCCCCCTTCGCAGCGACAACAACCTCCCGTCGCGAACCCACCTATGCAGTTGCATCAACACCTGATTGCGCGGCTCCTCGAAAAATAACAAAACAGACGCTAAATCAAATAACGCTCGCCCACCCAGTCGGTCTAACAACTCGCTATGTTTCATAATTGTTAATATACACGTTTGTATAGTATTGAACACCATATTTTTTACAACTGTATTCCTCGATCACTTTTTCAATCGCGGATCAAAGGCATCGCGCAGGGCATCGCCCGTCAGATTGAAACTCAACACCAACAGAAACAACGCCAGCGTGACAAAGGTGAGTTCCCACCACATCCCCTGCCAGAGACGAAGACGTGCATTATTGATCATAATGCCCCAGGAAGGTTCATTCTGCGCCCCCAATCCGAGAAAACTGATAAACACCTCCGTGGAAACCGCCGCCGGGAAACGAAGAGAAAAAACAATGATAATGACGTGAGCGATATTCGGAAGAATGTGACGAAACAGAATATAAAACGGGCCATGCCCCATCACGCGGGCCGCCTGCACATAGGGTAGATCGCGGTGTTTGATCACCTCTCCCCGAATCAGACGGCACACCCCCACCCACGTGGTCAAACCAATGCCCAGATACACCCCCATCAAACCCTTTCCGACCACCACCGCAATGGCCAGAATGAAAAGCAGGCCGGGCATCGAAGCCACCGTGGAATAGATCCAGACCACCACCGAATCGGTGCGCCCTCCGAAGTAACCACCCAGACACCCCAGCAAAACACCGAGCGGAATCGCAATCAGCGAAGTCACCACACCCACCTGAAACGCAATGCGCGCTCCCTGGACAATACGAAGCGCCACGTCCCGCCCGAGGTTATCCGTTCCCAGCGGATGCCGAAACAGATCCCCCGCGCTCCACGTAGTAAAAAAGCGCACAAACCCCGGCGGCTGATAACGCTTCTGCAAATCGACACGCTGATAAGCCGGCGTTTGATCGGTCTGCCGGTAATATTGAAACATCGCCTCGCCGTACCCGGCCAGCAACGCGAACAGCAACATGACAACCAAACAGGCACGAATCAACGGACGCGCCCAAAGCACCCGAAGCGCCTGGCCACAGACACCGCCTTCATCGTTTTGTTCCAAACACTGCTCTTGCATAACCTACCGGAGCCTCACCCGCGGATCCACCAGCGCGTAACACACATCCGTCAATAAATTCACTACCACATACAGCAGAGCGCCAATCAGCACCACCGCCTGCACCACCGCCATGTCCGAGGAATTGATCGCATTCACGCTCAAGCCGCCTAGTCCGGGAATGCCGAAAAAACTTTCCAACAGGAGGCTGCCCGTGAAAAGAAACGGCAGAGAAAGGCTCACGTTGGTGATGATCGGTGGCAGCGCATTTTTCAGCACATGCCTAAACAGGATGCGTCCGGCGCCCAGCCCCTTGGCTTCCGCCGTTTTCACATAATCCTTCGCCACTTCTTCCAGCATCACCGTGCGGTAAAAACGAACATCCCGCCCGAGTCCGGTGGCGATACCGATAAACACCGGAAGCAGCAGATAACGCCACGATTCAAAACCCCAAATCGGAAACCAACCCAAACGGTACGCCAGAAAATACTGCCCCGCCACAATCCACACAATGTAATTCACGCTCATCAGAACCGTTGCCGCCACCACCATGAAACGATCCATCGCCCGATCACGACGCCACGCGCACAGCAGAGCCATCAACACGGCAAGCAGCGTTCCACCAATCAGAATCGGCACATTCAACACCAGCGAAGGCCACGCCCCGCGTTTCAAAATGGCCGATACCCGCTCCTGCGTTTCCGACGAAACCCCCAAATCAAAACGGCTCAGCCTCTTCAGATAGTTAAAAAACTGACTGTTCCACGGGTCGCTCACCCGTTCAAGTACCTCCGTATCCCGCACCTCGACCTGGCCGACCACCACCAGCAGCAGATCGTGTTCGTCCGTCTCCTCCGCCGTCTGGAAAGACACCTCGATGCTCCGAAACCGCGCGGAAAGCGGCGGCAGGGGGATTTTCGCATACTCCGGCTGAGAAACTGTGCGCCACATAGCGCTGCCATCACCGAATTCATGCAGCTCCCCGGGCGTCCCGTTGTTCAGGCAAACCCCAAGAGTACCCGCCCCTGCATTCCTGGTGCGTGCCTTCATGCGCAGCACATATTCCGTGTTCGGGTTAAGCGCGTACTGCAACACGCCATACAGAGCGTGATCCTCCACGCGCGTCACTCCCGGCTCTGGGTCATCACGGAAGTCCTGCGCAGCATCCCACTGTTGGAAGGCACGCGTTTTGAGGAGGCTGCCCCAGAAGAGCGGTCGGTCGAAGCCATGCTGCCGGTCATATTCTCCGAGCGCGCGTGCCGTGGCATTTTTCCCGAGGACCATCGAAGCCGGGCTGCCGCCCACCACATGAAAAAGCACAAACGTCAAAAGCACCACCCCGAAAACAATCGGGATCATCTGAAGGGTTCGTCGAATGACATATTGAAGCAGCAAGCGTTACCCGGCCTTCCTCATTCCGTTCGCAGGAACCTCACCTGTTCTCATTCAGCAACCGCCCAATCACCTCGTAAGCCATGCCCTGCGAATGGCCATCATTCACCGTTTCATCAAATGCCGCCGAGCCCTCAACCTGTCCTGTCGGCCCTCGCACAACCACCACCGGGACCGGCTCGCGGGTATGCCCCTTGATCGCCACCGGCGTGCGGTGGTCCATGCAAAGAATCATCACATACGGTTCGCCCGCCCGTTCCAATGCTTCCCAAATCGGGCGCACCACCTGATAATCATACATCTCGATCGCCTGCACTTTGGCCTGCGCATCGCCCATGTGTCCGCATTCATCCGGTGCCTCCAGATGAAGATACACATAATCCCCGTCGTGCAGCAGG
>JAQVYB010000268.1 GCA_028708815.1 Kiritimatiellia bacterium | reverse complement strand
GCCCTGAAACAAGGGGTTCAGATCCTGCTTTTCGATACCGGGGGGCGCTTCCAGCTCGATGAAGAACTCGTCCAGGAGCTGAAAGATCTGCGCCGCGAAGTCAACCCGCACAACGTGGTCCTGGTGCTGGATGCCGCCATGGGCCAGCAGTCGGTCGAAGTCGCCTCGACCTTCCACCAGACCCTGAACCTGACCGGACTGATTCTGACCAAACTCGACGGTGATGCACGCGGCGGAGCTGCCCTCTCCGTACAATCCGTTACCGGATGCCCCGTTCTTCTGACCGGCACCGGTGAAAAACTCGAAGATCTGGAGGACTTTTACCCCGAACGCATGGCCTCACGCATTCTGGGCATGGGCGATGTGGTCGGTCTCGTGGAAAAAGCCCAACAGACATTTGCCCTGGAAGATATGCAGCGCATGGAAGAGCGCATGCAGAAAAATAAATTTGATCTGGATGACTTTCTGGAACAACTGCGCCAGCTTAAAAAAATGGGTCCCCTTGAGAACATCCTTGAAATGCTGCCTCTTGGCGGCCAGGTGCCCGCCAAAGTGAAGGATGGGCTCGCCGCCGGCTTTACCGAAAAGGAAATGAAAAAAACGGAGGCCATCATCCTAAGCATGACGTCCCGCGAACGCCGACGCCCCGAATTGATCGCGGCCTCACGCAAACGGCGTATCGCACGCGGAAGCGGTACCCAGGTGCAGGAAGTCAACGAGTTACTCCGTAATTTCACCCGCGCACGCAAAATGTCAAAAATGTTCAAAAAAATGCAAAAAGGATTGCGCCGCCACGGAAAGTAGGCTATAGACCAACCTTCTTTTTCGGAACGCGGGTGGTTCCGGCGTTCACTATTGGACTCGAAATACGCGGCTAAACACCGCGATGCACATGCAAGAGGGAAGATTAGATGGCAGTAAAAATAAGATTACGTAGAATGGGCAGAACCAACAAGGCGTTTTTCCGGGTCGTCGTGGCCGACAGTCGTTCGCCGACAGATGGCCGCTTTCTTGAGAACGTGGGCTGGTACGATCCCATGAAAAAAGATGAGGACAACTGCAAACTGAACATGGAACGCATTGCCTACTGGAAAGGCACGGGAGCTCAGGTCTCCGATACCGTGGATAATCTGATTAAAAAGATGCTCCAACGCGAGCCTCCCAAAGCAGCTCAGCCGGCCGTTGAAGAGGTCAAGGAAGATGCCCCCGCCGAAGCCTAAAGGAAGGCCGTACCATGAAAGAATTGATTGAACACATCGTCAAATCCCTCGTGGATCATCCGGAAGATGTCCGGATCACGGAAATTGACGGAGAGCGCACCATTATTTTCGAGTTGCGCTGTCATGCGGATGACGTGGGCAAGGTGATTGGAAAAAGCGGGAAAACGGTCAGCGCGATTCGCATCCTGCTGAACACCGCTGCCGCCAAGCAGAACCGCCGGGCCATGCTTGAAGTGGTCGATTGACCCCGCGTTTATTTCCGAAAACAGGATCATGACAGACGGCCCGGCGCCGTCTGTCTTTTTTTTCATCTGCACGGACTGAAACGGTATCATCCGAAACCTGACCCGGATAAAACGCTCATGACAAACTGCCTCGATATTGATGTCATTACCATTTTTCCCGGAATGCTCGATGGGTTTCTGCGCGAAAGCATGATGAAACGGGCCGAACAACTCGGTCTCGCCCGCTTCAATTTCATCAACCCGCGCGACTTCACCACCGATGTCCACCGTACCGTGGATGACCGCCCCTACGGCGGCGGCCCCGGCATGGTCATGAAACCCGAACCGCTCTTCGAAGCCATCGAGTCCGTCCGCCGTCCTGACTCATCCGTCATTCTAATGACCCCGCAGGGACGCCCCTTCAACCAGGGCATCGCACGGGAACTGAAGAAACAGACCCACCTTATATGTGTTTGCGGGCACTATGAAGGCGTCGATGAACGAATCCGACAACTGGCCCTCACCGATGAGATCTCCATCGGGGATTACGTGCTGACCAACGGCGCACTGGCTGCCGCCGTTCTGATTGACGCCGTGGTGCGGCTGCTGCCTGGCGTCCTTGGTGCGGGCGAAGAAGGGACCGAGGAAGAATCATTCACGCGCCCCCTGCTGGAATATCCCCATTATACGCGCCCCCCCGAATTCAAAGGGCTGGCTGTGCCCGAAATACTGCTTTCCGGAAACCACGCCGCCATCCGTCAGTGGCGCGAGGAACAGGCCGTTCTACGCACACACCGACGCCGGCCCGACCTGCTCGAAATCCCGCCACCGTTGGATACAGACTAAGACTCAACGGCACTCTGTCTATCCGGTTTTTTTAAACGACGCTTGGCGTTTTCAACGCACCGGCGTATACTCCCGCTGTTAATTACATCCAAACCACCTCGGGCGGGCGCAACCCGCATCAAACGGGAAAGACACTTCATGGTTTCACGGATCGAACGCGTAGATCAGGTTTGCGAACTAGCCGACCGGGAAGACTGGCAGGCCATTGCCGTACTCCTGAACAACCTCCCCTATGAAGACGTCGCCGAAATCATCAACGCCCTTTCCGCTGATCTTTCCGAACGGGTGTTTGACCTGCTTCATGAAGAGATTAAACCCGATGTGCTCAGCGAACTCGAAGAACACGCGGAGCGCGAAGTGGTGGACTCGCTCACCAATGACGAACTCGCCGATATCGTCGAGGAAATGGCACCCGATG
>JAQVYB010000267.1 GCA_028708815.1 Kiritimatiellia bacterium | reverse complement strand
TTCCGATCTACCGAAATTCAGTGGAATCCCGCTTTCCCGCGAAAAACCCAGCGCCGAGGAATTTCCACTGTCCGGAATCGGCACCACCACATCGGCTTCCACCGGATGTTCCTGCGCCAGAGTCCGTCCGTATTCATAACGAACCTGATGCACATTCCGTCCGAATATATTGCTGTCCGGACGCGCAAAATAAACCATTTCAAACACACATTGAGCCAGGCGGGAACACGGATCAGCGAACTGGGTGCTGTGCATCCCGGAGGCATCCACGGTGACCAGCTCGCCGGGCAGAATATCCCGCACGTATTCCGCGCCGACCTGATCCAGCGCACACGTTTCGCTGGCAAAGACCACACCCTCGCCCAGCCGACCAATGGAAAGCGGGCGAAACCCCTGCGGATCGCGCGCCGCCATAACGGTGTTCTTCGTCATGAGCAGAAAAGCAAACGATCCTTTCAGCTCGCTTAAGGCCCGCGCCACGCGCTGCGGACGGGTGCGGAACATCGGATCGGCCAGAAGGTGTACCAGCACTTCGCTGTCGGTGCTGGTCTGAAAGATCGCGCCCGCCTCCTGATACATTCTGCGCAGCTTATGCGCATTAACCAGATTCCCATTGTGCGCCACCGCCCAAATACCGTCGAGACACTCCACCACCAGCGGCTGCACATTCTGAATGCGCGTGGAGCCGGTGGTGGAATAACGCACATGCCCGATTCCAAGATGACCGGGAAGCTGCTCCCAGGATTTGCCGGAAAAGACCTCATTCACCAATCCCTGCCCCTTGTGGGAAGAGACCCGGTCGCCGTCGCTCACGGTAATTCCCGCCCCCTCCTGCCCCCGATGTTGCAGAGAAAAAAGCCCCTTGTAAATTTGCGGGGCGCATTCTGTCACGCCGTACATGCCGAAAATACCGCAGCTTTCCCGCGGTTTGTCCATAGATTCCATGATACCCTTCGTGTTGAGATGGTTGAGCATTGGGGCTATTGCCTGCACGGGGGCGTTACTTTAGTGAATTCCGGGAAGAGTAACAGAGAAAAATTCAAAAAGAATGATTCTTTCAATGATGACGGATGAAACATTCCAGGAACATTACCATTCTCCGTTCTTGATCTTCCGCCCACATCATCCTAAAGATTTTTTGACACGCGGAGTTCCCCATGCAGATAAAACCCATTTTGGAACAGGATAAAATCATGACCGTGCCCTTCACGGTGCGTTCCTATGAATCCGACGCCTCCCGCCGGGCCACAATCCAGACGCTCTGCAATTACTTTCAGGAAATGGCCTGGCTGCATGCCGCACACCTGGGCTTTGCCCTGGCCGACCAGGAGGACTGCACGAAAATCTGGATGCTTCTTCAGATCCAGGTACGGATGCGCCGCTATCCGCTCTGGGGCGATACGGTTCACGTCTCCACCTGGCCCTCCGGAAAAAACAGGCTTTACGCCTACCGCGATTTTGAGGTGCGTGATGATCAGGGGGAATGCCTAGCCACCGCCACCAGTTCCTGGATTATTATTGATCTGAAACGGCGCCGTCCTCAGCGCATTCCCGATACCCTGGATCTCTGCATTCCGCGCGAAAAACCCCGTGCCGCCCCACCCGCTCCCGCTGAAGCCCGGATCAAAATGCCGGAATCACCCGATGCCCAGGCGGAATTTCAGGTCAGGCTCAGTGATATTGACGTGAACAATCACGTGAACAACGTCAATTTCATTGAATGGGCCATTGAGGCCGCCCCCGCTTCCTGGCGCAATACACGGCAACTCACCGAACTGGACGTATTCTTCAAAGCCGAAAGTAACTATGGGGAGCGCATTGTTTCACAGTTTGCCATCGTCCAACCCCTGGAGAGCGCCCTGCACTGCGTCTGTCGCCCGGCGGATTCTAAAATACTGATGCTCGCCCGAACCACTTGGAAACCCATACCATGAATACCCTCTGCATGGCCCTGGCTCAAATCAACACAACGGTTGGCGACCTGCAAGGAAACGCCGAACGAATCCTTTGCTATGCGAAAGCCGCCGCCGACCAGGCGGCACAGCTCGTGGTCTTTCCCGAGCTGGCCCTCTCCGGTTATCCGCCGGAAGACCTCGTCCTGAAAAACAGTTTTGTCTCGGATTGCGAACGGATTATCCAACAGCTTGCCGATGAATTCCCGCCCGATCTGGTCGCCGTGATCGGCGCCCCCTGCCGCGTAGATCACCTCGTGCGAAATACGGCCGTGGTCCTTGCCCGCGGAACCATACACGCCCGCTACAGCAAAATGCTTCTGCCCAACTATGGCGTTTTCGACGAAAAACGCCACTTTGCACCCGGGGAAACCGGCCTGATTCTCGAAATCAACGGTCTGCGCATCGGCATCCACATCTGTGAAGATTCGTGGTTTGCGGAAAAGGCCCCGACCCGCCTGCTTCAGGGAATCGGACTCGACGCCCTGATCAATCTTTCCGCCTCACCCTACTTCCGCCGCAAACTTTCCGTGCGCGAACTGACTCTCGCACAAACCGCCCGCCAACTCAACGCCCCCCTCTTTTACTGCAACCTCATCGGCGGTCAGGACGAACTCGTCTTTGACGGTGCCAGCCTGATTTTTGATCAGGAAGGCCAACTCATCGCACGGGCAAACCAATTCCGCGAAGAACTGATTCTTCATACGCTGAACGTCCCGAAACATACCCACCCCCCCCCCCCCCCCCCCCCCCCCCCCCCCCA
>JAQVYB010000266.1 GCA_028708815.1 Kiritimatiellia bacterium | reverse complement strand
AAAGAAGGTACTCCTGCCTCGACGCGAAGCGGGATGTCCTATGGCGGATATGGTCTCGCCCGAACAGGCCCGCCGAATGAAAGCGGACCATCCTGGAGCACCTTTGGTGCTCTACGTCGATTCCTCCGCCGCCGTCAAAGCCGAATGCGACATCTGCTGCACCTCGGGCAACGTCCTGAAAGTGGTTCGCTCGCTGCCAGATGAAACCATCCTCATGGCCCCCGACCGCAACCTCGCCAATTATGCCAAACGCATGGTCCCGGAAAAAAACGTTGTGATTCACGATGGATTCTGCCCCTCCCATGAAATCATGCGGGCTGAAGACATTCTCGCCGCCCGCACAGCGCATCCTGATGCCCTGTTTATTGCACATCCCGAATGCCGGGCCGAAGTACTCGACCTGGCCGATGAAATCTGCTCCACCTCCGGCATGATCACCGTATGTGAAAAAAATCCGGCACGGGAATTCATCATCGGCACCGAGATCACCATGGTGGATGTGCTTGCAAAAAAATACCCCGCCAAATGCTTTTATCCGGCATTGATCTTTTCTTCCTGCCCCACGATGCGCATGACCCGACTGGAGGATCTCGCGGAAGCCCTTGAAAAAGAACAGCATGAGATTCAAATTGAAGAAACCATTCGCCTACGCGCCTATGACTCCGTGAAACGTATGATCGAGCTGGCCTGACAAGCCCTCTCCGAAAGGATAAGACAAGATGGAAAAGCAGAATGCGCCGTATCGCTGGTTCAGTCGCGGAGATATCAATGCCTTTTTTGCCCTCATGCCGGACAACATGGCGACCCTCGCCGTAATGGTGGCTATTCTGCTTGGCTTCGGCTTTCCAGCCGACCTCGTTCTGGGGCGCATGGTGCCCGGCACCGCGCTGGGCGTACTCGCGGGCGACCTGATCTATACCTGGCTGGCCATACGTCTGGCCAAACGTTCCGGTAATCCGAAAACCTGCGCCGTGCCCCTCGGGCTCGACACCCCCTCTTCCATCGGCATCATCGTCTGCGTGCTTGGACCTGTCTTTCTGAACGCACGGCAGGACGGACTTTCGCCGGATGCCGCCGGCCTGACGGCCTGGAACATCGGCATCGCCACCATGCTGCTGATCGGCATTTTCAAGTTGATCATGTCCTTTTGCGGCAGTTGGATACAGCGCCAGACGCCTGCCGCGGCACTGCTCGGTTCGCTGGCGGGCGTGGGCATTGCGCTCCTTGGATTCATGCAGTTGGCCAACCTGTTCACCGTGCCGGTGGCCGGCCTGCTCTCGCTCTCCATTCTCTTCTTTTCATTGATCGCCCGCATGCGCCTGCCCTTCAATTTCTCGGGCGTGCTGACCGCCATCATCTTCGGCTCAATCATCTATCACATCATGGGAATCTACGGCATCAATCCGGGGACCTACACCAAACCACCTATGGAATTTTATTTTCACCTGCCCGAGCCGACCCTCGCCGGGGTTCTTCACCTGGGAGATGCACTCAAATACATTACCGTCTCACTCCCCTTTGCCATTCTTACCATCATCGGCGGAATCAACGTCACCGCCAGCGCCCACGCCGAGGGAGATCAATACAACACGCGCTCCATCCTGATGACCGAGGCCTTTTCCACCCTCGTGGCAGGATTCTTCGGCGGTGTGGCTCAAACCACGCCGTATGCCGGATTCCCCGCCTACAAACGAATGGATGCCCGCGCAGGCTACACCTTGCTCGTCGGCCTGTTCATCGGGCTTGGCGGCATCCTGGGCTATGTCTCCTTCATCGTGGAGCTGATTCCCGCTGCGGTTCTGGCGCCCATCCTGATTTTTCTGGCACTCGAAGTCACCGCGCAGCCCTATCTCTGCACCCCCAAGCGCCACGCCGCCGCAGTGGGCTTGGCCATCCTTCCCGGCCTTGCCCGCCTCCTTTCCATCTACTTTTCCGACCCCAACGTGATTCCTCCCGACTCCCTTACCCGCCTGATGAACGATGCCTCCGGCTCCGGATTCCCCTCCATGCTCATCGTCTTTGTATTAGGAAACGGTTTCATTCTCACCGGCATGCTCTGGGGCGGCTTCATGGCTGAAATGATTGATCACCACTTCGCGCGCTCCTCCATCTACCTCCTGATTTGCGCCCTTCTCAGCCTGTTCGGCATTATTCATTCGCCCTATCCAAATGGCGACATGCTGATTCCGTGGAAGGTACAAGGCCTCCCGCAGCAAATCGCCTGGCAGTTCTTTGCCGCCTACCTGATCACGGCCATCGTTATTTTCCTCCTCTCCCGAAAATCCACCCCGGAATGTGCGCCCGACGCAGCGTAAACGCTTTTGTTAATCCGGGCGGGATGGCGACAGGCTTGCCAGCAATCCGTCGGACTTCAGGTACTCTTATACCCGACCACGCTGCTCAACAGTAGTGATTTCGATACTATCCGGGACATCATGACGGATTGCTTAATGCAAACAATAGTTCAGGTTGAACAGTCGTTTCGTGTTGTAGCTCAGGGCAACAAGGTCCCATTCCCCCTGAACTGCCGCGAGACCTCCTCAAATCATTTGTTAAAAAGCTATGCGTTTACACGATCGACTGAACTCGTCGGATAATCAGAAGGAAGTTATGAAGAATCGTCTTGAATCAACGAGAGGACGGGAATTGTATAAGCTGCGAAAGCAAACGGTTGAGCCGGTCTTTGGCATAATAAAATCAGCTATGGGATTTACAGC
>JAQVYB010000265.1 GCA_028708815.1 Kiritimatiellia bacterium | reverse complement strand
ATTTCCGGCCAGCGTCCGCCGTTTTCTGACCCGCTCCTGCCTCGAGTGCTCCGAGGGCCGATCAAACACCGCCGCCTTCTCTTCAACCACACACCGATACCCCTGTAATACAGCCTGCATCGGAACCGCCACATCATCCAGAATCGTCGCATCCGGGATGGGCCGAAACAGACTCTTCCGGATCGCATAACACGCCCCGGTCGCCCCCGGAACCGACGCCACACACGCCTCGTTTTTTCTAATCCACTTTTCATACCTCCAATACGCCCCCATGCCTTCCGCTGCCGCGGAATGGCGGCGAACACCGAATATCGAGCATCCAACATCCAACGTCGAATGGGGGAAAGCAGAAGCATCCGCCTTCGTGTCCATTCGTGTCCATTCGCGTTTATTATCCTTCTCGTCATTCGACGTTCGATGTTCACATTCTGCATTTTGCATTCTGCATTCTGCATTCTCCCCAAACACCAGCTCCCCCGACACCACCCCGATCCGCTCATCGGCAAACCGACGAACCAGCGCTTCAATACTCCCCGGAGACACCCTTTGCCGCGCATCCATCATCACCACGATCTCGTGACGACACTGCGGAACCACTTCATTCAACACCGCCGTCTTTCCGCGACGCACAGGAAACTCAAGGACCCGCACCCGTTCGTCCCCCAACTCCGCGAGGACCTCTTTAATGCCATCCGTCGATCCATCCGACCCCACCAGCACTTCCCCAATCCACGCTCCCTCACTCACCAACATCCCCCGCAGCTTCTCCCGCAACCACACCGCATCATTATAAACAGCGATCACCACCGACACCCGACACCCAACATCCGACGTCCGATCTCCGACGTCCAATCTCCGACCTTCTTGATCATTGGTCATTCCTTGTGGATCATTGGATAGCCTCCCCTTCCGCGCAAACAGAGCCATGATCAGCGGATACCCCGCATACACATAACCAATCAGCAGCAAACAAATGACCAAAATTCCAAACATCGCGATAAGGCCTTCAATTATATCCAGAAACTTTGTTGTCCACAGATTACACAGATTCGCACAGATTACAGAAAGAAAAACAGGAACCATCGAAAAGTACGACTTCCACGGCAGAATATCGACTTCATATTTTTCGTGTTCATACGCTTTCATTCATGATTAACTATCCACTGCGTAACAGCAAATCTCAATCTGTGTAAATCGGTGTAATCTGTGGATAAAACATCTCTTCGCATCTTAACCAACATGACCTTCTGGCAAAGCCCGGAATGGGTCAACCTGGTAGATTCCATCTACCCCGAACATGGGCGTCACATCAAACACCCGCTGTCTCCGCTCAAAGAAGCCTGGCTGCTGTTCAAACAGCGAAACCAATACGACGTGATCCACACCATGGGCATCCGCGAATCCATGCTTTACGGTCTCCTCTGCTTCCTCGCGGCCTCGCCGTCCAAACAAATCATGACCGAAATATTTGTCGATGAAGACCGCCCCGCGAGCATCTCCTGGCGCATTAAAACCGCCTTCTATCGTCTCATTGCCCACCGTTCTTCGGGCATCATCACCAACAGTCGGGCGGAAATTCCCGAGCTGGCCCGGCGCCTGGCGCTTCCCGAAACCCGCTTTCGCTACGTCCCCCTCAACAGCACCGTATCTCCTGCCGACGAACCGATCCCCGGCGAAGGCTTTCTCCTCGCCGCCGGACGCTCCCTTCGCGATTACGGCACCCTGATCCAGGCGGCCCCCCGAATTCACGCCCCCATCATCATCATTGGCGGAAGCGACGACCTCCAACACACCGAACTTCCACCCAACGTCACCCTGCACCGCGAAGTCGACCGAAGCACCTATCTGGACCATGTACGCCGCTGCTCCATCATGATCCTTCCCCTGAAAAAAACGACCCGCCCCACCGGACAGGTCGTATTGCTGGAAGCCATGTCATTCGGAAAACCCGTCATCGCCACCGAACACGTCGGCACCTGCGATTATATTCGGCACTCCGTGAACGGCCTGCTCGTTCCGCCCGGCGACCCCGACGCCCTGGCCAACGCCGTGAATGAGTTGTTGGCCGATCCGGAGGCCGCGCGCATCATGGGTTCGGCCGCCCTGCGGCGGATCCGCGATGAGCACACCGACTTCATTCACACGCAACGACGCCTCGATGCCATCCGCGATCTCACCTCGCTCCAGGAAGAGACCGAAGGGAAAGAGACCACAGACTATAGACTATAGACCATAGACCATAGACCTTAGACCTTAGACTATAGACCATAGACCATAGACCTTAGACCATAGACCGGATTTTTGTCGGAGGGACTTATTCGTTGCCTTCTTCATTCGTTGGAATCATTCCTCTACAGGCCAGGCGCCCGCGAGCCGCGGGCGCTCCCGCTTGACTCAAGCTCCGTGGGCTCTGTGATCTCCAGTGACTGAAAGGAACGGATGGTTAATCTCTTTTGCGTTCCCTGCGTTCTTTCGCGGCTGCTTCCGGCATGGAGGCCCATGCCGCTCCCGATCGATTTCTCTGCGACCTCTGCGAGAGAATCTCTCCCCCACCTATTCGTCAATTTCGATGCGGTAGAAGAACGCCTCTGCAGTGGGGGCACTCGAATCGGTATATTCCATCTGGTTGGTTTCGCCGGGGCGATGCGAAAACACCGTGGTGTAGGGCAATCGGCTCAACAGATTGGTGATACGGAAGAGCGAGTAGGTGCGGTTGGTGGCG
>JAQVYB010000128.1:10811-11286 GCA_028708815.1 Kiritimatiellia bacterium | reverse complement strand
GGGGGGCGATTCCGATAGCGATTTGGATGAGACGTGGTGCGTGGGCCGGTGGGCGGCTAGTTCCGTCGGTCGCCGAAATCCCGGTTTGGGCGGAAGAATTCGTACCACTCGGCCAGGCCGTAGCTCAGGTGCATGATCGGAATAACAGGAAAGAGGAGCAGGTCGGAGAAGCGACGCGTTTGGCGGGCGGTTTCCACGGTGATCAGCGTGTCCGCGAGAGCGTAAAGGGCCAGATCCAGCGCCAGCAGCAGGGCGAAAAGCGGATGCAGCAGTGCGCCGAGTCCGAGAATGGCCAGCGAGAGCACCCAGCATGCGGGCACCAGCGGGGCCCATTCAAATTCCACGCCCGCGCGTTTGAGGCGTATGCGGGTGGCGCCGTAGCCCCAGATTTGCCTCCAGAAGCGCCGCGCGGATTGGCGGGGATAATGATAAACCCAGGCGGCGGGTAAAAACAGCAGGCGATGCCCGAGTTGCT
>JAQVYB010000128.1:0-10801 GCA_028708815.1 Kiritimatiellia bacterium | reverse complement strand
GAGTTGCTGCGTACGCCAGGCCGCAATCATCTCTTCGCCCGGATAAAACTCCGGCGGAAACCCGCCCATCTCCCGAAAGACGGATGCCCGGTAGGCGGCGTTGCAGCCGATGATGCGGCTCCAGGTTACCGGCCGATTGTGCGCGGAATCCGCCCGATAGCGCTCGGAGACGTAGCCGGCGGCCCGCGAGGTCAGTGCGAGACCGGCCAGCCGCGCAAAGAGCGTCACGTCGGGCGGCACGAGACTCGGGCCGCTCACCAAGCCTACGTGCGGATCGGCGAAGGCCTCCAGAATGCGTGCGGGCCAGTCGGGCGCAATCACCACGTCGTCATCCAGAAAGGCAATGATTTCGGCGCGGCTTTTTTCCGCGCCGAGGTTCTTTTTTCGGCTGGAGTCGCCGGAGGGAAAGGAAACGGGGAAGTGGGTCAGGGCGGGATGCCGGGAGGCGAGTGCTTCAAGATGCCGCAGGACCTCGGTATCCTCAATGTGGCCGACCACGAGTATTTCCAGGTTGTCGGCGCCCTGCGCGGCGAGAATCGAGTCCAGCGTTTGTCGGAGAATGGGGCGTCCGAGGGTTGGAATGACGATGGAAATATGCGGAGTCATCATGTTGTATCAGTACGTTTTTGCGTTGGAGTGGAACAAGGGGAAAACTGCCCGAACCATCCGGCAAACGCAAGCAGGATGTTGCGCGGGCATTCCGGGTATTGCATGGGCGGGGGCTTCGTGTTATACGTCCCCGCCTTATTCAGAAGAGGAGTGATTGTGAAGGCGGCTGACGAAATCAAGATACGAAGATCCATGGCCATTATCTCGCATCCGGATGCGGGCAAGACCACCCTGACCGAAAAATTCCTGCTGTACGGTGGTGCGCTGCACCTGGCAGGCTCGGTGACCTCCCGCAAAAAAGAACGCGCGACGGCGTCGGATTGGATGGAGCTGGAGCGCAAACGCGGCATTTCGGTGAGTTCCACGCTGCTGCAGTTTGATTATGCAGGTTATAAGGTCAATCTGCTGGACACTCCCGGGCACAAAGACTTTTCAGAGGACACCTATCGTGTGCTGACGGCGGTGGATTCGGTGATCATGGTGCTTGATGCGGCGAAGGGCATTGAAAGTCAGACGCGCAAGCTGTTTGAAATCTGCCGTCGCCGGGAGATACCCATTTTCACGTATGTGAACAAGATGGATCGCCCGACTCGGCATCCGTTGGAATTGCTCGATGAGCTGGAGGATGTCCTGCAGCTGAACGCCTTTCCGGTCAATTGGCCGCTGGGCACCGGCTTTGATTTCAAGGGCGTATACGATCGCATGGCGAAGCAGGTGCATCTCTTTCAGAAATTATCCAAGGGCGGTTCCCAGGCCGCGCCGGTCTCGATTCGCGGGCTGGATGATCCCATTGTGAAGGATAATCTCAGCGCGCAGGATTATGCGCATTTGTGCGAGGAGTTGGAACTGCTCGAAGGGGCGGGCGGGTTGTTTGATCCGGCCGATGTGCTGGCGGGGGATACCACGCCGGTCTTTTTCGGCAGCGCACTGAATAATTTCGGGGTTCAGTTGATTCTGGATTATTTTCTGAAATATTCCTCCGAGCCGATTCCGCGCAAGGTGAACGGGCGGATTATCCCGACGGAGTCGGATAAGTTTTCCGGGTTCATTTTTAAAATTCTGGCCAACATGGATCCGAACCATCGCGACCGCATTGCCTTTCTGCGTGTGTGTTCCGGGAAGTTCGAGCGCGACATGACGGTCTGGCACAGCCGTACGGGAGAGCGCGTTAAACTTTCCAACACGCGAAAGATGTTCGGTCAGGAGCGCGAGGCGATTGATGAGGCCTATGCGGGCGATGTGGTGGGCATTGTGGGGCGCTCGGGGTTCGGCATCGGCGATACGCTGACGGAAGATCCGGCCATCACCTACCACGAGATCCCGCGTTTCACCCCGGAGTGTTTCATGACGATCCGCAATCCGAATCCCGCGAATTTCAAGAAATTCAAAAAGGGGATGGATCAACTGCTGGAGGAAGGCGTTGTGCAGGAATTTTTCCGCGACGATGATGTTCATGCGAACAGTCGTTTGCTGGCGGCGGTGGGTCCGTTGCAGTTCGAGGTGGTGACGTATCGTTTGCAGGCGGAGTACGGCGCGGAGAGCCTGATGGAGCCCGCGCCCTGGCAGGTGCTGCGCTGGATTGATCCGGCCACGCCCGAAGCCACGCTGCGCGAGGCACGCATCCCCTCGGGCAGCACGCTGGCACGGGATGCCAATCAGCACCGCGTACTCCTCGTGCCTTCGGAGTGGACCCTGAACTATTTTTGTGAAAAGAATCCGGCCATCGCCATATCGAACGTTCCCTACGAATTGATTCAAAAGCCCCGCAAGAGATGAGATAACCCACCATGCTGAATCAGGTCCAAACCCATGCCGCTCCCGCTGAACCCCTTTCGGGCACGGTGGAGCGGGTGACCTTTCACAGTGATGAAAGCGGCTTTTGCGTGCTGAAGGTGAAGTGCCGCGGGCACCGCGAGCTGGTTACGATGGTGGGCAGCCTTCCCAATGTGGTGCCGGGGGAACTGGTTGAGGGGGCCGGCGAATGGATTGTCAATCGCGAACACGGACGCCAGTTTCAGGCCAAGTCTCTCAAGACCCTGCCGCCTGATTCGCTTGCCGGCATCGAGAAGTATCTTGGTTCGGGGCTGATCAAGGGGATTGGGCCGGTCTATGCCTCCAAGCTTGTGAAAAAATTCGGCAAGGAAATCTTCGAGGTGATCGAGAGCAATTCGGCGCTGCTGGAATCCTGTGAGGGGATTGGTCGCGTGCGGCGTCTGCGCATCAAGGAGAGTTGGAAGGAGACGCGCTCGGTGCGCTCGATCATGGCTTTTCTGATGGCGCACGGGGTGAGTACGGCACGGGCCTTTCGAATTTACAAAACGTACGGCGAGCAGGCCATTGTCACCGTGCAGGCCGATCCCTACTGCCTGTGCCGAGATATTCACGGCATTGGATTTCTGACCGCCGATAAAATCGCGCAGAATCTGGGTGTCGAGCTCACGAGCGATGTGCGCGCGCGTGCCGGGGTCGAGTTTGTGCTGAACGAAATTACGCACGAGGGGCATTGCGCCTATCCCAGGGAACAGCTCATCGAGCAGGCCGAGGGGATTCTGCAGATTCCGCGTGAGATCATTGAAAACGCGATTCAATACGGGCTGGAGAACCGGCGTTTGACGCTGCATGAAGATCCGGGGGGGGAGCGCTTCATTTATCTGGCGGTGCTGCACGACGCGGAGGTCATGCTGGCGTCGCGCCTGCACGCCATGGCGGCGGGGACGCATCCCTGCCCGGAAATGGATGCCGCAAAGGCGGTCACCTGGGCCGAGGGAAAAATCGGCATTCAGCTTGCCGAGGCGCAGCGGCGGGCTGTGGAACAGGCCGTGCATTCGAAAGTGATGGTGATTACGGGCGGGCCCGGCGTCGGGAAAACCACACTGATCAACGCCGTCCTGAAAATACTCCATGCCAAAAAAATGCGGGTGCAGTTGTGTGCGCCGACGGGCCGTGCCGCGAAACGCATGGCGGAAACCACCGGGTGCACCGCCAAGACCATCCACCGTCTGTTGGCCTATGACGGCAGCAAGGGCGCTTTTCGATTCAATGAAACCAATCCCCTCGAGGGCGATGTCTTTATTGTGGACGAAAGCAGCATGCTGGATATTTATCTGGCGTGGCAATTGGTGCGGGCCATTCCCGTGCGGTCGGCCATCATTTTGGTGGGCGATGTGAATCAGTTGCCTTCGGTGGGGCCGGGTTCCGTGCTGAAGGACATTATTACGTCCGATGTGTTTCCGGTGTGCCGCCTGAACCATGTGTTTCGTCAGGCGGCCCGGAGCGACATCATTATGAACGCGCACCGGATCAATGAAGGGCAGATTCCCTATCTCAAGGAAAAGGGCGCGGATTCGGACTTTTTTATGGCGGAAGCGGATGACCCCGAGCATTGCCTGCAGACGCTGTGCAAACTGGTGTGCGAAGCGATTCCCGCCAAGTTCGGGTTTGATCCCGTCGAAGAGATTCAGGTGCTCACCCCTATGCGCAAGGGCCTGCTCGGGGCGCAGAATCTCAACACCACGCTCCAGCAGAAGCTCAACCGGTCCGATCGCGCGGTGGAACGCTTCGGGGTTCGATATGCTCTGGGTGATAAAGTGATGCAGATTGAAAACAACTACGACAAGGATGTGTTCAACGGGGATATCGGGCGCATCACGGCGATGGATGAGGCCAATGGAGAGCTTACGGTTTCGTTTGACGGTACTCCGGTGGTTTATGACGTGCAGGAACTGGATGAGCTGGTTACTTCGTATGCCATCACCATTCATAAGAGTCAGGGCAGCGAATATCCGTGTGTCGTGATTCCCCTGCATACGCAGCATTTCATCATGCTTCAGCGGAATCTCCTCTATACCGCCGTGACCCGCGGACGCAAGCTGGTGGTGCTCGTGGGCACGAAGAAAGCGATGGCTATTGCCGTGAACCGGCAGGATGCCCACCGCCGCATCACCCGTCTCGATTTTCGACTCAAGCGGGAAGAACTCTTTTAAGTGGCCGCACTTTCCGCTCGCATTCGGAGCACGCGGCCTCGTAGAATGACCGCTCAACAGGAAAGGATTGTTATGGGCAAGAAAAAGGAAGCGAAGAAAGAGGCGAAGCAGGACGCGAAAAACGAGAAAAAGGGGCACCTGTGCGTACTGGCGGGCAAAGAGAAATTTGAAAAGATCAAGAAGCTGACGCGAAATCCGAAGTTTATTTGTTTCAATTGCGGTCGGGTGGCGGATGAGTCGGATAATCTGTGCAATCCGATGCCGCTGGATGATTGACGAGGGGAGCGGGGTATCATGGTGTATCAGACGGAGATTGAGTTGGCGACCCGCCGGCAGGGGGAACTGCATAATCTGACCGAGGCGGTGGAATCGGCGGTCTCGGATTCGGGGGTTCAGACGGGGACGGTTCATGTGTTCAACGTGGGCAGTACGGCGGCTGTTGGAGCCATTGAGTTTGAGCCGGGGTTGCGGGAGGATCTGCCGCAGATGCTGAACCGGCTGATTCCTCCGAGCCGCGCCTACGGGCATGAGCAGACCTGGCACGACGGCAACGGTCACTCCCACTTGCAGGCCACGCTGATGGGGCCTTCGCTGACGGTTCCCGTGTCGGAAGGCGCACCCGTACTGGGCACCTGGCAGCAGATTTTTCATTTGGAATGCGACATCAAACCACGCACCCGTCGCGTGATCATTACCGTGCAGGGGGAATAGCGCCGTAAGAATGACGGGTTTGAGCCCCGCCAATTCTGCCCGGGCCGCACCCGCGGATGCGCTGTGGTGTGGAATGAATTATTCGGATTTAATGCCGTCCCAGAGTCGGGCGTAGAGGCGGTTGCTTTCCCCGAGGTCTTTGATGATTTCGCAGCGTTGCATGTCCTCTTTGGAGAGAAATACCGTGGGGTTGCTGCGGAGTTCTTCGCCGACGAGTTTCACGGCCTCGGTGTTGGGGCTGTAGTAATAGACGTATTCCATGTTGGCGGCGGAAATATCGGGGCGGTGGATGAAGTTGATGAATTGATGTGCGAGGTCGACTTCGCGGGCATCGGCGGGGATGACCATGTCGTCGCTGCTGATGGAGGCGCCTTCTTTGGGGAGGAGGAAGCCGATGTTGTCGTTTTCGGCCATGATCTGCATGACGTCTCCGTTGTAGCCCTGGCAAAGGAGAAATTCTTCGGAGGCGATGCCCTGCTGATATTCGTCGGCCTCGAATTTGGCGATGTGTTTTTTCCATTCCCTGATGACTTCGACGGCCTCGGTGAGTTCGGCTTCGTTGGTGGTGTTGAGGCTGTAGCCTTTGGTTTTGAGTGCGGCGCCGATGACTTCGCGCATGTCGTCGAGCAGGGTGATGCGTCCGGCGAGTTCTTCGCGGTTGAGCATGTTCCAGGAGGCGACGGCGTCGGGGATGCGCGTTTTGTTGTAGGCAAGTCCGGTGACGCTGACCATGTAGGGGACGCTGTGGTGCATTTCGGGATCTTCGGTGAGATGCAGGAAGTCGGGGTCGATGTATTGGATGTTGGGGATTTTGCTGTGGTCGATGGGTTGAATCATGCCCTGCTGATTCATGATGCTGACCATGTAGCTGCTGGGGAAGATGAGATCGTAGCCGGTGGCGCCGGCCTTGATTTTGGCGTACATGGCTTCATTGGAATCGTAGTTGTCGAGTACGACGCGGCACGTGTTTTCCTTTTCGAACTGCGCGAGAATATCCGGGTTCATGTAGTCGGACCAGTTGTAGACGTGGAGTGCGGGGCGCGTGTCGCGTCCGCACGAGCAGAGAACCAAACCGACAGCTGCGAGCATCATTTGCCATGATTTCATGTTGTTTTCTCCTTTTTCCAAGTCAGCATTTGAGCCGTTATAATGAGTGCGAAGGTAATGAACAAGAGAATAGTGGAGAGGGCGTTGATGACGGGCGGTGCGCCGTGTTTAATCATGCTGTAGATGTAGATGGGGAGGGTGGTGGCGCCGGGGCCGGCCACGAAGAAGGAGATGACGAAGTCGTCAATCGAGAGGGTGAAGGCGAGTAGTCCGCCGGAGAGAATGCCGGGGGCCAGGAGAGGGAGCAGGACGCGGGTGGCGGCCTGGCGGCGGGTGGCGCCCAGATCGCGTGCGGCTTCGACCAGGGAGTGGTCAAAGTCCTGCAGGCGAGCGAGAACGACCATGGCCACATAGCTGATGCAGAAGGTGACGTGAGCCAGAAAAATGGTGAGCAGTCCGAGCTTCATGCCCAGGGAAACAAAGAAGAGCAGCAGGCACATGCCCATGAGGATGTCGGGAATGACCAGGGGCATGTAGATGAGGATGTAGTGGGTCCGTTGGAGGCGGGAGCGGTAGCGGTCCAGCGCGAGGGCGGCGGTGGTGCCGAACACCATGGAGAGGGTGGTGGCGCCCAGACCGATCGCCAGAGAATTCCGCAGGGCCATCCAGATGTTGCGGTCGCGGAAGAGTCGGGCGTACCATTCCAGGGTAAAGCCCGTCCAGGCCCCACTGTAGCGTGAGGCGTTGAAGGATTGCGCCACCAGCAGAATGATGGGAATGTAGAAGAAGAGAAGTGTCAGCAGGGTGACGGTCAGGGGGATAATGCTTCGTTTCATGGCGGAGTCCCCGTGAGCAACTGGTGTTTGTTGCGACGCTGTGAGAAGAGATAAATCAGCAGGGGGAGCAGGACGGTCAGGCTGAGGGCTCCCGCCAGCATGGCTGCTTCGGGCAGGTTGCGATTGATGAAGGCGCGCTGGGCAATCTTGTTTCCGATCATGTCGCTTCCTGCCCCGCCGACGATGTCGGGGATGACATAGGAGCCGAGTGCGGGGATAAAGACCATGGCGGCCGCGGTCCAGATACCACTGCGGATGCCCGGCAGAAAGACCTTGCGCAGGGCCACCGAATAGCGTGCGCCGAGATCCTGTGCGGCTTCGAGCAGGCTGAAGTCGAACTTTTCGGCGGCGGCGTAGATGGGGAGTATGGCAAAGGGAAGGTAGGAGTAGACGAGGACGGCGAGAACGGCCCAGGGATTGTAGAGCAGGGGTTGTTCGGGTGCGACCAGGTGCAGAAACACCAGTACCTGTTTGAGCATGCCCTCCGGGTGCAGAAGGTTTTTCCAGGCGAAGATGCGGATGAGAAAGTTGGTCCAGAAGGGAATGACGATAAGGATCATGAGGAGGTTGCGCCCTTTTCGGGGGATGCGGGCCATGAAGTAGGCTACGGGGATTCCACCGCCGATGCAGAGTGCCGTGGTCAGGCAGCTCAGCCAGAAGGTGCGCCAGACAATCATGGGATAATGCCGGTTGGCCAGCGCGCGCAGATTATCGAGCGTCCAATGGGTGCTTATGTTTCCATAGGCATCGGCTGATTTGAAGGCGATGAGGAAGATCAGAATGGTGGGTATCGCGAAGAGCAGGATCAACCAGACGATGGAAGGGGCCGAGAGGAGAATCTCGTTCGGGTTGAAACGGCCTGAAAAGGAAGGACTATTCTTCTTCATTGTGCTGCTCGGTGGGCTCGGGGTTGTCGCCGATTTCCTCGGGGGGCTGGAAGACCATTTCTTCATCGTCTTCGCAGTAGCGTTCGAGCATATAGCCGTCGTCGGCGTTCCAGTATAACCAGACCTGTTCGTTGTGTTTGATGGGTATTTGATCCAGTTGATAGCGCATGTGCTGCTGATTGATCTCCACGCGGTAATCATTCAGCAGGACCCAGTATTTGGTGTGGGTGCCGAGATAGACAATGTCGTCCACGGTGACACTCAACACGTTCCGGCCCTTCCGCTGCTCTGGCAGATTTCTCGAAATGGCGAATTTTTCTGGCCGGATACTCAGGTGAACCGGATTTCCGACGCGGAGCTTCTTGTCGTTGTAGCACAGGACATCACCGAATCCGCCAATGCGTACGGTGCAGTATTCGCTGTCCTTGACTTCGATCACGGCGCCGTCGAAGAAGTTGGTATCGCCGATGAAGGCCGCCACAAAACTGCTGCACGGGGCTTCATAGATTTGCGAGGGCGTGCCGACCTGTTCGATGTGTCCCTCATTCATTACGGCAATCTTGTCGCTCAGGCTCATGGCCTCGCTTTGATCGTGGGTGACGTACAGGAAGGTGATGCCGATTTCATCGTGAAGGAGGTCGAGTTCCATCAGCATGCGCTGGCGGAGTTTGAGGTCGAGCGCGGCGAGGGGTTCGTCGAGCAGGAGGATGTTCGGTTTTTTGATCAGGGCGCGGGCAATGGCTGTGCGCTGTTTCTGGCCGCCGCTCAGTTCGGTGACCTTGCTGTCGGCATGGCGTTCAAGCTGTACCAGTTCGAGCATCCGCAGGGTTTCGCGCTCGATATCGGCCTTGCGGTGTCCGGTGACCTTCAGGCCGAAGGCAATGTTTTCGCATACGGATAGATGCGGGAAGAGCGCGTAATTCTGAAAGATGGTGTTGACCTGCCGTTGATTGGGGGGGAGTTGGGTAATGTCCCTTCCATTCAGCAGGATGCGCCCGCTGTCGGGTTTTTCGAATCCGGCGATCATGCGCAGCAGGGTGGTCTTGCCGCATCCGCTTGGGCCGAGCAGCGAGAAAATCGACCCCTGCTCGATCGAAAGCGATACATCATCCACGGCCTTGAGAGCGCCGTAGCGTTTGGTCAGGTGGTCGAAAACGAGATAATCATGCATCCGTAATCCCTGATTTATTGATGACGTAACTATAGTTGGAGGCGTCCGCGTGTCGAGAATTTGTCTTCGGGATTTTTGGGTGGAAAAGGATGGGCGGAAACGAGGTGTTGAAGCCCTCGGAATACATTTCCAATCAGTGGAAAAATACAGTACAGATTTTCCAATCATTGGAAAAAATTCAGATCGTTTTTCCAATCGTTGGAAACTTTTTTGGGCATTTTTCCAATCGTTGGAAACTTTTTAAGGCATTTTTCCAATCATTGGAAAACGGTGGCGAGGAGATGCGGATGGAAGCCGGGACAATTGAAACACCGATGTTCGTGGTGGATGTGCAGCGGATTCGCAGGAATCTGGAGCGTCTGACCGAGGTGAAGCGTCGTACGGGATGCCGGATTCTTCTGGCGCAGAAAGGATTTGCTCTCTGGCGGCTTTATCCGTTGATTCGAGAGCATCTGGATGGGGTTTGTGCCAGTTCGCCCAACGAGGCACGGCTGGGCCGGGAGGAGTTTAATCGCGAGGTGCACGTTTTTGCGGCGGCCTACAGCGAGGCGGACGTGCGCGCCCTGGTGCAGTGGGTGGACGAGATTGATTTCAATTCCTTTGCGCAGTGGAAACAATTCCGGGCGTTGGTGGAGTCGGCGGGGCGCCCGATACGTTGCGGACTGCGTATCAATCCGGAGTGCTCCACGCAGGATCATGCGATCTATGATCCCTGTGCACCGCACTCGCGTCTGGGCATCCGCCGCGCCGGCTTCGAGGGGGAGTCGCTCGAGGGAATATCCGGCCTGCATTTTCATACCCTTTGCGAACAGAATGCCGACGCTTTGGAAAGGACGTTGGGAGCGGTGGAGGAACGGTTCGGCGATCTGATTCCGGGGATGTCCTGGTTCAATTTCGGCGGGGGGCATCACATTACGCGTGCGGATTATGATGTGGATTTGCTGTGCAGACTGCTGTCGGACTTTCAGCAGCGGTACGGGGTTCAGGTGTATCTGGAACCGGGTGAGGCCGTGGCTCTGAATGCGGGCATCCTGGCGGCTACGGTGCTCGATGTGGTGCGCAATGAGACGGATATCGCGATTCTGGATGTGTCGTGCACGGCGCACATGCCGGATGTGCTGGAGATGCCGTATCGTCCGAACGTGTGTCGGATGACGGATGATTTATTTCCTCCGCCGGAGGCGCGTGCCGGGGAAGCGGGCGAGAAGGCGCACACCCATCGGTTGGCAGGGCTGAGTTGCCTGGCCGGGGATGTGATCGGCGATTATTCATTCGATGAACCGCTGCGTGCGGGGGATCGGCTGATCTTTGAGGACATGGCGCATTATTCGATGGTGAAGACGACGATGTTCAACGGAGTGCAGCATCCCGCCATTGCCCTGTATGATTCGGACACGGGCACGGATCAACTCGAGGTCGTCCGACGATTCACGTACGAGGATTTCAAACACCGCCTCGCGTGAACGGGGCTGCATTCTTGGCAGGGGCTCGTCCGCAGATTACATCGATTTGCGCAAAGGGAGAAAAAACAGCAGGGGGCTATTGCTGAGTGAATTG
>JAQVYB010000127.1:489-11294 GCA_028708815.1 Kiritimatiellia bacterium | reverse complement strand
TTATCAGGCACTCATGACCGGCCTGCGCGACTACGTTAATAAAAACGGCTTCAAACGGGTGGTTGTGGCACTCAGCGGCGGCATTGATTCGGCCTTGGTACTCATTCTGGCGGTGGACGCTCTCGGGGCGGACCGCGTGGCCGCCGTCACCATGCCCTCGCGGTTCACGTCCGACGGCACCCTCTCGGATGCCGATGCCATGGCCCGGGGCCTTGGCGTGGAATTTCATACCATTCCGATCAAGGAACTGCATGACCTGTATCTGCACCAGCTTGCGCCCTTCTGGCCCGACCGGGAGCCGGATACCACGGAGGAAAATCTTCAGGCCCGCATTCGCGGAAACATTATCATGGCCCTTTCCAACAAATTCGGATGGTTGGTACTCACCACGGGCAACAAAAGTGAAATGGCCACAGGATACTGCACCCTCTATGGCGACATGGCGGGAGGATTCGCCGTGATCAAGGACGTGCCCAAAACGCTCGTCTTTGAACTGTGCCGTTGGCGTAATGCGCATGACCCGGTTCCGGTCATTCCACCCTCCATCATCACACGCCCCCCCTCCGCCGAGTTGCGCAACGACCAGAAAGACAGCGATTCGCTGCCCCCCTATGAGTTGCTCGATGCCATTATCGAACGCTACGTCGAGCAGGACATGAGCATACAGGAAATCATACAGCAGAATCTGGACCCCGACACCGTAAAAAGGGTCGTCCGCCTGATTGATTTGAACGAATACAAACGGCGCCAAGGCCCTCCCGGCATCAAAATCACACCGAAATCATTCGGGCGCGACCGCCGAATGCCCATCACCAACTGCTACAAAAACACCATAAGCAATTCGACCCGTCATCCAGGTGTTTGACGCATCCCTTTCTCATCGCAAAGCCATTCTCATACCCTTTGTTGAAAAGCTATGCGAAGAGAAGAGAGCCGCGTATCCGCTATGGTTAACGAACAACCTGACGGGCCAAAGCCCGACAGCCTGCTAGGGGAAGAGGTGCGTTCCCTGTTTGCCGGCCAGGGCTTCGCGTATATGTTCAGGATCGGTAATGATTACCTCACGACCACCCTTCTCGAGATAGGCAATGGCCGCCTCGATTTTCGGCAGCATACTCCCGGGCGCAAACTCGCCCTCGGCGGCATATTGCCTGGCCTCGGCCAGCGTCATACTGTCGAGATCGCGCTGGTCCGGCTTGCCGAAACGAATGGCCACCTTGCTCACCCCCGTGGAAATGACCAACTTGTCCGCCTTCAACTCGCTCGCCAACATGCTGCTGACCGTATCTTTGTCAATCACGGCGGCGCATCCGATCAGATCGTTGTACTCATTATAAATCACGGGAATGCCGCCCCCACCGCAGGCCACCACCACAAAATCATTATCCACCAGATTACGGATAACGGGCTCTTCCAGAATCTTCAACGGCTTCGGGGAAGGCACCACGCGCCGCCACCCGCGCCCGGCATCCTCTTTCATGATCCAGCCGTCCGCACGCTGATGCTCCTGCGCATCCGCTTCCGAATAGAACGGCCCAACAGGCTTGGTGGGATTCTCAAAGGCCGGATCGTTCTGATCCACAAGCACCTGCGTCACAATCGTCACGGGAGCCAGGTGAATTTCCGATCGGCGCAGCTCGTTGATCAGCGTCATGCCGATCTGATACCCCACGGCGCCCTGCGTATCCGCCACCAGACTGTCCAACGGAACCTGATGAATGAATTTCTTTGCCGCCTCGGAACGAATCAGCATAAAGCCGACCTGCGGGCCGTTACCGTGCGTGATAACCACCCGATATCCATCCTTCAGCACCCCTGCAATAAAATGGCTGGTCTCGCTGGTGGCCCGCAATTGATCCTTCACCGACATGTGATCCTTGTCTTTAATCAGCGAATTGCCGCCCACAGCGATTACAACTAGAGGCTTGTCTGAAGCATTTATGGTCATTCCGATACTCCTTCATCCTGGGGTTACCCCGCACTCACCGGACTGCCGGCATGTGCTCGCGCCACGCTTTCCAGTTTAGCGTGAGGCGTATATTTTACAAGCCTCGGTTTGACGTGTTTACCTTTTTTTGTGTATATAGCCCGAAAATTCCGGACAGGCAAATCCGCCGCCCGGCGTAACGGAGGACACTTCATCATGGATTATTCACAGCGCCTGGACGCCATTAAGAAACTGAAAACCAACCTCTACAACGGCGACTTCCTGCTGACCTGGCAACGAACGCTCGATGAACTGCTGGCCATTCTTTACACCGCCGAAGCCCTGAAGGAATTGCACGACGGAAACCTTTCCGCCAAGGTCTTTGATTCCGGACTGGCCATTTCACTCTTCCGCGATAATTCCACCCGCACCCGCTTTTCCTTTGCCTCCGCCGCCAACCTGCTCGGACTCAAGGTGCAGGATCTCGACGAAGGAAAATCCCAACTCGCTCATGGCGAAACCGTGCGCGAAACCGCTAATATGGTTTCGTTCCTTTCTCAGGTCATCGGCATCCGCGACGACAGGTATCTCGGCGCCGGACATACCTACATGAAGGAAGTAGGCGGCGCCCTGCAGGATGGATATGATCAGGGCGTCCTGAATCAGCGCCCCGCCGTGGTGAATCTGCAATGCGATGTGGACCACCCCACCCAGACCATGGCCGACCTCCTCTGGCTCAAACAACACTTCGGCTCGCTGGACAATCTGAAGGGCAAAAAAATCGCCATGACCTGGGCCTATTCCCCCAGCTACGGCAAACCACTCTCCGTACCGCAAGGCATTATCGGGCTGATGACGCGCTTCGGCATGAACGTGGAACTCGCCCATCCCAAAGGCTACGATCTGATTCCCGAGGTGCTGGACATCGCCCGCAAAAACGCCTCGGAAAGCGGCGGTTCCTTCAAGCAGGTCGAAGGCATGGAGGAGGCCTTCCGCGATGCCGACATCGTTTATCCCAAATCCTGGGCCTCCTATCAGGTCATGGGCAAACGCACCGATCTGTTGCGTGCACGCGACACCGAGGGCCTCAAGGAACTCGAAAAATCCTGCCTGGCCGAAAACGCCAATCACATGGATTGGGAATGCACCGAAGAAAAGATGAAACTCACGCGGGACGGCAAGGCCCTCTACATGCACTGCCTGCCTGCCGATATCACCGACGTTTCCTGCAAACACGGCGAAGTCGCCGCTTCCGTCTTCGAGCGCTACCGCATCGAAACCTACAAAGAAGCCGGCTACAAGCCCTACATCATCGCCGCCATGATCCTGGCCTGCCGCTTCAAGGACATCGGCGCGGTGCTCGGTGAACTGAAAAAACGCAACCTCCCCCGCATGATGTAAATAAGCACATCACCGCACGATTCAACCGGGGCGCGGACATGCAAGTCCGCGCCTCTTTTTTATGCCAGCATACCGTCGGCAGCCCGGATGCCGCTGGCCCAGGCCGCCGTGATGCCGCGACTGGTTCCCGCACCGTCCCCGGCCATATAGATGCCGTCCCGAACCCGGAAATGACGGTCCTGGAACGTCGGTTTATTCGCATACAGCTTGATCTCCGGATAATACAGAATCGTGCTCGGATGCAGAATGCCCGGCACAATCGTATCGAGCTGTTTCAAGGACTTCCAAATGGCGCGCAGAATCTTCGAAGGCATGGCCAGGCTGATGTCACCCGCCGTACAGCCCTTCAGGCTTGGCTCAAAATCATACAAATCCCCCGTGAACGTTTCTCCTTTCGAGCGTTTTGCCAAACGAAAATCCCCCACCCGCTGCATAATGGGCTGTCCGCCCCCCAGAAGCATCGCCTGCATGCCCAGCATTTCCGCAAATTCCTGCCCGCTGGCCAACGGCTCGGTCAGGTTCACCGTCTTGAGCATCGCAAAATTCACCAATCCGCTGTGGCGCGTCGTATCCGAATAGGAATGTCCATTCACACTGAAAAAAGGGCGTCCCTGCGTGGACTCGTATTTTTCCTTCACCACATAGGCGCTTCCGCTGTTCGTGCAGAACGTGCGCACCTTCGCTGGGAAGTGAAACTTCGGATCATAATAATCAGCCACAATCGGATACTGTTCACGACGCGTCTCCACCCGCACCCCGATGTCCACCACATTGTCAATGAAATGAACCCCGATCGTATGCAGCAGGTCCTGCAAAAAACGAAACCCACTCCGCCCCGGCGCCACCAGCAGATGCTCATAGGTCAATTCCCGACGATCCGTCAGGACCAACTGCTTATCCGCATCCAGCGAAATCATCGTTTCTTCGAGGGCCAGTTCGACCCCGAGGCCCTCCAGTTCCGCCAAAAGCTTTTTAATCAGGCGCACCCCGCCGTCCGTTCCCAGATGCGTCTGGCGGATGTCCAGCAACTCCACACCTAAACGGGCCGCCCGATGCGCATAAACCGAAACATTCGTCTTCTGCATGATGTCCGGCTGCAGCTTCAGCATCACCAGATTCAGATAATACTCCGCCACCTCGCGCGTCCAATACGCCGAAGAGAATCCCACCGGATACGTGAAATTCATTTTGCAGTCATTGCGCAACCCGCCCGAACTGAACTTGTTCCGATCCAGAATAAGCACCCGTGCCTTCGGACGGTTCGCCATATAATGAAACGCCGCTCCAAGCCCCGTTGGGCCCGAACCCACAATCACCAAATCATACGTCTTTTTCATACACCCTCTTTTCCAATCACGGATTCATATCAATTCACCCCCCCCCTGCGCAAGGTTTCCAATGATTGGAAAAAAAGGAAAAAAAAGTTCCAACGATTGGAAAAATCGCTCAAAAAGTTTCCAATGATTGGAAAAATCCACGAAAAAGTTTCCAATGATTGGAAATCTGCTTGCAAAAGTTTCCAATCATTGGAAACTGTGCGCCTTTAAAAGCAACCGGTCCCGAGCGGACGTTTTACAGAGGAATGACCCATGCAGACCATTTTAACCAGTGACATTGGCGGAACCAACAGTCGTTTCGCCGCGTTTAATCTGGATGACTCCGGTGAACTCACCTTTTTAAAAAGCATTTGGCTCAAGACATGGGAAGCGCATTCCTTTGACCATCTCCTCGATAACCTGAAAACGCACGAGTTCCCCTACACCATTGACAACTGCCAAGTGGTGGTGGCGGCCGTCCCCGGCCCGGTGGAAAATAAATGCTGCGCCAATCTGGCCAATGTCCCGTGGAAGGTGGACATTTCCCACCTGAAACGAGACTACGGCGAGGACCGTATTTATCTGATCAACGATTTTGTCGCACAGGCGTATGCCTGTCATACCCGTGCCGTGGCCGATGCCGTGATGATCAAACCGGGAACCCCCTGTCCCGGTTCTCTGACCTCGGTGATCGGTGCGGGAACCGGACTGGGTCACTGCTCGATGGCGCCCGACGGACACGGAGGGTACATTCCTCTGCCCTCCGAGGGCGGGCATCCCGCCTTTGCCTTTGTCACACCCGAGGAACAACAATACGGGGCCTTCGTTTGCGGAAAATTGAACGTGCCCTATGTGGTGGGCGACGTGGCCGTTTCCGGAAAGGGACTTTCCCTGCTCTACGAATTTCATCACGGCGAAGAGCTGACCCCTCCCGAAGTGGTGCAGCGCATCAAGCCGGATTCCGTGGTCACTCACTGGTTTGCCCGCTTCTATGCGCGGGCCTGCCGCCATTACGCGCTGAACATCCTTCCGCTGGGCGGGTTGTTTCTCACGGGCGGCGTCAGTGCCAAAAATCGTTTTCTGGTGGATAACGACATCTTCCGCAACGAATTTGTGAACAGCATCGTGCACAGCAAACTGCTCGATCAGATTCCGGTGGAGCTGAACGTCAACGAAGAGAGCGGCCTCTGGGGCGCGGCCTTCTACGGAAAACTGGCCCTCCACTAGCAGCCTGTCGGTCTTTCGGTGATGCAATAATCTATCTATCACTTTGAGTCTTTCAAGGTGCGAACGATCTTCAAGGAGACAGGCTGCTAGTTAACAACAGCGGATACGCTGTTGTGGCTTGGCACGAACGAGTTCAGTCGATAGTGCAAACGCATAGCTTTTTAACAAAGGATTGATGTCCCGGATAGTATCGAAATCACTACTGTTGAGCAGCGTGGTCGGGTATAAGAGTACCTGATGTCCGACGGATTGCTAACAGCGCAATTAGACACCCGGCGCAACGAATAAAGCCCTGTCTTATGGCTCTTCGATTCAGCGCGTGGCCTGCTCCCGTTGGATGTCAGATAATACCAAACACGACAGATGACAGCTCACTCGATCCACTTCTGCCGCCATCGGCTGAAGAGTTCCCATTCCAGGCGGGCTCGCGCATAGCGGGCACGCGCGGTTCCTGCGTTCAGAAAATATCCCGGATTCAACCGCGCACACAGCATGTGCAGGACGGCACGGGTACGCCCCGCGCGGCAAATGCGCCGCAGCGTGCCCACCCGATAGTGCTTTTCATAGAAAACCAACGATCCAACTGATTTTTTGCGGATCAGTTCGAGGCTCGGGGTGCTTTTTTCGCTCTGCCCCTGATAATGGATCACCTTCACCTCTTTGATAAAACCCACTTCGCTTCCGAGTTTTCGAACAGAGAGACACAAATCCTCATCTTCACCATACATAAAGAACCGCTCGTCAAACCCACCGGTTTGGAGCATCAGGTCGCGTCGCGCCACCATGCTGGCGCCGATCACCCAGGCGATGGAGCCGGGCAGACCATCGAGCTCGCCCCGCGTATAACGGGCGCCGTCATGACGGTACTTCACGGCAGGTTGATCACTGCCGTCGGGAAAGAGCAGGCGGGTCGAGGCGATGCCTGTTTCAGGGTGCTGCTCCATGAAGGCACAAATACCTGCCAAGGCGCCGGCGGGAAGTACGGTATCGGGATTGAGATAATAGATGAACCGTCCCCGGGTTTGATTCAGCACCCGATTGTTCGCACGGGCGAAACCGAGATTCTCCGTGCCGGCAATCAAATGAACCTGCGGATAGTTTGTGCGCACCAAGTCGGCACTGCCATCACCGGAGGCATTGTCCACCACAAAGATCTCGTACGAAACGCCGGCTTGGCGCTCAACGGAACGCAGGCAATCGTCAAGCAGGGCGCAAACATTATAGCTAACCACAATGATGGAGATGTCGCAGGGTGCACTCATGCAGGCAAGGCTATACTAAAAAGCCGAGAACCGGCAATGGCTTTATCCGAAGAAAAACAATTGAAAAGACTATTAAAATAAAAAGATTGTGCTATATGTACGATCTACCGTCAGTTGGCGGTTCAATTCGCCTTCTTCCCGGGGCGCCGGCGGGAAGGATCGCGACGCAGGAGTGGATGGATTTGGCGCAGCAGAGGAAAGGCAGAGGATGAATATATACGTTGGAAACCTTGCGTACAGCATGACGGATGAAGAACTGAAGGCGGCGTTCGCGCCTCACGGAACCGTGACTTCCGCCTCCGTGATCAAGGATAAGTTCAGCGGCGAATCGCGCGGCTTCGGCTTCGTCGAGATGGCCGTGAAGGAAGAAGGAGAACGTGCAATCGAACAGCTGAACGATCAGGATTATGAAGGGCGCAAGCTCATCGTAAATGAGGCGCGTCCGCGTGAAGCCCGGCCCCCGCGCGGTGGTGGCGGCGGCGGTGGCGGTGGCTATCGCGGCGGTGGCGGTGGCGGCGACCGAGGCGGATATCGAAGCGGCGGCGGTGGCGGCGATCGCGGTGGGCGCGGTGGCGGCGGGCGCGGCGATCGATCCTATCGCTGATCCGACACACAACCAATCATTCAACAGATCGCCCATCCTTCAGATTCGGTTCGCCCCTAACTGATTGATTTGCTTATGTTGAATCACCACAGCGAATCCGCTGTGGGTTCCGGACGGGATGGTACGCCATCCCGTCCGTGGTATATAGTCACCCCGGGATTGCGGTACCAGACGCTCCAGGACGCATTCGTCTGCTCAAATTTGGCCAGCCCATTCGCCGCATAGGCCGCACGCTCGGCGGGACCAACCACCAGATATTCTGCCTCGTATTTCTGCATGAGTTCCAGCGCACGCGGCAGGGATAAAGTGTTGTAAATTTCGGCCACATCGCGGGCGCGGGCGGGCACAATCCAGTCGGGTTGTCCGGCATGCTGCTGGCGCTGATGCCAGGACCAACCAAGGATGCTCGGCAGCCCCGTGTGAATGCTGTAGCGCCCACCCCAGGAATATTCCGGGAGTTGCGCCTCAACCAACACCGGCGTGCCGGAAACCGCTTCCTGCAGGTGCCGAATCGCATCGTAGTCATCCTTCAACGCATAGGCGTGATGGTCCCGCTGATACACCGCGTACTCCATGAAGGCCTGCCCATCGAGAGTCAGCCGTTCTGCCCCCTCGAACCGACAGCGGGCACGCGCGGGAACAGCCCGCCAGGCGTAAAAAAGGGAGGCCAACACCGCCAGCAGACAAAGCGCCGACACAAGCTGACCCGTGCGGCTTTTCCACACCGCCCGCCGACACAGCATTCCCGCGCAGGCGCCCGCGAAAACAGCCAGCAGCAACCAGGCCTGAATGTAAAACTTGAACACCGTGTTCATCCGCCCGATGTCCCCTTCCAGCACCAGAAACTCGACCCCGGCCACCATCCCCGCCGACAGCAGAAAAAAACCAATCCAAAGCGGAAACATCGGATGATGCAGCACATCCATTCCACTTCGACGCGAATGCACCGCCCAACGAATAAAGAGGAGCGCCGGAGTAAGCAGGAGTACGCCGAAAATCAGCACGAAATCCCACGCGCCGGTGCGCGGCCCCTTCCACCACTGAAACGCATTGTAGCCGGATTGAAGATCAAGATGAAACGGCAGAAAAAGCAGGTATGCGGCACAGGCCATGCCGACTCCATAGAGCGCCGTATAAAAAAAGCGTCGTGCAGGCGTATCGTGCAGACTGAAGAAAAACGCCCAGACGAGCAGCAGCAGTCCGGCCGGAAAATCCCACGCATTCACCGTATACATCATGCCCAGATTCAGAGCCGCCAAGGCGCTGAGCCATCGCCGATCACCCGCGCCACGCAGCAGAGCGATAGCAAGCAGGGCATTGAGAAGAAAGAGCGGCATATCCAGCATGTGCGCGTGCAGATCGCCATAAAGAAACGTGAAGAACGGAAATTCGGTGATCGGCGGAACCTCCCCCTCCGGAGTGAAAATGGCACGCGAGGCCGCCCAGAACCAATCCCAATCCGTCACCTGTTCGCGCAGCAGCAAGGTCCACTCATAGAGATTTCCGCTGAACACCGCCAGAAACAGGGCGGCCAGACCGCCGATCCAATAGACCGCACGACTGAATTGAATGCCGCCGCTCCCCTCACCCTTTCGGCTGGTCAATCCGTTCAGCAGAAGTCCACCCGAACAAAACACCGCGCACGCCGTCTGGGCCGCCAGGGTTGGAAGGATCAAGTTATACGCCACCGAAGGAATCACGCCGGTGAGTTTGATCCAGACCGAACACTGCACAAAACCCATGTAGTAATAATTGATATACTCCCCCGCGCACCACGGATTATACGGCGGATAAAAGGGACTCCGAAGCACCGCATTCAGAAACGCAAAGTCCATCGGCTTCTCCCCCCCGAAGTAGGGATGCCAAAGATCCGGATTGCTGAAACGCAGCAGAAGAAAGACCGTGAAAACACCCCAATAAAGCAGCGCCTCAAACAACAGGAGACGCCACTTCGCGCGGAGAGCCCCACGCAGCGGCCCGGAGACCGCATAGGCCGTCGCCGCCGCAAGCAACCCCGCCGCAAACAAACCACGCAACACGCCGGGGGCAGCATAGAACAGACCGCTCCGCGCCGCCAACCAGACCGGATACGTCATCAGCACCGGCGCCGCCAGGCGGGCGGCCAACCAACCCCGATCAGGAAAACCGCGAAACAAACGAAACATGATCGGGAAAAACATCCAGGCCGAACACTCGATCATCAGCACCCAGACCAGCAATGGAAAGCGATTCGCAAACGAATCCCGGTTGAAGAGCCCTTTTGCCGCATCGAGGCGGGACGACCAGGTGCCGCCCATGCGGAATGCCTTCCGTTGTTCATCCGTCAAGGCCGTGGAAGCCACGCCCTGACCGATCATTCGGGCGGGGCGCATATCCACATGCGCCCAATCCACGCCTCCGGAAAGTCGTTTCCGCGCGGCATCGCGATTCCACCCCGACGTCTTGGAAAAAATCCTGACGCGTGGATGATCATAGACGCTGAAGGCCTCTTCCGCCGAAGAATCGTCGAACACCCGCGTTCCCAGCGTGGGAGGAGAAACAAATTCAGCCACCTGCTCAAAACCCAGCGATCCATCGAGCAGTGCATCATAATAGCGTGTCGTCATCGGATAGCGTGTAGGTAGGCGTGGAATACTCCCGATCAGCCGATCACTGGAGAGCACCACAAAATCCGTGCGGCTCAGGCAATCCAGCAGACGCTCACGTTTCTCGGGCGTGTCCGCGTCATAGAGCGGCAACGAAATACGGTTGAAGCGCGGGATCTGCTCCCCCGGCTGCTGACAAGACAACGGCAATTCATCGTCCCAATGCTCACACGCCACACCACTGCCTGAAGGAATCGCCTGAAACATCCAGCGGCTCGCGGAAATACGTGTATGAGGGCAATGATAAATCGAGGAAAAAGCCGACGCCCAGAGACCCGTCATCACAAGAATCACCATCCAGGGAGCATGACGAACCCAATGGAATCCAGCAGGAGCCGTCCTGCGAATCCACTCGCTCACCCGCATCAGCCACCAGGCCGACAGCAGTACCAAGGCCGGATATACGGGAAGAAAATAGCGCAT
>JAQVYB010000127.1:0-479 GCA_028708815.1 Kiritimatiellia bacterium | reverse complement strand
CAAGACCCAGCCCGAAAAAAAAACAGGCAGGCAGCGCCCGGCATTCCATTCCAGCCGATGGTAAAAAACAAACGCGCCGGCGCCCACGGCCGACGCCACGCCCAGCCACGCGCTGATACCGAGCCCCCACCCCATACCCCAACGAACCATATTCACCCAGGGAAACACCCAGCGCAAACGGCCCGCCCACTGCTGCGTATACGGCACATCCACCCGACCCCGGCTGATCTGAATCACCCGCCCCACATCCTCGATCCAGCGCGGCGATAAACGCCACCAGCCCTCAAAGGCATACGGCTGAACCACCCGAAAAGCCAGCGCAGTAAAAAATGCCGCCAGCATCAAACCAATCACTGCCCGCGCGATACCCCGTTCCGCATGTTCTCCTTCACGTTTCAAATGCACAAAAAAGGCCGCCGCCACAAGCGGCGCGAACAACAGCAGATTAACCCGGCAGGCGATTCCCAACCCAAGCGCCA
>JAQVYB010000264.1 GCA_028708815.1 Kiritimatiellia bacterium | reverse complement strand
AAACTCCAGCAGGGCGATCCCGAAAACCTGGCACTCTGGCGGCGCTTCATCGAATTGAGCAAAATCGAATTCAATAAAATCTACGACCGACTGGGAGTCCATTTCGATGTGGAGCGTGGGGAGAGTTATTATAACGAGGCCCTTCAGGGTGTGGTGGATGAATTGGATCGGAAAGGTCTTCTGCAGGAAAGCGAAGGCGCGCAAGTGGTGAATCTGGAGGAGGAGGGGCTGGCCGTGAGCATTGTGCGCAAGAGCGACGGCGCCTTTAATTATACCACCACCGACCTCGCCACGGCTCTCTCGCGCCATCAGGAATTTCATCCCGAGGAAGTCATCTATGTGACGGATGAACGCCAGCAACTGCACTTCAGGCAGGTCTTTGCGATTCTTCGCAAGTTGGAGGTTCCGTTGAATCTGCGCCACGTCTGGTTCGGATTGATGCGCCTTCCGGATGCCACGTTTTCCACGCGACAAGGCAACGTCATCAAGTTGGAAGTGTTGCTGGATGAGGCAGAGAAGCGCGCACTGGATATTATTCGTCAACCCGGAAACACCCTGACGCCTGAACAGCAGCAGGAAGTGGCCCGGGCGGTGGGCATCGGTGCGGTGAAATATGCCGATCTGAGCCAGAATCCACAGTCGCTCGTGACCTTCACATGGGAGAAGGCCATGGCGCTCGATGGCAATTCCGCGCCTTACCTGCAATATGCCTACGCGCGTATTTCCAGTGTACGCGATAAATATCGCGAACGCTTTCCGGAGGTCGATCCGAGCGCTTTTCCGCTGCTTCTTCAGGAGCCCATTGAACGTCGCCTGGCGGTGCATCTCCTGCGCTTTGGCGATACGGTGATTTCCGCCGCGCGCACCTACCGTCCGAATTATCTTGCAGACTACTGCTATGCGCTCGCTCAGCTCTACAGCACGTTCTATCAGACCGTGCCTTTCCTGAAAGCCGAGGAAGGCATACGGGAAAGCCGGGTGCGACTGTGTGGGCTTGTGGCCCGCACGTTGCGTCAGGGATTAGACCTGCTCGGGATCGAAACACCTGATAGGATTTAGCCATCCACCCGTAAAGCCGGTTTAACCATCAGTACTGAAAGGAGTGCCGTCATGAAATACTGTGAAGCCCGGCAGGCGCGCACCTTCATCCTGCGCCTGGAAGACGGCGACATTGTTCACGAGACGATCGAACAATTCGCGCGCGAGAAAAAAATTCAATCTGCTTCCCTGATTATTCTGGGTGGAGCGGACGACGGAAGTAAATTGGTAACCGGTCCACGCAAGGCACGTGAAAAACCCATCGTTTCGCTGCACAGCGAGTTGGAAGGGGTTCACGAAGTGACGGGCACCGGCACCCTCTTTCCCGATCAACACGGTCATCCGATCTTGCACATGCATCTGGCCTGTGGACGGGAAAACCGCACCATGACCGGTTGCATCCGGCGCGGCGTTAAAACCTGGCATGTCCTCGAAGTGATTGTAACCGAACTGACGGAAAATGCGGCCCGGCGCTTGCCCGATGCCGAAACCGGTTTCGAATTGCTGACCATCCCTCGGCCTTTAGACGCTCCTGTGCCCGAGCGCGTGGTTCAACCCAGGTGATGTGGCTGCTATCCTGGATATCCCGAAGGATTGCTTCATGCAAACAAAAGTTTGCAGTGACTTGGCGCAGCGAGAGTGTGTTAACGGAACAAAAAAAAGCCGGATGTGGTCATCCGGCTTTTGCGTCACATGATGTGAGTGATTGCTTTAGTTATTTCCGGATCTTCCGGCGAACCAGATAAACAAATCCAATGCCCAGCCCAAGCAGAGCCGCCGAGACAGGCTCCGGAACCTGGGTAATCGTCAGGTCGTCGAAATACGGCTGCCGTTCGTCGCCCGAGTCCATGCCGGAGGCATATACGCGAAAGGAAGTTGGCGCGCCGAGAACGGTGAAGTCCGAGTCAAACGACTCGGAGCCATCTCTGCCGTTTGCAAAGACACGTACCGTTGTCGCATCTTTGTATTCGAACGTGATGGTCATGGCGTTCGCACCGTAGTTTGTAAACATGCTGCTGCCATTAATCGTGATATCCTGGCTGCCGCCGTTGTTGATGTTGATCTCTGTCCCGCCGGCATAGAGGTTCAGCCCTTTGTTTCCACCACCGGAATCCCAGTTAATGCCCCAAAGCAGGGAAAAGGTGTCACCTACTCCCAATGCGCTGGAAAAACTGCGGTCCGCCTGCGCAAAAGCAGCGGCGTCCGAGTGAGCATACATTCCGAAGGCCTCCGTGCCCATTCCGGTAATACCGGAACCGGTCGGATTGCCGATAAACGTACCGGCAGATCCCGTCGTCCCGGTGGCCGAACTCAAGCTCCACGCACCAAAACCGGTTCCACCGTTGCTGTCATTCGTCCAGCCACCGCTGTAATTACCTGAATCATCTGAGCCGATCACCCCGCCCGACGCGACGAGAGAAAGACCCATTAAAACCGCCACCACTCCAAACACTCTTCTCATTATGTACCTCCAATACATTATTTATACCCCATCATGCGCGCGGGTAGAGCGTTCTACCAGCTAATGGGACAGTTTCCTCCATTTGTAGAACAATGCAAGGAGTATTTAAGAAATAATTTTTGATCAGAATGGGTATCTGTATGTTGTCCTGATCGGGAGTCAAAAGCCCATAGTCTGGTCTATGCAGCGCAAGGCGATGGTGGTTTCGAGTATCCAGGGTTTGCATTTGGCGGTGTGCGGATAT
>JAQVYB010000126.1 GCA_028708815.1 Kiritimatiellia bacterium | reverse complement strand
GTTCGATGCCGTCTACAAGAAGAATCATCTGGTTTTCATGGATACCCCGGGGTACGCCGATTTCTACGGGCAGGTGGTTGCCGCCAGCTCCGTGGCGGATGCCGCCCTGATTACCGTGGATGCCGCTAGCGGTGTGCAGGTGGGCACCAACCGCTCCTGGCGCCGTTGTGAAGCGCTCGGTTTGCCGCGCGGGATTGTGGTGACGGGTATCGACAAGGACAATACCGATTTCACTGCCACGCTGAAGTCCATTCAGGATATTTGGGGCGCGACCCGTTGCCTTCCTGCCACGATTCCGACCTCCGATAAGCAGTCGGTGATTGATGTGTTTGCCGAATCGGGCATTCCCGCTGATATGGCGGAGGCGGTGGAGACCTTCAAGGGCAGCCTGATTGAATCGGCGGCGGAATCGAATGACGCCTTGTTGGAAAAATATCTGGGGGGCGAAGCGCTGGCTCCGGAAGAGATCAATGAGGGGCTTCGCGGGGCCGTATGCCGGGGCGAGCTGATTCCGGTTTTTGCGGTCTGTTCCAAATCGGGACTGGGGCTGGAAGCGCTGATGGACGGGATTGTGCGTTATTTCCCGTCGCCCATCGAACGACCGGAGAAGGATGCGGCAGGAGAGCCCGTGGATACCACGCCGGATGCCCCGTTTGTCGGCAAGGTATGGCGATCGGTGGCTGATCCGTTTGTCGGACAGTTGACGTATCTCCGCGTTTACGGGGGCACGTTGAGCGCCGACAGCGAGATTTATAATGCGACCTCGGCGAACAAGGAGCGTTTCGGCACGCTGTATGCGATTCGCGGCAAGAAGCAGGATTCGATTCCGAGCGCCACGGCCGGGGACATTGTGGCCATTGCGAAGCTGAAGCATACGGCGTTGAATGCGACGCTTTGTGCGATTGGTACGGAGTGTGAACTGCCCGAAATTCTGTTTCCGAATCCGGTGATGGCCTATGCCGTTACGCCGAAGACTCAGGGAGATGACGATAAGCTGGGCGTTGGATTGGCGCGTATCTGTGATGAAGATCCCACGCTGCATCTTGGGCGCAACGATGAAACGCACGAGATGATTCTTTCCGGTATGGGCGATGTGCAGCTGGACATTGCCGTGGCCCGGTTGAAGTCCAAGAATCACGTGGAAGTCAATCTGAACATTCCGAAGGTCGCTTATAAGGAAACCGTGACGTCCAAGGGTGAAGGGCATTACAAACACAAGAAACAATCCGGTGGTCGTGGCCAGTACGGCGAAGTGTACCTGCGGGTGTTCACGCGCGATCCATCGGATGAAGAGTGGTTTGTGAACAAGATTTTCGGCGGTGCGATTCCGGGCAATTTTATTCCTGCGATTGAGAAGGGGCTGCACGAGGGCATGTCGGCGGGTGCGTTGGCGGGTTATCCGGTGACGAATGTGAAGGTGGAAGTATACGATGGTTCCTACCATGACGTGGATTCATCGGAAATCGCCTTCAAGATTGCGGGTCGGGGCGCCTTCCGGGAGGGCATGAGGCAGGCCAAGCCGGTATTGCTTGAGCCGATTATGCACGTCAAGGTGATGATTCCCGATCAGTTCATGGGCGACATCACCGGAGATTTAAATCATCGTCGCGGGCGCATTCATGGTTTTGCGGCGGAAGACGGCATGCAGGTCATTACGGCGGATGTGCCGCAGGCGGAGATGTTTCAGTATTCTTCCCAGATACGCAGCATCACGGGGGGGCAGGGAAGTTTTGAGATGGAGTTTTCCCGCTATGAGCCGGTGCCCTCCAATGTGGCACAGAAAATCATTGCCGAATATGAGAAGCACAAGGAAGAAGGGGAGTAAAAGCCGGAATTGACTTGTCAGGATGGGGGCGCTGATTGTAAACCCAACGCCGGTCAGCCCCCGTTCGGCTGGTTGAAATGGATATCATTAACATATTGCCAAGAGGGTTCCCTGCATGAGTGGACATAATAAGTGGTCAACGATTAAGCATAAAAAGGCGGCGGTAGACGCCAAGCGCGGCAAAGTATTCAGTCGCATATCCAAAGAAATTATCTTGTCTGTTCGTCAAAGCGGGGCGGATCCGAATGCGAACAGCACCCTCCGCGGGCTGATTCAGAAGGCCCGCTCTGAAAACATGCCGTCCGACAACGTCGAGCGCGCGATCAAGCGGGGTGCCGGGGATACGGATGGGGTGATCATTGAAGAGCTGAGCTATGAGGGTTATGCGTCGGGCGGCGTTGCTCTTCTGGTTGAGAGTCTGAGTGATAATAAAAACCGTACGGCGGCGGACGTGAAGCATGCGTTCACGCGCCATGGCGGCAACTTGGCCGCGCAGGGCAGTGTCAGCCGACTCTTTAGCCGCAAGGGGCAGATTGCCGTTGCGGAGGAAAGTGCCAAGGAGGACGAACTCATGGAGTTGGTGCTGGAAGCGGGCGCCGAGGATATGACGCTGGAAGACGGCCAGTTCAACATCGTGACGGAACCGGCTGACTTCATGGCGGTGGTTGATGCGCTGAATACGGCGGGTATTCCCACTACGGTATCCGAGCTGACCATGATTCCGGAAATTACCGTTCCGGTGACGGAGTATTCGAAGGCCTCCTCGCTGATTAAGTTCATTGAGGCGTTGGAAGATCTGGATGACGTGCAGAATGTCTATTCCAATTTTGATATAGACGACGAGATCATGAAGAAGTTGGAAGGGGAATAATCCTTGGCCCGCCCCGCCGTGACGGTTTTGGGTGTCGACACCTCCCTGCGCTCGACGGGTTATGGCGTTGTTTGCTCCGAGAACAACCGTTTTCGGGCGGTGACCCATGGTCGGATTATCAATCCTGCCGCGTTGCGGCATTCAGCCTGTCTGGATCACATCTATTCGACGATTTCGATGCTGTTGGCGGAACATCGTCCGCAGTGTGCGGCCGTTGAGGGGATTTTCTTCTGCAAGAATGTGAAGACGGCGGTGATTCTTGGTCAGGCACGCGGAGCGGTGCTGGCCGCCTGTGCGGCCTCTTCCACGCCGGTTTTCGAGTATTCGCCGCGTCGGGTGAAGCAGTCTGTTTCGGGCACGGGAACAGCGCAGAAGGATCAGGTGGGGCGGATGGTGATGTCCATTCTCGGGCTGCCTTCCGTGCCGCAATCCGATGAAGCCGATGCGTTGGCGATAGCGCTGTGTCATCTTCATTCCTCTTCCGGAATCGGTGCGGAAACATCCGGTGAAATATAGGTTTGTCATTAAGCCGGAATCGTACTACACTCCCCGGCATAGATTGGTCGGTGAGGTTTGAGTGCAGCATGATACAGGGAATGGCGAGATGAAAGTACTCCTGATAGAGGATGATTATCAATTGCGAATGCTGGAGAAGCGATTGCTTCAGAATCTGGGGCATGAGCCCATCCTGTGCGAAGATGCGGAAACGGCGCTGGAGCAGTTAAAGCGGGAGATGCCGCCGTTTATCCTGTTGGATATGGTGCTGCCCGGCATGAGCGGTTTGGAGTTCGCGCGGAGTGTTCGAAATATGCCGGAAGGGGATGTGCCCTACATTCTGGCGGCTACCAGTTGGCCCGAGGATCAATTGAGAAGCATTCTGGAAGCGGGCGCCAATGACTACATTCAAAAGCCCATTGATATCAATTTGTTTAATGTGCGCGTACGGATTGCCGAACAGGTGATCGGCAGCATTCAGGATCGCCGGCGCATGCAGCAGCAGATGAAGGAAATGGTGACCCAGGATGTGCTGGAAAGCACGCTGAATGGTTTTATTCGGGTGGTGACCAATCTGCTTTCCCAGGTTGCGCCTCAGGCTTTTGGACGGGCGGAGCGGGTGTCTCGGATCGTGGCCGACTTTTCCACTTTGGTGAATTTGGAAAATGATTGGGAGCTTTCGGCTGCGGCGATGTTATGCCAGATTGGCTGCGTGACGATTCCGCCGGAAGTGCTTAACCGGGCGCTGTCGGATGAAGTGCTGAGCGAGCAGGAATATGAACTTTTTTCCGCGCATGCGCGGAACGGGGCCGAGTTGCTGAGTCATGTCCCCCGCATGGAATCAGTGGCCCGTCTGGTGGCCTATCAGGATAAGCATTTCGATGGCTCGGGCCTGCCGAACGATTCGGTGCAGGGGGATGATATACCCGTCGGGTCCCGTATCCTGAAAATCGCCCTGGATCTGGACATGCTGAATCAGCAGGATGTTTCACGCGCTGAAGCCTTTCGTGAGCTGGCGTCGCGCACCGGCTGGTATGACCCGAAACTGTTGGGTATCTTCACCTGTTCCGAAGAGCAACCGCCCCGCGGCGCGGCCAAGCGGGTCTGGATCGAGCAACTCGAGGATGGTATGGTTCTGGCGGAGAATGTGCTTTCCAAAAGCAATGCGTTGCTGGTGATGAAGGGGCACGAAATTACGCCGATGATCCGAAAGCAACTCAGTAATTTTTCCAAAAACTACCACATTCAGCAGCCGATCGAAGTATATACGCCGGGCATTCCCCTCGGATGACGGGCCGCCGGTTGTAACGGACCGTCGGCCGGTTCACTCGGTTTTGGCGGCTATGAGCGTGAGGCGCGAAAGATAATACCGGTATTCAGCGATGGATGCGCACACGTCGTAGTAGGCATCGTGTTCCCCGCCCGCCATTGTTTCAGCCGGTGCTACTCCGCAGGCCAGAATGGCTTCCGGTTGATCTTTGGGGAAAGGTACGCCGTTGAAGTGGTCCAGCCAGGCAATTTTCCAGGTGGAGACGTCAAGCATACGATAATGCAGTGAGGCGGCGAGGAGGGGCAGGCGGCGGCGGATCACACTCCGGTCTGCATGAATGCTGTTGCCGGCCAGGATTGGGCGAAGCGCCAGATCCGATGGAATTTCTCCGATAGCCTGTTTGATGCGGTCGACGAGCAGGCGGTCGATGGTTTCGGCGTCCGGAGCGGTCTCCGAGCGGGCTTGCGCGACGAGTTGTGGAATATGGTCCTGCACCCAGGTGCTGACGGGGGCGTTTTCAGGGAGTCGAACGGCGAGGCGCACATCGCATTCGGGGGGGAGTATGCGCTGGAGAGAGGTGTCGGTGATGATCATGGCGACCTGGAGCAGATGAGCCTCCCGGGGATCCAGAGAGGTGAATTCGCTGTCGAACCAGATGTAGGCGGGTGTTTTGGACGGTTGTTTTTCCATGTGTTTTATTCCGATTTTTGTATGGGTGTTTGGAGGGCGTCGAGGCGTTCGGCGGCATCCAGAAGATCCATGCGGAGGCGATAATACTCCGAGGGCCGGTTGCGGCGGTGCCAGAGCACGCTGAGTTGGTTTTCCAGGCGGCGCAGTTGATCGGCTGTTTCTGCGGCATCCGGGGCGGCACCCGATGAGTTCACGGCGTGCATAATCAGTCCGATGCGGAGCATGAGGTCCACGCCTTGCAGGCTGCAGAGAAGTTCGTCGCCTGCGGAATCGTCCTGCGGGGTGCAGTCGGGGAGAAGGGTGTTGAGATGGTCGCGGACCCGGCGCAGGTCCTCTCGGGCCCGGGTGAGTTCCACTGCGGGAATGGAGAGGATGCTTTTCGGGAATCCCGTTTGGACGTCGCGCCAGGCTTCGGGAACATCGGGGCTTGGGTCACGCCACATGGAGACGTCACCCCAGGTGATGCGTTGGCATTGTGCGGTTTCGCGCATGAGTTTTGTCATCCCGCCGGAGGAATCGCCGAATTCGAGCAGGGCGAATGCGCGGTCCATCTCTTCGAGGCATTGCGCTTCGGTTTTTTCCGGCGGGGGGACCTGCCAGGCGCATGCGGCGCCGAGGGCGATTGCGTGGAACGAGGAGGAGAGGAAGTTGATGTGTCCGATATCGCCCCAGTCGGTGTTAATGAACCCGACGGCGTCGTACTGTTTTCCGAGTCGTGCGAGGCGCAGGATGTTCAGGGAGGCGTTGGGAATATCGTTAAAGCACTTTCGCCAGCCGTTCGCGCCGCTGCACACGTAATAGGGCCGTCCGACTTCCTGGAGGTAGCGGCATTCTTTTTCGGAGGGCGAAGGGGCGTAATCCCAATGCAGGAGGATGGAATCAGCAGAGACGGCGGGAAGCGCCTCCCGGTGATGCAGGACCACGTCACTCCAGAAGAGTGGTGTTTTGTGCAGGTGGTGGACCTTGGCGATGAGGGCGTTCAGGTACTCCGTATAGAGTGATGCGGTGCCCTCCCGTAGGGCTTCTGCGGCATTTTTCCCTTTTCCCAGATCAAACGTTTCGTCGCAGCAGATGTTGAAGAAGGGCGAGGGGAAGAGTTCGGCGTATTCGCGGATGAGTTCTTCCATGAGGCGGAGTGATTCGGGGTTGCGGCAATCCAGCGTGTAGTGCGTCATGGCGTCGCGAAAGGAGAAGGGGCGCTCTGTGGCATCGCAGGGCAATTCATTGAGGTGTTGGTTGCGTTGATTTCGGATCAGGCGATAACAATGGCCGAACGTGCTGAGGGATGGAACAAAGTCGATGTGATGGCGTCTGCAATGGGCCTCCAGTGCGCGAATATTCTCATGCGTCAGGGGATCGCTTCCGGCCCATATTTCGGGGTGCCGGCGAAAGGCGAAGGGGTGTTCGATATAGAGTTGGAAGTGATTGATTTTGAGGTGAGCGAGGCGTTCGATCAGGGCGAAGAGCGTCTCGATTTTCGGCACCTTTCCGCGCGAAATGTCGTGATAGAATCCACGCACGGGATAGTCGGGCTGGTCGTGAATGCGCAGGCACGGGAGCGTGTCACCCTGTTGGCGGATGATCTGGCGCAGGGTTTGAGCGGCATAATAGAGGGCCGGTGCCGCGCCGCCGCGCAGGTCGATGTGGTCCCGGCTGATGTCGATGTCGTATTCTTCGCGCGCGAGCGAGGCATCGAGCAGAAAGCGCAGGGGAGAGGCGGTTGGGTCGTTTTCGTTTCGACAGGAGGCGGTTACGCCAACGCGGAGCCATTCCCGGGAGAGTTGTTCGGCGGGAAGCGTGTCGTCGGTGTGAGAGCGTATCAGGCGAATTCGCTGCGCGGTGAAGGATTCCATCCCGATGGAATGAATTTGGCGGGGCAGGGGGATCAGATGCATCGCGGCCTGGCTTTCCGGGCGCCTTGCAGAGGAACGATCAAGGAGCCGCAAAAGATGGAGCCAGCGGACGGATTCGAACCGTCGACCTACGCATTACGAATGCGTTGCTCTGCCAACTGAGCTACGCTGGCTCCGGAAACAAAACGGGGTGGTATATAAAGCTATCCGAATGCAATGTCAAGCTGTGGCGGGCAAGTTGTTTTATTCGGGGCGAGGTGGAAGTTGAACTTGCGCGGCGGCGTCGCAGGGAGCATGATGTCGAAACAGGAATGAAACAGGCGAGCAAGGAAAGGAGAGGTCATTCATGAAGAAGAGCGTACGGATTATGCCGTGTCTGGATATGCAGAACGGTCGCGTGGTGAAGGGGATTCATTTTGTGGACATTCAGGATGCGGGGGACCCCGTGGCCTGTGCGGCGGCCTATTGTGCCGCAGGCGCGGATGAGTTGGCCATGCTGGACATTACGGCCACGGTGGAAGAGCGTGCGACCATGCTGGATGTGGTGCGCCGGGTGGCGGAGGTTACCACGGTTCCTTTTACTGTGGGAGGCGGGATTTCGAGCGTTCATACGGCGGCTGCCGTGCTGGCGGCCGGCGCTTCAAAGATATCGACCAGCAGTGCCGCGTTTCGTTCGCCGGAATTGATTGCGGAGATGATTGCTGAATTCGGCCCCGAGAAGGTGGTGGTGGCGGTGGATGTGGATCGGAATTCGGCGCTGATCTCCGGGTACGAGGTGTTTATTGATGGGGGGCGCACCGCGACGGGTATGGACGCGCTGGAGTGGGTTCGGCAGATCGATGGATTCGGCGTGCACTGTATTTTACCGACCAGCAAGGCGGCGGATGGCGCGAAAACCGGTTATGATTTGCCTCTGATCCGTCAGATTGCCGCTGTTACGCAGGCGGATGTGGTGGCCTCCGGCGGAGCGGGTACGATGCAGCATTTTCTGGAAGCGGTTGAGGCGGGAGCGAGCATTCTGCTGGCGGCTTCCGTCTTTCATTTCGGGACGATTGCGATTCCGGAGTTGAAGGCGTTCCTGGCGCAGCGTCTTTAGTCCAGTGTGATGCAGATGGACTTTCGCGGGCGATTGTTGATGGCGCGGCTGAGGTGGCCGCGCCCGGTGGTGTCTTCCGCCAGCAGAATTTCTCCGGCCTCGATCACGCGTTGCGTGCCGTCGCCGACGGTGATTTCCACCCCGGCATCCAGCATGATGATGAATTGACGGCGCGGGGCGGGATGCCAGTCGTAGTCATAGTCCGCGCCCGTCTCCCGGAAGATCATTCCCGTCACCGGAAAGATCTCGGAGAGCCGCCCGAAATTTCCACCCGGTTCGAGGGGTATCTCGATGTTTTCAAAATGCGATTCGCCATCGGCGCCGGTGTAGATTCGTGTGATTTTCATACGGTTTCCCCCGGGGTTTCGTCAAATTCATAGCGCACGGCGCCGAGCATGTAGAATGCGGCTGTTTCGGAACGCAGGACGGTGGGGCCGAGACTGACCGGGGTGACGTTCGCCTCGCGGAGGAGGGCGCGTTCGCGCTCGGAATAATCGCCTTCGGGGCCCACGAAGAGAGCGATTCGCGCGGGTGCAGCGGGGAGGCCGCGCAGCGCTTCGCGAAAGGTTTTGCTTTCCGGTTCGAGGGCGCCGTAGTAGCGGCAGGGGCAGTCCTGAAGAACTTCCAGCACCTCTTGCAGTTGTTTTGGCGCATGAATGAGGGGGAGCCGGTAGCCGCAGGATTGTTTCAGGGCGGCCAGGGCAATCGCCTGCATCCGTTCGCGCTGATGCTCCCCGGCGGAGCCTTTTCCCTTCACGACCGATCGGTCGCCCGCCACGGGGATCAGTTCGGCGCAGCCCAGTTCCACCATTTTCTGAATAACCAGTTCCATGCGTGCGTGTTTGATGAGCGATTGGACGAGCATGATTTTCGGGCGGGGGGATGGTTCGGTGTGTATGGTTTCGCAACGGACCACGGCGGCTTTTTTGTGCGCCGACTCGAGAAAGCCGTCCGCCCAGCGTCCTTCGCCATCCAGCACGCGCACTTCGGCGCCCTCGGTCAGGCGAAGCACCCGGACGAGATGGTGTGATTCCGCTTCATCGAGGGTGACGGTTGAGCTTGTCCAGGCCTCGGGAGGGACTATGCAGCGGATGGAGGGTACATAGTTAACGGGTTTGGCGGGGTTGTTCATCCTGTTTTGTTTTTCTGATTTTTTGGGAACCATCTGTGTGTTTGTGTAATGTATCTGTTTCATTCGCTCATGCCAAGAGACAAGAGCGGATTCGCGGTTGTGTTACCAGACGGTCATATAGTGCCGCTCCATTTCGAAGGCCCGCCGAATGTGGCGAACGGTCGGCTTGCGGTCGCCGGGTTTTCCAATCACTTCGATCACGTCAAAGCGGAAGGAGTCCGGTTTTTCTTTGAGTCGGGCGAGGTATTTGGCGGCGGCCCGGCAAAGTGCGTGACGTTTCCTGCGATCTACGGCGTCCAGCGGACGCCCAAAGGTCTCGTTGGCGCGTGTCTTTACCTCGACAAACACCAGTTCGCGTTGATCACGGGCCACGATGTCCAGCTCATCCCGGCGCCCGATGCGTACGCGCGTTCCGAGAATGCGCATGCCCGAGTGGCGGAGTTCGCGCACGGCCACTTTCTCGCCCCAGAGGCCCGTCAGTAAATGTTCCGCGATGTTTCGTTTGAAGAACCAGAACATGCTCCCTGCATACCCCTGTTCAGGCCCTGCTGCAAGAACGCAATGGTTCAAAGTGGTTTATCCCTGCATTTATTTTTCAACGGGGATGACGATGCCTCGGAGGATGAGGTTCTGGCAGAAGGAGAATACGAGGAAGGTTGGAATGGCGGCGAGGAGGAGTGAGGCGAAGATGACGCCGGGTCCGCTGGTCTGCTGCAATTGATAAAGCCAGGGCATGATGGTCCACATTTTTTCGTCCTGACAAATGAGCAGGGCCATCATGAAGTTGGAGTAGGCGAGGGTGAATGCGTTGAGGGCGATGACGGCGAGGATGGGCTTGCTGAGGCTCATGGTGATTTGCCAGAAGATGGTCAGCTCGCCGGCGCCGTCGAGTGCGGCGGAGTCGTAGAGGTCCTGGGGGAGTGAATCGAAGAATCCTTTGAGCAGAAAGATGGAGAATCCGTTGGCCATGCCTGGGAGGACGAGTGCCCAGAAGGTGTTGAGGAGGTTGAATTCGCGGAGCATGAGGAAGACGGGTATCTGTGTGACCATGGGGGGGAAGGACATGGTCAGCATGAGGAAGAGGAGCGTGGCATAGGCGGTGGGAGGGCGATAACGGCTGAGGGCGTAGGCGGCAAGCGGGTTGACGATGAGTGCGAGCAGGATGGAGAGCAGGCAGTAGATGAGTGTGTTGATCAGGGCTCGTCCGTGGAGGAGGATATATTCGGCGACGCTGAGGAAGTTGCGTGTGAGAAATTCTTTTTTGAGTTCGGAGCGTATGGTGAGGAAATGGGTGTAGAGAGCCGCGCGCAGGGGGGGTGACGGCTGAGACCAGTCGGTGAGGTGAAGCCCGGTTTTCCGGTTGTACTCGGCAACATCCGGATAACGGTGTTGCAGGTAATCGCGGTAGCGGAATTCGATGGAGTCGAGTTGGATCAGGTTGTCGGGCAGGATGTGGCGTTGTTGGGTTTGCGGGTCTTCCCAGCCGGAAAGGAAGGCGTTCCAGTCGGCGAGGGGCAGGCCGAAACGCTGGGCTTGCGGATCATAGAGGGGGATGTCGGCAAAGGCGGGATAGTCGGTGTGGTAGAGTCGGTTCAGGGCGTCGATGCGCTCGTATTTGGCTTGCAGAAAGAGTTGGTAGAGCGGGAGGGCGTTGTCGGAGGCGCGGACCCAGAGTGGATTGATCATTTCGCGAACGAAGATGAGCCAGTCGCGGCGCGAGGCGCTGTCGGTTTCGGGTGGGCATGTGCGCGGGAGTGGAACGTCAGACCAGGAGGCGCATGGCCTGGAATGGAGGGTGTTATAGCGGGCGAGATCGGTTTCGGGGTAGCGTGCGCGAAGGTAGACCCATTGATAATACCCTTCGAGGGAGAGGGGGACTCGTTCGGAGGGATGCAGGTTTTCGGTAAAGCGGTGAAGGGCTTTGGAGAAGGCGTCTTCGCCGGGTTGGATGCGTTTGGCGAGGTAGTTTCGGGGGATGAGGATGAGGGTATTCCAGGAGTTGAAGTCGGTTTGATAGAGGCGGTTGAGTTGTTCGATGGTTCCATCGGCTTGTTGTTGGAGGTGTTTTTTGAAACGGCGCAGGAGATGGGGGATGGTGCCCCGGGAGAGGGGGGGGTAGATGAAGGAGGGATGGAAAAAGTAG
>JAQVYB010000263.1 GCA_028708815.1 Kiritimatiellia bacterium | reverse complement strand
ACAAGGTCCCATTCCCCCTGAACTGCCGCGAGACCTCCTCAAATCCTTTGTTAAAAAGCTATGCGTTTACACTATCGACTGAACTCGTTCGTGCCAAGCCACAACAGCGTATCCGCTGTTGTTAGCTGGCAGGATGGCGGGCCAAAGCCCGACAGCCTGCTAGTCAGCCGTCTGGGCGGCGCGTTTGAGGCGCTTGCGTTCGATTTCAGAGAGGTATTGTTTACGCAGGCGGATATGATTCGGGGTCGCCTCGACCAGTTCATCGTTGGCGATATATTCCAGCGCCTCTTCCAGGCTGAGGCGTACCGCCGGCGCAATCTTCATGTTGCGATCGGATCCGGCCGCACGCATATTGGTGAGCTGCTTTCCTTTTTGCAGGTTGACCACCAAATCATTGTCTTTGCAGTGTTCCCCCACGATCATCCCCTCATAAGTCGTTTCCCCCGGATCAATGAAAAAGAACCCGCGTGACTGAAGACCATCAATGGCAAAGGCCACCGCCTTGCCTGCATCCATACTGATCAGTACGCCGTTGATCCGTTGCGGGATCATGCCTCTAAAGGGTGCATAGTGAACATAGCGGTGGGCAATAACCGCTTCGCCGGCCGTGGCCGTCGTCATTTTTGTGCGCAGACCAATCATCCCGCGCGTAGGAATGTGAAATTCCATGTGCTGCCGATTGTCATGCTGCTCCATCCGCAACATCTCGCCGCGTCGAAGCCCCACCAGCTCAATGATTTTTCCGGCGCTCTCCGCCGGCGCATCCACGGCGAGAATTTCGATCGGCTCCTGTTTCTGACCATCCACTTCCCTGATAATCACGTGCGGCTGCGACACCGTCATCTCGTAACCTTCCCGGCGCATGTTCTCAATCAGAATGGAGAGATGAAGCACCCCGCGACCACTCACCTTGAAACTCTCCCCGCTGATCTCCTCCACCCGAAGCGCCACGTCCTTCTGCACCTCGCGAAACAACCGTTCACGCAAATGGCGACTGCTCGAATAGCGGCTGTCCTGTCCGTAAAACGGGGAATCATTCACACGGAACATCATGGAAATGGTCGGCTCATCAATGCTGATCAGCGGGAGCGCCTCAGGCTCATCCGCATCGCACACGGTATCGCCGATGTCCACCCCCTCGAGTCCCACCACCGCGCACAAATCGCCGCACCGCACCGAGGCCTGTTCCTGACGCTCCAAACCCTCGAACGTGAAAAGCTGCTTGAGCTTCACCGGCACCTGCGTCCCGTCGCGCTTGATCATCACATGCGCCATCCGCACATCCAGCTCGCCCCGGTACACGCGCCCGATCCCGATACGCCCCACATAATCATTGTAGTCCAGCGTCATCACCTGCATCTGCACCGGACCCTCGCGATGCACCGGCCCGGCGATATGCTCCAGCACCGCATCCATCAGCGGAACAATCGAATCCCTCGGATCCTTCAGATCACGCGCCGCCCAGCCGTCACGCCCGCTCGCATAAAGCAACGGAAAATCCAACTGCTCATTCGTGGCCTTCAATTCCACAAAAAGATCAAACACCTTGTCGTGCACCTCATCGGGACGAGCCATCGGCTTGTCGATCTTGTTGATCACCACGATCGGTTTCAAATTCAATTGCAGCGCCTTCTGGAGAACAAAACGCGTCTGGGGCATCGGCCCTTCCGCCGCATCCACCAGCAGCAGCACCCCATCGGCCATCTTCAGCACCCGCTCCACCTGGCCCCCGAAATCGCTGTGCCCCGGGGTATCAATCAGGTTGATCTTCACGCCCTTATAGGGAACGCTGATGTTTTTCGCCAAAATGGTAATCCCGCGCTCGCGTTCGAGATCATTGCTGTCCAGAAAGCACGTCTGCATAGTGGACGCATCTCGAAACATATGCACCTGTTTGAGAATTTCATCCACCAACGTGGTTTTGCCATGGTCCACATGGGCAATAATGGCGATATTTCGAATGCTTTGAACGCGTTTCATGAAGTCTCTCTTCCCGGATAAATTGGCGCATAGTAGAAGAACGAGGCGCTTTGACCAGTAAAATCGACTGCCGCACCCTCTTTTTCTGCGACCGACCTCGTCTTACCTTTGCCGATTCGCGGGGCCGGATTCGAGACAGGCACGCACCGCCCGTATGCTTCCACAGGAAAGCAGGCGTTCGGCAAACATCACCGCCTCCGGCAACTCAACCGCCTGAACCGCCGCCTGTACCGCGGGAATAGCATGAGGATCCATGCTCAAATACCGGATTCCAATGCCCAGCAGGAAAGGAATCAGCCCTGCATCCGTCGCCATATCACCGCAAATGGACAGAGGGATGCCTTTTGCCTGCGCCGCCGCCGCAATACGCCGCACGCAGCGCAACACCGCCGGATGACTCGGCAGATACAAATCCGCAATCTGATCATTCGTCCGATCCACCGCCAGCAGATACTGGATCAGGTCATTGCTCCCGATGGAAATAAACTGCACCTCCGCCGCCAGTTCCTCAATCACCTCCACCACCGAAGGCAACTCCACCATCACGCCCAACTGCGGCGAGGAATGATGCGCAAGCCCCTCCTCCGCCAACTGGCCAATACACTCCTGAACCGCATCGCGCGCTTCCAGAAAATCATCCACCGAAGCCACCAGTGGGAACATGATCCGCAGCTCCCGATCCACCCCCGCACGAAGCAACGCACGCAACTGCTGAAAAAACACATCCTTGTAGCGCAGCGAAAAACGAATCGCACGCAGCCCGAGAAATGG
>JAQVYB010000125.1 GCA_028708815.1 Kiritimatiellia bacterium | reverse complement strand
CGCTGGATGCTCAACGAAGCCGTCGTGACGGCCCCGGGAAATGCCGTACTGGGCCGCGTGGTTCTGCTCCATCTCTACAGTGGAAATCAGTTTGACGGCGGATCCTCGTGGTTTGACAACGTCGTTTTTGAGCAGGCGCTCTAAGCGCTCATCGAAACCATACGCCTGCCGGGCGCGGGGTCGTTATCGCCCACGCGCCCGGCAGCGATTGCTTACCCAGCCCCTTTTCACCCACAGCCACCTTCGGAGAGACACCATGCCGCGCCGCCTCCCCGCCGAATGGGAACCACAGGACGCCATTCTCCTCTGCTGGCCGCATTCCAACACCGACTGGGCGCCGTATCTGGAGCAGGCGGAGACCGTATTTCTGAACATCCTCGCCGTCCTGACACGCTTCGAGCGGGTTGTGTTGGTCGCGAGCGATTCCGATGAGGTACGCGGAAAATGCCAAGTGGCGGGCATTCCGCCGAATGCCGTCCTGTTCGCCGCCCTGGCCTCAAACGATACCTGGGCGCGCGACTTCGGCCCCATCACCATCTGCGAAGAAGACGGCAAACCCGTGCTGCTGGATTTTCAATTCAACGGCTGGGGCGGAAAATTCGAGGCCGCGCTGGACAATCAAATCACCCGCACGCTCCATCGGCAGGGCCTCTTCGGCGGAGTCGAATGCCGCAGGCAGGATCTGATTCTGGAGGGCGGCAGCATCGAAAGCGATGGACAAGGCAGCCTGCTCACCACTGCCGCCTGCCTCCTCAATCCCAATCGGAATCCTCCTTGCACAAAAAGAGAACTTGAAGCACTCCTTCGTAAAACACTGGGCGCAGAACACCTCCTCTGGCTGCAACACGGATTCCTCGCAGGCGACGATACCGACAGCCATATCGACACCCTCGCACGCTTCGCCCCAAACCACACCATCCTCTATGTTCAATGCGACGACCCGTACGACGAACACTACGAAGAACTACGCCTGATGGAAGAGGAATTGCGGCAATTCAAAACCCCGAATGGGCAACCCTATCGACTCCTCCCCCTGCCCTGGCCAAACGCGCAGCATGATGAAACCGGCCAACGACTCCCCGCCACCTACGCCAACTTTCTTGTCGCCAACGGCGCCGTCCTCGCGCCCACCTACAACGATCCGCATGACGCAGAGGCCCTCCGCATCCTGCAATCCGCCTTTCCCGATCGGGAAATCATCGGCATTGATTGTTCCGTTCTGATTCGGCAACATGGGTCGCTGCATTGCCTAACCATGCAACTGCCGCAGGGAGTACTGCCATGAAAAATCCAACCGTCGCCCTGATCCAGCAAGCCTGCACCGCCGATACCTCGGCCAACATCCAGAAAAGCGCCGCGGCCATCCGGCGGGCCGCCGAGCAGGGGGCCGACCTGATCATCCTGCCCGAACTGCACACCGGACTCTACTTCTGTCAAACCGAAGACGTGAACGCCTTCGATCGCGCCGAATCCATTCCCGGCCCCTCCACCCGTATCTTCGGCGCGCTCGCCAAAGAATTGAACGTGGTCATTATTATTTCCCTGTTCGAGCGGCGGGCGCCGGGGCTCTGCCACAACACCGCCGTGGTGCTCGAACGCACCGGCGCCATCGCCGGCATCTACCGAAAAATGCACATCCCCGATGATCCGGGCTACTATGAAAAATTCTACTTCACCCCCGGTGATCTTGGCTTCCAACCGATCCAGACCTCCGTCGGCAAACTGGGCGTGCTCGTCTGCTGGGATCAGTGGTATCCCGAAGCCGCACGCCTTATGACGCTCGCCGGAGCCGAACTGTTGATTTATCCCACCGCCATCGGATGGGACCCCAACGACGATACAGCCGAACAAACCCGCCAGCGCGACGCCTGGGTCACCATCCAGCGTGCGCACGCCGTGGCCAACGGCATCCCGGTAGTAGCGGTCAACCGAACCGGTTTCGAACCCTCGCCCCTTGCGGGCGGGGCCGGCGTGCAATTCTGGGGCGGCAGCTTTGCCGCCGGATGCCAGGGCGAACTGCTCGGACAGGTGGACGCCGAAAGCGAAACAGAACTGCTCGTGCAACTCTCCGGCGAACGCAGCGAAACCGTGCGCCGCATCTGGCCCTTCCTGCGCGACCGACGCATCGACGCCTACGAAGGACTCTCCAAACGCCTGATCGATTAAACGGGAAGGTTTTCGCACGTTGTCGTGTTGGCTCTACGAGCCAAGCCAAGACGAGTATCCGTTTGTCGTATAGATTTGCCCCTATGCAGGAGCAGTTTCCCCTGTGACAATCCCGGAAGAACCTGTTTTATCCGACCTTTATTTCAGCGGCAGAGTGCCGGAGTAACCGAAGTAGTTTTCCCAGAAACCATCCCGGCTCTTGTAGACATACCAACCGCCGGTCGGGGCATAGTAACAGCCGAAGTCATCAATGCCATCGCCATCATAATCACCCGTGACCGGAACCGTACCGGGGAATCCAAAATAGTTTTCCCAGAACCCGTCACGGCTCTTGAAGAGGTACCAGCCACCGGTCTCGGCATAGTAGCAGCCGAAGTCATCAATGCCATCGCCATCGAAATCGCCGGTCACCGGAACCGTGCCGGGGAATCCAAAATAGTTCTCCCAGAACCCGTCACGGCTCTTGTAGAGGTACCAGCCACCGGTCTCGGCATAGTAGCAGCCGAAGTCATCGATGCCATCGCCATCGAAATCGCCGGTCACCGGAACCGTACCGGGGAATCCAAAATAGTTCTCCCAGAAACCATCACGGCTCTTGAAGAGATACCAGCCGCCGGACTGAGGATAGTAACAACCAAAATCGAGAATGGAATCGCCATCGAAATCACCGGTCACCGGCAGGGTCCCTTCAAAACCAAAGTGATTCGACCACCCGCCCGCGCTGGAGCGCATGATTTGCCAGTATCCGGCAGACGGCGTGTATGTGCCGTAGTCGCAATAGCCATCACCATCGAAATCGCCGGTGATCGGGAGCGTTCCAGTGCCGCCGCCATAGTTGACCGTCCACTGAGCGCGCAGGAAAGACTTGAAGACGTACCAGCCGCCCAGAGCCGGATCATAGCAACCAATGTCGGAAAGACCGTCTCCATCAAAATCGTTCGGCGACGGGCGTTTTTGATAGGCGCCGACCACCTGGGCCTCGCGCCCTGCGGACACGTTCACGGACTCCGTGTTCGGCATAATCCAACCCAGGAGACTCCGGAATTCCACCAGGTATTGACCCGGCGTGAGATCATCCATCCGGTAGCCCGAGCTTCTCCAGGTCGAGCTGCCCTGAATGCGCCATCCGCCACCATTGGTGCAGACAAAAGAAGGCTGAAGGGTACCGACCAGACTGCCGACAGGCAGGGGCTCCACCACCACGACACTCTGGGTCACCGCAGCCGCCTCAAACCAGTTGGTACTGCCCGGCTGCGAGGCTGTCACTCGAACAATGCCCGTGCCGGTGAAGGAGAGTTGCGATCCGGCAAGCCGGCCGGGGCCCGAGACCCCGTAATCCACGGGCAGGCCGGAAGAAGCGGTGGCACCGAGCGTAAGCACGTTGGTGGTGTATTGCTGGCTGATCGTGCCGAAGTTGATGGTTTGGTTCGCTTTGGCGACGGCGAAGGTCACCGTCAGTGTCTGCGGCGAGTTGGCGGCATCGGCGGAAACGACCGAGACGCTCGCCGTGTAGGCGCCCGCATTCAGTCCGATCACGGAGACCCGACACGTTTGCCCGATCGATGCGCCGGCATCCAACTCCCCGGCGACGGGCGAAGGCACGAGCCAGCCGGACGCTCCGGCTTCGTAAGCAACCTGATTGGTGTAACGCATCAGACTGCCACCGGTGTTGAAAAGGATGTAGGAGGCAGGCGCAACCGAACTGGTTGCAGCATACGAAGAAGCAAAGGCCAGTTGCTGGGTGGAAAGTCCAATGGCCGCATTGTTTGAATAGGTAATGACCCGATCAGCCACCCAGGCGCCGTTGGAAGCCACATAGGCATTGATGGCCGCACCCACATCGGTGAGTTCGCCGCCGCCCGAGGATTCCACTCCCGGGACCATGACATTGGTCGTCAGCAGGTAACGCGTGCCTTCGGGCACGGTGTTGCTTACCGTATAAGCGCTGTAGGTGCAGTCAAAGACCGCCAAGTACAGATTCCCGTCGGGGGCGTTGGTATAGTATTCAGCCAGATACCCGCTGATCTGGCCGGAGTGCCCCGGAAAATTCGTCGGAGTCGCCTGAGTCAACGGATAGGCCCCCAGGAGTTGATCCCCATAGAGCGGAACATTTGGATTGGCCGGATTAAAACCCGCGCCGGTGATATTGGTAGAGTAATACGCCATAAAAAGCATATTGGTGGACAAGGGCAGGGCATTGGTGCCCAGAAAATCATACTGCCCATCCCCGTTGTACGATTGATAGGTCACCGTGATGGAGGCATACCCCGGCGCCAGCAACATGGAAGTACATGCCAACCCGCACAATAACTTACAAAATGTATCACGCATAACACCCGTCCCTCGTTGTGTTTTCCTCAAGGATAATCATACGGCTTGGTCACAGTCCACGTCCGATTACTATAGCTCTTATACCACCAACCCGAAGCAAGATCGAAACGCCCGTCAGGCGGGAACCAACCCGTGCCCGAGTAATAGGTCACAGCGGTGGCATTGGTGGCGACCGCCCCATCGCCCGCCAACGGAACCACCACATCGCCGGGAGCGCCAACACCCAGGAATCCGTTGGTATACGCGCCATTCACCGGATAGGGACACCCCATCAACTGCATGCCCAATACGACCTGCACCGTCGTGTTCGACTCGCCGCTCCCCGGCACACAGCCGGACAGTTTCAGCACCGTGTTGGAGGGAGACTGCACCCAAACACTCTGCCCACGCTGAACGGTACAGGTTCCGGGAGTCCAGCTTCCGCCTGAAAATTCCTCCACGCAATAGCCCTCTGAAACGGCATCGTACAAACCAACGCGCATCCCTGGTACCAGGTTGTTTGTGCCAAACACCTGCGGTACGGTAAACGTGACTCCCGAAGCCTCAACTGGAATCAACTGAATCGCCACAAGCTGCGGCTCATCGGCCTGAAGCTCTACACTCAAAACACCCACGGCATTCAGAGATAAGACCTGAGCCTGTCCCCTTCCCACAACAAGCAATGCAGCCAAAAGGACACACCAATGCAGAATGCGCTTTGCCATAATACGATCCTTCGAATAAATGTTCACTCAATCTCGAGTGTTCGCCTCTAGTCAATACAAGTATTGTTCACCAAGGGCCCCTTAATAATCAACCAATAAAACAAAAATAATCCAACCGCCTGAAGTGGGAGCACACCCGTCATCGTGGGCCGCATCTATTGGGGATGGTTTCATCCGGAGTCCAACGGTTTGCCCGGTGTATTTCGGGGTTGCGCAAAGGGCGGGCCTGCTCTATATTCCGACACCTTCTTACTTGAGCAAGAACGGGAGAACCTCCGACATAATGAAAAGAAAAACAGCCAATTGGGGCAACTATCCCACCATCGAAGCCGACGTCCTCACCCTTCGCAACCAGCGACAGGCCAATGAATTTATTCATCGGGACGGCCCCATGATCGCCAGGGGCCTCGGACGCTGCTACGGGGACTCCGCCCTCTCCGAGACCATCCTCTCCACGGAATCCTGCAACAACCTGCTGGCCTTTGACTCCGAGAAGGGCATTCTCACCTGCGAGGCGGGCGTCTCCCTGGCCAACATCCTGGATGTATTCACCCCGCGAGGCTGGTTCCTTCCGGTCACCCCTGGCACCAAATTCGTCACCATTGGCGGGGCCATCGCCGCCGACGTACACGGGAAAAGCTCCGGATCCTTCTGCGACTACGTCCTCTCCATGCAAGTCATGAAAGCCGATGGGGAAATCCTTACCTGTTCGAAGACGGAAAACGCGGAGTTCTTTGAAACCACGCGTGGCGGCATGGGCCTGACCGGCCTGATCCTGCAGGCCACCATCCAACTGATCCCGGTCGAAACCGCCTATATCCGCGAAGAAACCGTGCAATGCAAAGATCTCGACTCGGTAATGGACCTCTTTGACCACATGGGCAAGTGGACCTATTCCGTGGCCTGGATCGACTGTGTCGCCACCGGAAAAAATATGGGCCGCAGCGTCATGATGCGCGGCGAACATGCCCGCCGCGCCGACCTCGTGAATTCCACCCAGCGACGTGACCCCCTGAACTTTCACGGACTGCCGAAGCTGGACGTGCCAATCATGTTCCCGAATTTTGCCCTGAACAACCTGAGCGTCAAGGCCTTTAACATGGCCTATTACCATAAGTGCCCGAAAGGCGCCCACGAACATATCGTCAATTACGACGCCTTTTTCTACCCGCTGGACTTCGTCAACAACTGGAACCGCATCTACGGTCGACGCGGATTCACCCAATATCAATTTTTGCTGCCCATGGAATCGAGCTATGAAGGACTCCCGGTACTGCTCGAAAAAATCAGCTCCTGCGGACTGGGCTCCTTCCTGGCCGTACTGAAAAAATTCGGTCCCCACGAGAGCTTTATATCCTTCCCCAAACCCGGCTACTTCCTCGCTCTCGACTTCCCCATCACCAAAAAACTCTTCGCCCTGCTGGATGAATTCGACAAACTCGTCCTGAAGTACGGCGGGCGCCTCTATCTGGCCAAAGATGTGCGCATGAAACCGGAGATGTTCTTCAAGGGCTACGAAAATGCCGACACCTTCTGTGAGCGCATCAAACAATGGGATCCGCAGCAGAAATTTCAGTCGCTCCAATCTCGAAGACTAAACATTCATCAGTAAAACCAGGAGTTCAGACACCATGCAGACAGCTCTAATCCTAGGCGCAGGCTCCGATCTGGCACGCGCCCTCGCACGCCGCTTCGCCACCGCATCCTATCGCCTCATCCTGGCCGAACCCGATACCTCACTCATCGAAGATCTCGCCAAAGACCTGGAAATTCGTTCGCAGGCCCCCGTCGAAACCGTCGCCTTCGACGCCCTCAAGCCCGAGACCCATCAGGCCTTCTACGACTCGCTCAGCGTCAAGCCGGACGTCGTCCTGTGCGTCTTCGGCTACATGGGCGACCAACTCAAAGCCGAGACCGATTCTGCCGAACGCCTGCGCGTCATGAACGTGAATTACACCGGGGCCGTTTCCATTCTGGAAGTCATCGCCACCGACTTCGCCGCACGCAAAGCCGGGACCCTCATCGGCATCAGCTCCTGCGCCGGAGACCGGGGACGGCAGAGCAACTACATCTACGGCTCCGCCAAGGCCGGATTCACAGCGTACCTTTCCGGCCTGCGCAACCGCCTCTTCCATCACGGCGTACACGTCATGACCGTGAAACCCGGCTTCATGCGTACCGCCATGACCGAAGGCCTGGACCTCCCCGAAATACTCACCGCCATGCCCGATCGAGCCGCCGAAATAATATTTCACGCTTTTACTCGCAAACGAAACGTCATTTACCTACTTTGGATGTGGAAATGGATCATGATGATGGTCCGGAATGTGCCGGAATGCGTATTCAAACGCATGAAAATGTAACACCAAAACCGTAACGAGGGGTCATGGCGGCGGAAGATAAATTCCCCATTCATCTGGTGAGTGATCGTTATACGCTCACACTGAACCTTGCCGCCGATGCCACCAAATGCCTCGCCGACCTGACGTGTCACGACGGCAACCCCCTCCAACCCGAAGAACTTACCGTCATCCTCCAGGAACAGGGCGTCATTGAGGGCCTGCGCCAGGATGCCATTCAGGAACTCTGTAATCAGGCGGCCGGCGGAAAAGAAGTGGTGGGCAAGCTCGTGGCCTGCGGCATACCGCCCGTCAGCACGGGCGGACGCGTCGAATTCCTCGTCCGCCAATCCATTGACCGACCCGAACTGCAAATCGACGAAAATGCCCAGCAGGCCGATTACCGAAACACCAACATGTTTGAAAATGTCTACAAGGATCAGCCGCTGGCCACGATCTACAAGGCCTCCAAACAAAACGGACTGACCGTGACCGGAAGGGTCATTGAGGTAAAACCCGGGCGTGAAATCTTTGTGCACACGGGCGACGGCGCAAAAAAAACCGATAACGGAAGGACCATCATCGCCACGCGGGACGGACGGTTGGTCTATGAGGCCGACAAAGTATCCGTCTCCGAGAATCTTGTGGTGGATTTCGATGTCGACTATCATGTCGGTCACATCGATTTCGTCGGGGCCATCCGAGTGGGAGGTGATGTTAAGGACGGCTTTAACGTCAGCGGAAAAAAGAGCGTACAGATTGACGGCACCGTCGGCGTATGCCACGTCAGATCCGAAGGAAACATCAAACTCGGCGGCATGGCCGGCGCAAAAAAACCGGAAGCGATCATCGAATGCGGAGGCGACCTGACCGCCAATTACCTGCATGGGGTAACCGTCGAGTGCGCGGGTGATATCCACGTAAGCTACGAAATGCTGCACTGCACCGTTAACTGCAAAGGCGCCATATTCGTACACGGCAACATCTCCGGCGGCGCCTACGCCGCCGCCAATGGGATCGAAGTCGAAAGCGTGGGCTCGGAACTCGGGGTTGTCACCCGCCTGAAGGCCGGAATGGAGGACAAGGAAATCTCCCCCATGGCCAAACTGGAAGACGAATTGAACCTGATCATCCGCGATCAGCAGCGCATCGTCAAACAACTCGATCCCCTGCGCCGGAATCCGAAAGCCATCGCCAATTCCGACCGGCTTAAAAAGCTCGCCGCCGATCTGCTGACGGAATATCAGCGCCTGAATACCCGCAAACAGGAAATCGAAGGCGAAGTTCAAACCGCACGCTATGAGCAACTGAAACGCGCAAACGACATCAAAATCCGGGCCAACGCCAAAATCAACGTCATCCGCAAACTCTATCGCGGCACCATCATCGAACTCGATGGCGCCCTGGAAAAAACGCGCACCGACAATACCGGACCAATATCCATCATCAAAAACACGACGACCGAAACCATGTGCATTCTCCCCATGACCTCCATCACCACGAATGCGCGTGATCTGGAAAAAACCATCCTCTCCAAAAACCGGGATGAGAACTGAGCACCCTCTCTCTTCCCCTCCCCTCCCCTGACCCCGAAGGATGGCCCGTCAAACCCGCTTCCAGGATCCGACGATGATGACACTGAAAAGAACACACTGTGCCGCCATATTGGGGTTGTGCATTGCCCTGTTGCCGACGCTTGCCCCGGCGTTGGTGCGCTTCACCCGGGACGACAACCGATACGAACTCCTCGCCGAAAACGCCACCGCCAACGAAATTCTGACCGTGATGGAAGACTCCCTGCAAATTCCCGTCGGGCGGCTCCCCGGCAACACCCCCCCGCGTTCCGTCCACACCAAATCCTCCGACCTCGAAAAGGTTCTGGCCTCCTTCTGCGAAAGCTTTGTTGTTCTGTACGCCGAGGATGAAACCGGGACATCGCTCCCCGCGGCCATCCAGGTAACCGTTTCCGTGGACACCCCGCGACCCGAAAGCGAAACCCGTGGCAAAACCATTCAATCGCACCAACTGGAACAACGGTTGCCCATCCCCGATACCGCATTGACTGAATATGCCGGTATCGGCGCATACATTCAACCCGCCGAAGACGGCTCCGGCCTCTGGCTGCGCCCCGTATCCGAAAACTCACCCGCCGCCCGATGCGGCATTCAACTGGGCGACAAAGTGCTGACCATCAACGGGCGCGCCGTTCAGGACTTCCCCAACATCAACGCCATGGCCGAAGCCATACGCGGCCCGATCGGCAGCCCCGTGCAGCTGCTCATTCAAAAACCGGACGGCTCCCTCATCAATCAGGTCGTCATGCGCGACCTCATTACCTCGCCGTGAAACCATCACGCTGACTTGGATAGGCAATCCTTCAACCGCGAGCCACCCACGCCGCTGTTCAACCAGAGCTCTTGTCGATGGTGCCCGGGGCGGGAGTCGAACCCGCACGACCTTTCGGTCAACGGATTTTTCCGCCGGAGGCGGATCTGCCTTCGGCAGAAAGTCCGGCGAGATAAGCGTGGATCCACTTTCGTCCCACACCACTTTTGAGCCAGAGCTCTTTGCGTCTGGCTTCTGAATAATTATCGCATCGGAATGTATCACCTGCATAAAAGCTAACTGAATTTGGTGCCCGGGGCGGGAGTCGAACCCGCACGACCTTTCGGTCAACGGATTTTAAGTCCGTTGCGTCTGCCATTTCGCCACCCGGGCACCTTGCTAAACTTTTCAAAATCCAATGCCCAACGGATTTTTCCGCCAAAGGCGGATCTGCCTCCGGCAGAAAGTCCGTTGCGTCTGCCATTTCGCCACCCGGGCAGAACAAAACACCTGCGGAGAATAGCAGGAACAGAAAACAACGCAAAGGCAGAAAAACAACCAACGGATTTTTCCGCCAAAGGCGGATCTGCCTCCGGCAGAAAGTCCGTTGCGTCTGCCATTTCGCCACCCGGGCACCTTGCTAAACTTTTCAAAATCCAATGCCCAACGGATTTTTCCGCCAAAGGCGGATCTGCCTCCGGCAGAAAGTCCGTTGCGTCTGCCATTTCGCCACCCGGGCAGAACAAAACACCTGCGAAGAATAGCAGGAACAGAAAATAACGCAAAGACAGAAAAACAACCGATGGATTTTTCCGCCGGAGGTGGATTCGCCTCCGGCGGAAAGTCCGTTGCACCGGCCACTTCCAGTTTCATCGAACATGTGCTTGCCTTGCCGGATGAAACCTTTATGTTTTGCCTCGGTACGAGTGGGAAAGGAATAGATATGAAGAAACAATTCGCGCGCCTCTTTTGCGGCCTGGGCTCCCTGTTCATCACCCTTCTTTTTGTCGGCTGCGAGGTGGACTCCAGCGAAAGCGGATCCCGCAATGTGGACATCAACGTCTGGGGCGTTTATCACGGGCAGGATGATTACTACGACGCACTGGTTAATAACAGTTCAGGAAGTGCGCCGGAATATTTCGATCTCCGCCAGTACGGCGACCAGTTGGAAGCCATCGACAATCACGGCATCATTTTTCGCGGAACCATCGGCTCGGTCAACAGCGACGCCAAGACCTGCTCCTTTACCCTCGAAGGAAAGACCACCGCCGGAAACCGCGTCATCGTCAACGGCAACATCAACATCAGCGGCAGCTATGCCATCATGGAAGGCACCTGGATCGAAGACAATCTCTACGCCCTCCTCTACGGAAAAGCCACCGCCCCCGCTCAACCCACGAACAAGACCATTTCGCTGTCGATTTCGCCCAATCCGGTAACTGCCGGAAGCACCGCCACGTTAACGGCATCCAACGGAAGCGGAAGTTACCCGACGTGGTCCGTTGCCAACACCAACCTGGGCACGGTCGGAAGCCTATCCGGAAGCACTGCTCAGTATAACGCAAAAACCAACACAGGAAGCCAAATCGTATACGTCACCGACAGCGCAGGTTCTCAG
>JAQVYB010000124.1 GCA_028708815.1 Kiritimatiellia bacterium | reverse complement strand
TGAAGGCATGATTTGATTGACCGCCCGTCTCCGGTACGCTACAAAAAACGCATGGTACTAAAACGAGATACACGGACCCCGGAACAGCAGGCACGCGACCTGGCGGCCCTGTGCCGCGAACGCGACAAACGCGAGAACAGTTATCGGGGGCGTGCCCTCAGCCTCTTCCCTCACCTCTGTGCGCGGTGCGGGCGCGAATTCGCCGGACGCAATCTTTCCGAATTGACCGTGCACCATAAAGATCATGATCATACCCACAATCCACCGGACGGCAGCAACTGGGAACTGCTTTGTCTCTACTGCCACGATCACGAACACGAAAAATATCTCATGAAAGGGCACGGGGGAGGCTCTTCGGGCGATCACTCCGTCGCACCCTCCGTTTTTTCGCCCTTTGCGGGCCTCGACTCACTCCTGCCGTCCGACCCGGCGCCGGATAAACCGAAACAGTCATAAAAGAAGAAGGGAAACGATGCGGATACGGCTGCTCTGCTCTTTATTTCTCCTGACCGGTGTGCACACCGGACACGCCATCAGCAACACGGTGATTTCCCTCGCGCAGAACACCATCCACTGGCCAACGGAAACCGGCGTATACTACAGCGTCGAATGGACCTCCTCGCTGGCCGACACCTCCTCCTGGAAGGCAAGCTGGTACGACCAGACCGCTGTTTTTGCCACCTCGGAGGTCCTCTCGGTCGATCTGCCTCTCTTTTATCGAATCAACGCCTCCACCCAACCCTACATCGACAGTCCCGTGGTGCAGGATACCTTTTTCCGTCAAATGGATGTCGAGTTGCGAAGCGAAACCAACTGGTGGAATGCCGTGGCCACCCTCTCCGATTATCAGACCTGGCACACCCAGGCGATCGAACAACTGCAAACCGGCGGCACAGAGACCAACCTGCCGGGGTTCGGAACCGTGCGCTATCTCTACCTCGGGACAGGATCCGTCATTCTGATTTCACACGGAGGGCTGATGGGCTACGACAACGCCTGGATGCTCACCAACCTCATGGCCGGCGGCCATGCCCTCTTGTGTCCATCCAGGCCGGGCTATCCCGGCACACCCCTGCTGCCCGCAACCAACGACACCTTCGAGTTGGCCGCCGACATGATGGCGGCGCTGCTGGACGCCCTGCACATCACCAATCAGGTCTTTGTCTTCGGCACCTCCGCCGGGGGCCCAACCGCCCTTCAGTTCGCCCTGCGCCACCCCGAAAAATCGCGCGGGCTGCTTCTCTTCGACGCCGTTTCCATGCCCTACGAACCCAACCTGGCCGACGACAACAACTTCATTGTGCCCCTGATCGTGCCCGAGTCCTTTCAAGACCAGAAATCATGGAAACTGCTTCAGGGAACCGCCCGCTATCCGGAAGAACTCTGTTATCAGTGGCTTCAACTCGTCACCCTGACCAACGCGGCCACCCAGCGCGAACTCGCCGCTCAACTCATGGCCGTACCGGAATACCGCGACCAGCTCATGACCTTTACGCGCACCATTACCCCCATCAGTCAGCGCTATGACGGAACCATCAACGATGATACCATCCTCTTCACTCTCCCGACCTATCCGCTGGGGGACATCACCATACCCGTCTTCGTTTCGCACAGCCTGTACGATGGCGACGTGCCCGTGGCCAATGCATACAACGTCCTCGATCACGTCTCCGGCCCCACCTCGAATTGCTTTTTCTACGGCGCCGGGCACCTCTTCTTTTTAGGCGGGGATTGGACCAATATCACACACCAGGCCATTGAGTTCATGAATGATTGCCCCTGACAGCCCCGCCGGGCAACCACAGCGAGTTCGCCGTGGCGCCGAACTCAAAAAGAAGAGATGCAAGAAACCGTTGTACCTCTCTGTGGGCCGCGTGTACATTCTAGCGTCATGTGTCCGTCTTTGAGGTTGTCAACTTTGCTGCAAATCGTTACCTTGAAGCGTTTCATACGCTTGCCGTACCGTGGAGCCCGCTGTACGGAAGAGACGGAAGTTCAGTTAATGAGGCCGTGAACAGAAAGGTGAGTTATGAGATTGAACACGTTGCATATTGGATGCCTGTCCTTTGCGTTGCTGACGTGCAGTGGATTTCCCGCCCTGGCTGATGCCGCCGACACCGCTCAACGCCATTTGCCAGGCTGGTGGTGGCTGGTCCCCCTGGCGGGCTTGTCCGCGCTGGCCACGGCCTTCCATTTTTACCGCGCCATCATGGCGGCCCCGGAAGGCAACGACCGCATGAAGGAAATCGCGGGCTATGTACGGGAAGGCGCCTACGCCTATCTGCACCGCCAATATACCGTCGTGGCGATTGTCTTTATCGCTCTGGCACTGATTTTCAGTTATATGGCCTTCGTCCTGCATGTGCAGCATTACCTGCTTCCCTTCGCCTTTCTCACCGGCGGGTTCTATTCGGGACTGGCCGGATTCATCGGCATGAAAACGGCCACCGCGGCCTCCTCGCGCACCGCACAGGGCGCCAGTGAGTCGCTCAACCGGGGGCTGACCATTGCCTTTCGCGCAGGGGCGGTCATGGGCCTGACGGTGGTCGGGCTCGCCCTGCTGGATATGGCCATCTGGTTTCTCTACCTCTACTGCTTCCATCACCACGTCTTCGGCGGCGATCCCATGAGCCTGGAAACCATTACCGTGGTCATGATCTGCTGCGTCATGGGCGCATCCACCCAGGCCCTCTTCTCCCGCGTGGGCGGTGGCATCTTCACCAAGGCGGCGGATGTCGGCGCAGACTTGGTCGGAAAGGTCGAATCGGGAATGCCCGAAGATGATCCCCGCAATCCCGCCACCATCGCCGACAACGTGGGCGACAATGTGGGCGATGTGGCCGGCATGGGCGCCGACCTCTACGAAAGTTATGCCGGATCGATTCTGGCCACCGCCGCGCTCGGAGTGGCCGCAGCCTCCATTCGGGGCCTGCCCGTCATGGATACCTTCTCCTACCTGGCCGCCCCCATGCTGCTGGCGGCCATCGGCATCTTTCTCTCCATCGCCGGCATCTACGTCGTACGCACCAGCGAAGACGCCACCATGAGCAAACTGCTCGCCGCGCTCAACCGGGGCATCTACCTTTCCAGCATCCTGATTGTCGTGGCCTCCTTCTTCCTCATTAAACTGCTCGCCCTGCCCATGGGCGTCTTCTGGTCCATCCTGGTGGGCATCATCCTGGGCATCGTCATCGGAAAGGGCTCCGAATGGGCCACCTCCTCCGACTTCTCCCCCACGCGCTTTATCGTGAAACAAGCGCAAACCGGGCCCGCCACCGTCATCATCGGCGGCATCGCCGAAGGCATGTTTTCCACCTGGATTCCCGTCGTGGCGGTCAGCGCGGGCATGCTCCTGGCCTTCGGCCTGAACGGTGGATTTGACATGCTCCTGAGCGGTCTCTACGGCGTGGGCATCGCCGCCGTCGGCATGCTTTCAACCCTCGGAATCACCCTCGCCACCGACGCCTACGGACCCATTGCCGACAACGCGGGCGGAAACGCCGAAATGAGCGGCCTGCCCGAAGAAGTACGCGCCCGGACCGACGCCCTGGACGCTCTCGGCAACACCACCGCCGCCATCGGAAAGGGCTTTGCCATCGGATCAGCGGCACTGACGGCTCTGGCCCTGCTGGCCAGCTACGTCGAGCAGGTGCGCGTCAGTATTCACCGGGAAGCCGCCGTCGCCTATGAAGCTCCAGCCAATGGACAGGACTATGCACTCAAGGACATGGCCAACGGAAAATATGCGGTCTATCTGCCCGGCTCCTCCGGCACACGCCAGGAAAATCAGCTCTACACCCTCAGCGCCTTCGAAGGTCACAACGACTACACCATACGCATCGCGGGACCCACCGGCGAACCCCTGAACCTGGTCGTGAATACGTACGGCGGACGCGTCGCCGACCTCGCCGCCATCGACCTCAACGGCCAGCCGCTCGCGGGACGCAAAGCCGGACTGAACGACTTCATGAACTACTACGGCGCCACCCTGATCAATCCAAAGGTGCTCGTCGGTGTCTTTCTCGGCGTACTCCTCGTCTTTGTCTTCAGTGCCCTGACCATGAAAGCGGTGGGCCGCGCCGCCAATGCCATGGTGCAGGAAGTCCGCCGTCAATTTAAGGAAAAACCAGGCATTATGGACGGCTCCGAAAAACCGGACTACGCCTGCTGCGTCGGCATTTCCACGCGCAGTGCGCAGCGCGAAATGGTCCTGCCCTCGCTGCTGGCCATTGCCGTACCGGTGGCGACGGGCCTGGTCCTGAACGTCTCGGGCGTGCTGGGTCTGCTCGTCGGAGGCCTTACCGCCGGCTTCTGCATGGCCGTCTTCATGGCCAATGCAGGCGGCGCCTGGGACAACGCCAAAAAATTCATCGAGTCCGGACAGGAAGGCGGAAAAGGAAGCCCCGCACACAAAGCATCCGTCGTGGGCGATACCGTCGGCGACCCCTTCAAGGACACCTGCGGCCCCTCCCTGAACATCCTGATTAAACTAATGAGCATGGTTTCGATTGTCTTTGCCGGACTAATAGTGAAATATGCGCCGGAGATCGGTACTTTTCTGGGTCTTGGAGGCCGTTGATTCCACATCCGCGCAGCGTTAACCCGCCGCGGACTCCTCCAGGTCCGCGGCGGGTTTTTTTTCAGGAGAGCAAAACGCAGGCATGAACAGGGTGTTTGTTACAGGACTTGGATTGATCACTTCAATCGGCCAAACGGTTGAAGAGAACTGGCGGAATCTGCTCGCCGGGCAGTGCGGAGCCGCCGAAGCCGTGCGCTTTTCCGGCGAACGCTTTCAGGGCGCACCCGTCTGTACCGCCCGCTTCCCTGCGCCACCCCGGGACGATCCATTCCTCGACAACGCCTCGCGCATCCTCTTCGCCGCCGTCACCGAAGCCCTCGCAGGGCGCACCGACCTCGCCGATGCACCCATCTATCTGGCCTCCACCATGGGCGGCATGGAACAGGGCTGCCGCTTCTATCGCGACTACCAGGCCCATGGCCTCACGCACCAAAACAAAAAACTCCTATCCGATTATGTCCCCTACATGCAGGGAAAACACCTCGGAGAGCGGTTCGGGTTCCATCGAACGCCGGTGGTGATCTGCAACGCCTGTTCATCCGGCGCCAACGCCCTCGGTCTGGCCCATCTGGCCCTCCAATCCGGTGCCGCACCGCGAGCCCTCGTCGCCGGATTCGACATCGTTTCGGAATTTGTGTTCGGCGGGTTCAACGTCCTGCGCCTCGTGAGCCGTACCGGATGCCGCCCCTTTGACCGCGATCGAGAGGGACTCGTCCTCGGCGAAGGCGCCGCCGCCCTCATCCTGGAAACCCGGGACTCCATCCAACAGTCCGACCGGACCCCCATCGCCGAACTCTGCGCCTACGCCGCCACCTGCGACACCTATCACGTCACCCAGCCGCATCCCGATGGACACGGCGCCGAAAAAGTCATGCAGGACTGCCTGCGCGCCGCCGGATGGAAACCCGAAGAAGTGGACTGCCTGAATGCGCACGGCACCGGAACCACCCACAACGACCTCATGGAAGCCAGGGCCGCACGGCGCGTATTCGCCGGGCATCCCCACATGCGTATCACCGCCAACAAAGGAGCCATCGGCCATACCCTCGGCGCCGCCGGCGCCATCGAGGCCGTCTTTTCCATCCTTATGCTGAGGGACGGCAGGATACCGCCCGTCCTGGGCCTCCGCCAACCCCTCGAAGAACTCGGCCCGATTCAACTGCCCACCCAGGTCGAAACACGCCCCCTCCGACGCGTTCTTTCCACCTCCTACGGTTTCGGCGGGACCAATGCCTGCCTGGCCTTTTCAACGGGAGAGACCTGAACCATGGAACTTTCCTTCTATCTTCAACACGCCGCCTATGCCGGACACGACTGCGCCTGGGCCCGCGCCTTCTTCCCCGAGCGCCCGCTCCTCTGCACCCCCCCCACCTACAACACGCGCCGCCTGGACGACATGAGCATACACGCCCTGCAAGCCACTCTCCGTGCCCTCGCCGAATCCGGAACCGACCCATCCGAATTCAGCCGCTACGGCGTACTCACCCTTTCGCACAACGGCCCAAGCATCTATTCCGAGGAATTCTACGGCCAGTTGCTCTCCGAAGAAAATCCACAGATGGCCAGCCCCATGCTCTTCACCGAATCCGTGCTCAACATTGCCGCATCGCACATCGCCCTCGCCCTGAAAACCCATGCCCCCATTCTCGCCCTCAACGCAGGGGTCGCCGATGGCGCCGAAATCATCCGCCAGTTGGCCATCCTCCTCCAGGCCCGACATGCCGAGCGCCTCATCCTCTGCGCCGCCGAGGAATTTTCACCCATCTGCACAGAAGTGCTGCAGGCCTGCTCCAACTATCCGGGAAAAACCTTTCAGGGAGGCGCCGTCAGCCTGCTGACCTCCCGCGATCCACTCCCCGGCCACTCCACCCTCGTCCGCCTTTCCCCCGTACTCTCCCCCGAAAACGCCCTCCCGCAACTCGCCCGACTCGCCGAAAAAAAGACCCGCCTCCTTCTCGGTTCCTTTTCAGATGCCCCGCAACACCTCGACGCCCTCCCAACCCTGGAGCCGGGCCCGGCACTCCCCTACATGAAAAACGAGCAGGCCTTCACCGTACTCTTCGCCGCCGAATGGGCCGAATGCGCTCGCCGCGCCCTCGAAAACCAACAGAGTCTCGCCCTCATTCAGGCCAATACCGAGTCCATTCAGTGGGCCCTCTTCAACCCCGCGTAACTACCAGCATCCGACCCGGCTAAAAACCGAAATGATCAACCCCCATACGCCATACCAACTGGTCAACCGATGGCTGACGGCCCTGCAACGCCACCGCCACCTTGCCGCAGCCGCGGTTATCGCGCTCGCCCTTCTATCCCTTGCCGCCGTCTCCACCCTCCACGTAGAAACGGACTGGACGCGCCTGATGCCCTATGCCGAGGACATGACCGTCTTTCGCGCGTTGAACCGCCTCGGATCCTCCTCGGAACTGATCCTGCATCTCGAAACCGCCGATGGCACGCCCATCGCCTCGCGCGCCGACGCCGTGCAGCGGTTTTCCGACTCCATACAGGCCCTCGACCTCTTTCCCGTCCTGCAATCCGGCGGCGGCCTTCAATCGCTCGAAACCTTCCGCCCCGAATTCACCCTCTTTCTGGGCACCGAAGGAACCCATACCCTCGCCCAACGCTTTCAACCCGACGAAATGCGCTCCTCCATCGCCGCACTGACCGACATGATGTTCTCGCCCGCCGCAGGCCTCGCGCGCGGCTTTCTCGAACACGATCCGCTTCAGATTTCCTCGCTGGCCCTGGCCAACCTCGAAGGGCGCGGCGGCTATGCGTTGCGCGATGGACTCATCCAGTCCGACGATGGACAAAGCGCCCTGCTCATCGCCCTGCCCCCTCCCGAACCCGACGGCCCCTGGACCACCCGACTGGCCGCCGCCATACCCCTCATCAAAAATGCCGCCCAGCGCGAAGGGCTTATCTGCCGGATGCCCTCCAGCCTCTTTCTGCGGGCAGAACTCTTTGAATCCATCAAGCGCGACCTCGTCAAAGTTTCCTCGCTCTCCATGCTGCTGATCCTCCTGCTCTTCCTCGCAGTCTACCACCGGGCGCCATCCGCCGCCCTCTGCGTCATGCTTCCGCAGGCCGTCGCCCTGCTCGTCACCTTCGCCCTCTACCGTCTTTTTGCCTCCGAAATCGGCCTGATCACCGCGATGGCCGCCGCCATGCTCACCGGACTCGGCGTGGATTTCGGAATCCATCTCATGGCCCGATACCGGGAAGAACCCGGAACCGCCGTCGAACGCCTCACCACCGCACTCCTCGGCACCGGACGCGGAAACCTCGCCGGCGCCCTCTCCACCTCCATCGCCTTCTTCTCCATACTCGTCACCGACATGACCTCCTTTCACCTCCTCGGCGCTACCGCCGGATGCGGCATCCTCCTCTCCGTTTCCGCCTATTTCCTCCTCTTCCCGCTCTTTATTTTTCTATTCGACCCATTCAACCAGGACGCCCGCCCGTCACGCCCGTCACGCCCCCCATCCCTCTTCCACCCCGAATCAAGGCCGGAAAACCTCACAAACCGAACCATCGTCCGCGCCGCCGCCCGCTGCAAGACCACCCTCTCCAAAAACCCCGCAAAAACCGCTTTTTCCCGCTTTTCCTGGTGCTTTTTGCTCCTTTTTCTCGTTTTATTGCCCTTTTCCGCAAAATATTGGCACTTTTCTTCAAAAATCGACGAATTTTTGCCCGAAAACAGCATCATTTATCAGGATATGAAGCAGGTCGATCAAAAGAGCATTCGATTCGGACCAAACCAACCGGACTGCCTTTTCCTCGAAATCGAAAACCGCGATTTTTTCCAGGGACCGGCCCTTTTAAAGCAACTGAAAACCCAATTGCCGGAAGCGGAATGGCAAACACCCTTCAATTGGCTGCCAGATGCCGATTTTTTAACCGAAAATCGTGCTTTTTTCCTGAAAACACTCGAAAAAGAGGGTGTTTCGCCCGAAAAAGCCCTGAAAACATTGAAAAACGCCTATGAAGGGCTGAATTTGGTCTTCCCGGAAGCTCTAGAGCGCTATCCAGCCGAAGTCATGGCCTCATTTGCCCCCGAATTCCAGACATCCTTTTTTCAGGAACTCCCCTTTGCAGCGCCTTTTTATGCCCTGGATGGAAGCAGCTTTTTTGTGACGGCCGTGAAAGCAGATCACTCGGACTGGACGCCCGAGGACTTGAGCCGGATCGACCGGGACGCCGAGGCCGCCGGCCTCCAGGTGGAAGCTTCAACGAGTGCGCAGTTCGTGAATTCCCTGCGTCGGCGGGTGATCCCGGACACCCTGCTGGCGGCGGCCGTGACGCTTGGGGCCATGCTGATCCTGCTGCACTTGTTTTTCCGTCGCCGCCGGCTCGTGATTCTGACATTCCTGCCGCTCACGGCGGGCCTGCTGATCACGCTCGTTCTCATGGGGCTCTTCCGTCAATCGTTCAATTATTTCAATCTCACCGTCCTGCCCCTCATTTTCGGCCTGGGGATTGACGATGGCATTCATTACATCCAGAGCTGCGCGGAATGCGGAAACTCCACCGAAGCCCTCCGGCGCACCATACGCCCGATCCTGCTCACCACCGCAACCACCTGCATCGGCTTCGGCACCCTGATGCTTGTCTCCTTCAACGGCATCTTCTCCATGGGCTTTCTGATGGTGACCGGCATGATCTCCTGCCTCCTCGCCGTACTCCTCCTGCTCCCACACGTAGCCCGATGGTGCCTTCGCAACGAACAAACCAGCTCACACACAAAATAGTCTTCCTCTCCATTCATCCTTCTTCCTTTTCCATTTCATCCAGCCGATCCAACGGACTCACCACCGCATTCAAATCCGTATTCATCACATGCGTATAAATCTCCGTCGTCTTGACATCGTTATGCCCCATCAACCCCTGCACCGCACGAATATTCACCCCGGCCTCCAGCAGATGCGTCGCATAGCTGTGGCGGAATGTGTGACAGCTTGCACGCTTCACAATCCCGGCACGCACCACCGCCGTCTTCACCGCCTTCTGCAGCCCCGACTCGAGCACGTGATGCCGCATTTCCTTCCCCGACCGCGGATCAACCGACCGGTTCTTGGAAGGAAATACATACTGCCAACCCGGCTCCCGACACGCATTCGGATACTTCCGCGCCAACGCCTCCGGAATATACACCTCGCCATATCCTTCCCGCAAATCACGCTCATGCAACGCACGCACCCGTTAAGTGGGACCGCCTGGGTAGCCGAACTTTGTGAACCAGCCTTGATATTTTGGTTGGAAAGGGTTTGCAAAAAATTCGCGCTCAGGTAATCCTAAAGCGCCGCTGGATAACAGCACGTTAATACAGCGGCGCTTTAGGATTATCTCAACGTTTTGTGTTCAGTTCTCGTTTTTTTAGGTTCACTGTAGAGCGACGTTGAATGGGCGAATGCGTCGTTTTATCGTGATATACGGTTCATTGTTGGTTGAGAAACGTTTTGTGAACCCAGTCGCTCCACCTAACCGCCCCGTGGAGCTGGCCGGGGCCAAAGTCGTAAAAGAGCCGCTGCCCATCGCCCGGCAGCTCACTCTGGTATGTTCGAATTTAACTGAAAGGAAGCAATATGATCATGCTCAAACGGTTACATGTGATATTATTTTACTTGTTTCTGCTTGTGTCTACTGCCACTTCAGATCAATACATGATATCCTCTAACATCCTTCACCCATCTGCAACTAGCTGGTTCGATACGGGAGCAGGACAATCATTTGATGGTGTTTTGTACGATAACAAGCTAGCTCAAACATTTGTCCCACTACAGGCGGGTTTCATTGAATCAATTTCTATTGCCGTCGATAGAATGGATGACACAACGGCTCCTTTGCGGGTTCGTCTCACCGATACTATTGCTGGAATACCGAATTCTATTCTTTCAGAAAAATACGTTGATTCGTCAAATGTGCCGACATCGTTATTAGGCAGACCACACTGCAATATGACATTATATTATAATTCTAGTCCATTGTTTCTCAATGCTGGACAGCGGTATGCTTTAGTATTTGACTCAGTGACCCCTGAGGCAAATTACAGAATTCATGGCAGTTACGAATATTCTTATACAAATGGAAATCGACTTGAATCCCAAAACACTAACTTATGGACTATAAAATCATCAGGTGATCTTTTCTTCGAGATTTATGCAAGATCTCGTTCAGAAATACAAACGCTCACTTTCTCTGAAAACAATATAATCAAACTAGAGTGGACCAATAGTGTGGGGCAAATATGGATAGATCAATCATCTGATCTTGTATATTGGCAATCAATATGTGGACCCATTACAGGAACAAATTCGTGGGCAGGTGAAATCAATAGTGGAAACAAAGGGTACATACGCATTCGCCAGACGTCACTCTGAAATACATGCCTACCCTTAATGAAATCTAAAACATTCGAACCATCGCCTGCTCCGTACGCTTCGCGCCGGAGAGGCGTGACGTTCGCATGGATAATATATGAATAGACCATTCCAATTCACAGGCAGAATTCGAAGCTTCAAATATGCCTTTGTTGGTATCTGGACCATGATCAAGTCTCAGCATAATGCGTGGGTACACGCGTGTGCGACGATTGGTGTAATCAGCACGGGGATATGTCTCAAAGTATCCTCTAGCGAATGGTGCTTGCTCGTATTAGCAATCATGGCCGTCTGGACTGCCGAAGCACTTAATACTGCTTTTGAATTTCTAGCCGATGTCGCATCTCCTGATTTTCATCCGTTGGTCAAGCATTCCAAGGATGTTGCGGCGGGGGCTGTGTTGATTTCAGCAATTGGAGCCGTTATCATCGGCTTCCTCGTATATATATCATCAGCAAGCTGTCAGCGGAGAATGCGGAGATCTACGCCAGTCTGCCCGAGACAGTGGCCCGCCAGCTCACCCTCGCCCGTGACCCGCAC
>JAQVYB010000262.1 GCA_028708815.1 Kiritimatiellia bacterium | reverse complement strand
AACGACTGTTCAACCTGAACTATTGTTTGCATTAAGCAATCCGTCATGATGTCCCGGATAGTATCGAAATCACTACTGTTGAGCAGCGTGGTCGGGTATAAGAGTACCTGAAGTCCGACGGATTGCTAGAAACCGGAAACGAACAAAAACGGATCAGGAAAACGGCTGGCCGGGATGCGCACTCTCCTGCGGCGAAGAGTGGAAATGATCACGGGCCGAAAGCCCGTACCGCGTTATGCGGACAAAACGCCACAGCGTATTCGCAGGTGTTGAGCAGCAGGATGCCGGCCCAAAGCCCGACAGGCTTCCGGGAGAATTATGACTTCATTGCCGAACTTAGATTTCGGAAGGCGCGGGCGGTGCAATAACCGGTTTTGCCTTCTTTCGAACGGTCTTTCGCGCCGACTTCTTCGGAGAGGCTTTTTTTCCTGCTGCGGACGCTGTTTTCTCGGGGACGGAACGGATCTCCTCCGGTTCATAGCAATCGACCGTGCCTGGTTTGCGACAGCATTTTTTCAGCAGGGGCACCATGCGCTTAAAATGTGCGGATTCAAAATGCTTTTCCAGGCTATCCCGCGTTTCCCACTTTTCAATGAATCCAAAGACGGTCTTTTTATCAGACTGTTTGTACAGCGCATATTCCATACAGCCTTTCTCTTTACGGGTCTCCGTCGCCAATTCGGCGGCCAACGCCTTGAATTTTTCAACAGCGGATTTTTTCACGTAATTCTTCGCAACAACCATAATCATCTTCCACTCCTTTTGTTCAGTTTTCGGTATGGCCGGAAAAGCACATAGCCTGCCAGCGGTGAAATGCTCCCGCGCCAAAATGACCGCTGTTTAACATACGCACATAAGCCAATAAAAAATACACCAATAACGACGCTAACCAAATTCTAACACAGGCAGAGCCTTCGGCCGGAATGAAGACCGGCCCTGCCGAAACTCGCGCAAAACGTCAATCGAACGCCCCTGCTCCAACCTGAAGAAATATCGTTTATTCATGCACCGAATGAAAAGCGGAAGCGGACACGAGGTCCGCTTCCGCCTTATTTGTTTTAGATTACTAAACGATCAGTATTTTCCGAATTCGTTGTCATCCAGGTTAATGATGTCCGCCTGTGCTGCGGGCTTTGATGTCGCACCCCATCCGGTATCCACGGGTTTTCCAGCCTTCGGAAGGGATCGCGCCGGTGCTTTGGCTTGCCGGGTCGGCGGTAAGGCGCGGGCGCCCTGATTGCGCAGCTTGAATTTCGAGATCAACCCTTGCAGGTGCGTCGCCTGGCTGCTCAGTTCTTCCGCCGCCGAGGCCGTTTCTTCCGCATTGGCCGTGTTCTGTTGCGTAACCTGATCCACCTGGCTCAGCCCGATGTTGACTTGTGAAACGCCCTGCGCCTGTTCGCTGGAAGCCGCCGCAATTTCGCCCACCAGATCGTTCGTCTTTACGATGCCATCCACGATTTCCGTGAACGATTCTGCCGTGGCATTCGCCACCTGCATGCCCGCCTCCGTTTTCGCGCCCGACGACTCAATCAGCTCCGCTGTTTCCTTCGCCGCCTTCGCACTGCGTCCGGCCAGATTACGCACCTCATCGGCCACCACCGCAAAGCCCTTGCCGTGCCGTCCCGCCCGCGCGGCCTCCACCGCCGCATTCAAAGCCAGCAGGTTGGTCTGGAAGGCAATGTCATCAATCACCTTAATGATCTTCGCAATCTGTGCACTCGAGGCATTGATCGATTCCATGGACTCCACCATTTGCGTCATCTGGCTCGATCCGGTTTCGGCCACCTTGCGCACGCTGCCGGCCAGACTGTTCGCCTGGTTCGCATTCTCCGCGTTGGTCTTGGTCTGCGAGGCGATTTCCGCCATCGAACTGGTGATTTCCTCCAGGGAGGCGGCCTGTTCGGTGGCGCCCTGCGAGAGCGATTGGCTCGCATCGCTGATCTGTTCCCCGCCCGAGTTCACCTGCGTCACCGCTTCCGCCACCTGAGTCAGCGCATCATTCAGTTTCGCCATCGTGTCATTCACATTTTCCTTCAACTCCGCGAGTTGGCCTCGATACGTTCCTTCTACCGACCGCGTCAGATCATTGTTCGCCGCCGCTTGCAGCACATCCGCCATTTCCGTGAGCGGGTCGGTTACCGACTGCATAAGGCTGTTCATTCCCTGCACAATTTCACCCCAGCACCCTTCGAATGCACCTTCCTCCGCACGCTCATTCAAACGTCCTTCCAGTCCTGCGCGCAACAATTGATTCACCTGGTCCTGCAACGCATTCAACACGCGGGCACACTGATTGATATTCTGCTTATTGGTGTTGTAATCCCCTTTCAGTTCCTCGGTGATTTCCACCAATTCTTCCCCGTGAGCAATTTTTTCAAGCACCTCTCCCGTGGTGCGCAGGCGATGCGTAATGATGTCCATCATACGGTTCACGCCAGAGATGACCTCCAGGTAGGCCCCGCGATGGCGGTGTTCATCAGCCCGTTCGGAGAGGCGCCCCTCGATACCGGCCTGCACAAGCAAATCCGCATCGCTGATCAACGCCTGCAGATTGGCCCGAATACTCCTAAGCCCTTCGGTCAGGAGCATCTGACTTCCCGGCAACGTCCGCATTTCATTCACCAAATTGCCATCGGCGTATTCGTTGAGAATGGAAATTCCTTCCTGTATGGGCAACACGATACTGTCCAGCGCCTCATTCACCCCACCTGCCAACAACCCGAACTCTCCTTCCAGCCCGTCCAAATCACTGCGGGCATCCATCTCTCCCGCCTTCTGTT
>JAQVYB010000123.1 GCA_028708815.1 Kiritimatiellia bacterium | reverse complement strand
GTCATTCAACTGGCTGTCCATTAACGTCATCGTCTCACTTCTGCGCTTCTGCTGCTTGTGAGTTGTGATCATTTCTGCGGCAGAAGCAATGGCAAAGGATGTGAATACGCCGAAGACTTACACGCATGTGAGGAACAAGGAGTTGAACGCGATCGTGAATTCGTTGGATCGGCTCGACGAAAAACAGTCGTTTCGAATCGAATTATTTTGCTATACTTCACGGCGTTGAAACCACCATGACCACCTTTTCAAAACAGATTCACGAGAAGCTCAAGAAGCTGCCGGACCAGCCGGGCGTTTATTTGATGCGCGACCGGCGCGGAAAGGTCATCTACATCGGCAAGGCCGCTTCGCTGCGCAGCCGCGTGCGCCATTATTTTCAGTCGGCCACGCTGCGCAAGGCCGATCCGAAGCTGCGCGGCCTGATCCGCAGTATTGAAGATTTCGACGTGATGCCGCTCCGAACGGAGGCGGAGGCCGCCATCACCGAATCCCAGTTCATCAAGGACTACAAGCCCCGTTACAACATCCTGCTGAAAGACGATAAGCGCTTTCCGCTGTTGAAGGTGGACGTGCAGCATCCCTTTCCCGTCGTGACCTCCTGCCGCCTCCAAAAGAGGGACGATGCGCTCTACTTCGGCCCCTACACCAATTCCACGGCCGCCCGCGCGGCGAAGGATTTCCTCGAACGCCGCTTCGGCCTACGCCAATGCGCTCCTCTTCATCCCACGCCGGAAAACTACAAACATTGCATCAATGACATCATCCGCTATTGCTCGGCACCCTGCATCGGCAAAATTTCCGAAGAGGAATACCGCGGCCGCGTGGAAGAAGCCTGCGCGTTTCTGCGCGGAGAACGGCCTGAAATTCTCAAGGAAATCCGCGCCGATATGGAGGCCTCCGCAGGCAAACTGGATTTTGAAAAAGCGGCCGCGCTGCGCGATATGCTTCTGCTCCTGCATCGCGTCACGCACGAACGGGCCAAGGCACGCAAATCCGCGGGGCTCCGCCGGGAAGAGGCTGCCGAAGGCGTACGCATCCTGCAAGCGGCGCTCGCACTTCCGCAACCACCCCGCGTGATTGAGACGTTTGACATCTCCAACATCTCCGGCACGCTGGCGGTGGCCAGCCTGGTCTGCTCCGTCGATGGACTCCCCGACAAAAAACGCTACCGTCATTTTCGTATCCGCTCGATCGAAGGGCCGGACGATCCCGGCATGATGGCCGAAACCATTCGAAGACGCTATGGACGCCTGATCGCGGAAAACGCCCACCTTCCCGATCTCGTTCTGGTGGATGGCGGGATCACTCAGGTCCGTGCCGCGCGGCGGGAACTCAATGCACTGGGGTTACCCCAGCTGCGCGTCGCGGGGCTGGCCAAGCGGTTTGAAGAGCTGATCCCGGATCACCAGGACACCACCCCCATACGTCTCCCGTCCGATTCGCCCGCCCTCCGCGTGCTTCAGCAGATACGCGATGAAGCCCATCGTTTTGCCATTGCCTACCACCGTACCCTTCGAGCCAGACGCATCCGCGAATCGGAGATCGACGACATTCCGGGCATCGGCGAAAAGCGGAAGCAGGCTCTACTGCGTCACTTCGGATCCGTCGCCCGCCTCAAGCGGGCCACCCCTGAAGAGATTGCCGGAGTTCCCGGCTTCGGAGGCCATTCCGCCCAACTCGTTTCAGAGTATCTCGCCCGTCCGGACCGCCCCACCCCCCCATAAGGGCATAAAACAATCCGCCGATCATCCGAATGGCGAACGGAGAATGGGTTTTGTTTGGAGAGTCTGAGGGAATCCCCATGGATCCACCGCTTCGCAGCATGGCGATTTTATAAGTTTGTTTGACGCTTCCGCGGTGGTGGTGAAAGATTGCAGGCCTATAGCTGAAAGAGACACGATTGATTAAATTAACGTCAAACAGAGAGGTGATGCGATGACAAAGGTAAAGGCAGGCGCAATCAATCCGCTGCCGGTGGTTCCAATAACACTGGTGGGCGCCAACGTAAATGGAAGGCCGAACTATACGGCAATCGGATTTGTCAACGGCGTCAACATCAAGCCTCCCATCCTGTATGTCAGCCTGAACCGGGTGCATCATACCGCAAAAGGCATCCTTGAAAACGGCACCTTCAGCATTAACATCCCCTCTGCGAAGTTCGTAGCGGAAACGGATTGCTGTGGGCTTGTCAGCGGCAGACTGGCTGATAAATCCGCTCTCTTCACCACCTTCTACGGCGAATTGGAGACCGCCCCCATGATCGAGGAGTTTCCGATCACGTGCGAATGCCGCTACACCGGACAGCAGGTGGAATTTGCCGATGACATCGTCTATTTCGGGGAGGTCATCCAGGTGTATTTGAGTGATGAGGTGGCGGGCCAAGACCGCTCAATCGATATCGCCAAGGTGGATCCGATAGTCTACTCCGGGCTGGAGAACAAATACCGCCGTCTCGGCGAGGACGTGGGCGCGGGCTGGAGCATTGGCCGGCAACATATAACAAAAACGTCTCAAACAGAACATCCACAGGAAAACGGATAGGCTTCGAGACGGCATTCAAGCGTGTCTCTACCCAGGTAAACCAAAGTAATAGCTTAAGTTTTCAACAAAAAACGCCGATGAGAGCGATAGAGTTACAATATTTAAAAGGAAACTGACTGGCGCATGAAAATGGCTTATGCACAACTGGCCCGAACAACCCTGACAGGCGTAGACCTGTCCGGGATTGATCTGTATATGGCCACCTTGACCGAAGCTGATTTGCGCTCCATCGTTCTGGTGGAGGCCGATCTATCAGAGGCCAACCTCTCCTGGGCGGATATGTCGGAAGCCAACCTGACTAAAGCCATCTGCATTCACGCCAACTTCTGTGGAACAGACCTGACCCGGGCTACGCTGGTGCAGGCCCATGCATCACTGGCCAATCTGGCATGGGCACGGCTCGAGAACGCAGACATGCGTAATATCTGCCTAAGCCGAAGTATGTTACAGAATTCAAACATGATGGGCGCCAATCTGCGGGAGGCCAATCTGCGGGAAGCCAATCTAACCGCAGCCCGCCTAAATCGGGCCATCCTGCGTGAAATCAACGGATTTCGGACGATTTTCGAACGGGCCGATCTGACCGGCGCCGATTTACGGCAGGCCAATCTGATGAATGCCAGTTTTCGTGAAGCCGACCTTTCCGAGGCCGACTTGAGCTACTCCGTCTTAAAAGAAAGCAACCTGCAGGGAGCCAAGCTCTTACGAACAAACCTGCAAGGGGCTGTCCTGATCGGGGCCACATTAACCGATACCGATCTCTCCACGGCCAATCTTACCGGAGTCACTCTACCCGAAGCGCAAATACCCGTCTAGCAGGCTGTCGGGCTTTGGCCCGCCATCCTGCTAGCTAACAACAGCGGATACGCTGTTGTGGCTTGGCACGAACGAGTTCAGTCGATCGTGTAAACGCATAGCTTTTTAACAAAGGATTTGAGAATGGCTTTGCGATTAAAAACAGTAGATCGAGATACTCCAATGCTTTTACCCCCGGATCTGCGCGACTGGATACCGAGTAATCATATTGTCCACTTCGTCCCGGCGTATTGAAGAAGCCACCTATAGCGGCTGCATTGAAAGAACCGCCTTTGCTTAGCCCGAATGCAACAGCTAAAGAGGTCATGCAAAACCGCCTTAAGTCAATTCATGGTCGCGAACGACTGTTCAACCTGAACTATTGTTTGCATTAAGCAATCCGTCATGATGTCCCGGATAGTATCGAAATCACTACTGTTGAGCAGCGTGGTTGGGTATAAGAGTACCTGAAGTCCGACGGATTGCCAGCAGGCCGATGGCCTTTACTTCATCATCTCGACGAGTCGCAAAAACGAACATACTGTTGTTTTCTACACAGTATAGAGGCTGTTCATTCCCGACCGGATCTCCGGTTGGCTTTTTTTTCGCTGGCATCAAAACTGCTAAAAAAGCGGGTTCTGCAAGGGAAACGCCCTTTTTTTACACGCTCTTTTCCCAAAAAACAGTGGTCCCTCAAAAAAGTTGGCACACTTTTGGCTTTTATTCCTCCCGTCCAGCGAAAGAGCGCTGAGAAAAAAGGAGCAAAGCATGAACATAGGCCAGACCATCTATCAGGGACAACGGCTCAGCCAACAACTCAACCTGGCGCCTCAATTACTCAACTGGCTTCAATTGCTTCAAGCTCCCACCATGGAACTCACGTCCATGGTACGGCATGAACTTGAATCCAATCCTGCTCTCGAGCTCGCCGACCCCCTCTTTGATTCCATGGGCGACCTACCCGAACTCACTCAGCCCGGCTCCGAAAAAACCTTTGAAGAAAATGAAATCCGCATGGACAACAGCACGTTGGATGCACGCCTCGGAACCCTCTCGGAAATCGATCAGGAATGGCGGGAAGACTACGCCCACAATCAGCGCGGTTCCCAATCCGGCCAGAACGAAGAAAACGAAAAACACCAGTACGTCCTGGATTCTCTGGTATACAGCGAATCGCTCTATGCCCACCTGACCAAACAATTGGGTCAGTATGAGCTGAACGAGGCTGAAGCCGCGCTGGCCGAAGAAATCATCGGTTCGCTGGACGATCGCGGCTTTCTGACCGCCTCGCTGGTTGATCTGGCCGAGAACGCGGGCGCCCCGCTGGAGCAGATGCAAAAGGCGCTGGACACGATTCAGCGGCTCAGCCCGGCCGGAATCGGTGCGCGCGATCTGCGCGAATGCCTGCTGCTTCAGGTGGAAGATCACTCCTCCAACACTTACCGCATGCTGAACGACTGCTTTGACCTGCTCTTAGACCAGCAGTGGGACGAGGCCGCCGATCGACTGGATCTGGAATCCGCTGACATTGAAGACGCCATTGCTGAAATCAAAACGCTGGACCCGGAGCCCGGCATGAAGATCACCGCCGCCCCCGTCACCTATATTGAACCCGATGTGTTTCTCCGCAAAGAAGACGGCGAATGGACTGCGGAAATCAACGACGATCAAATCCCCCACCTTCGCATCAGTCCGGCCATCCGCACACTCCTCGAACAAAACACCCTATCCCAGGACGACCTCGCCTACATACGCCAGAAAATGCGCAGCGGTCAGTTTCTGATCCGAGGCATCCACCAGCGCAAGGAAACGCTGCTGCGGGTCGCCCGCGAAATTCTGCGTGTGCAACGTACCTATTTCGACGAGAAGGGGGATCTTTCTCCGCTGACCATGAACAAGGTAGCCGCCATTATCGGCGTACATGAAACAACCGTGAGCCGCGCTATCGCCAACAAATACCTATCCACCCCCCGTGGTATTATCTCCATGAAATCCTTCTTCAAAAGTGGCTACCAGTGTGCCGATGGCTCGGCCCTGACACCGGACAAAGTCAAAGACATCATTGACAACCTGATCAGCCGTGAAGACGCCGAAGCCCCGCTGACCGATCAACACATCGCTGCGGAATTGAAAACAAAAGGACTGAACGTCGCCCGCCGAACCGTGGCCAAGTACCGCGAAGAGCTGGACATCGCCTCATCGAAAGAACGAAGCAAAGAATATCGTCTGCGCCGCAAACAGGAAAAACTGCTGGCCGTTGCCTGATCTACTGCCCCACCCCACTCATCCAACCGGAAAGGAACCCCCACCATGACCGTCAAGCAAAAGACCCCTTCCACCATGACCTGCTTTTCAGCCTGCCTGCTGCTCACCAAGGTCAACAACCGCATGCGCCGAATGAACATTGATTCGACGTCCAGGGCCCTCTTCGCACAGAGCAAGTGCATCTCCCGTCAAAAATAAACAAGAGATAGAAGATAGGAGACCGGGGGGGGGGCTGATTCCCGTTTTCGCGCAATAAACGGCCCCGTACAGCATCCCGCAAACGCACGTTTGCATGTAGCAATCCGTCAAAATACCCGGGACAGCAACACATCCACATGGTTTCGCTGCAGGGTCAGATATAAAACCGCCTACGGACTCACGGATTGTTAGACAAAGGCCATCAGCACTTCGGAATGCGCCGATTGTTGCTTGATCGCATCCACAATTTCTGAAATGTCGCCCACGGAAAGTCCCAGACTTCCCCAGACCTTCTGATCAAAGGAGGGGGCGGTCAGATTACCGCCATCACCGATCCGTTCCAGATTGCAGATATAGTCCGCCGTATGACACAGGCGGATCAGCTCGGAATATTCCTCGCTGGCATTGATGGACATCGGTTTGTGATGCCAGCGGATGACCTGCGCAAAATCGGGCGTCAAATGCCAGCGTTGGGCCAACACGGCACCGATCTCGGCATGATCCACCCCCATGACCTTCCGCTCCGCATCACACAGCGGAATCTCCTCTTCCACCGAAAGGGTCACAGCCTGACGAAAACTGGCGTGAAAAAACTGCTCCAGCACAATCTTGCCAATATCGTGCATCAGCCCACTTAATTGAAGAATATCAGGGGTGTAGCGCTTGGAGAGATTGTCCTTGCAGCGCTCATACAACACATCAGCCCCAATACCCACACAAATGCAGTGCCGCCAGAAATCCTCATGACTGAACCCGGTCGGCCCCGATGATTTGAAAATCGAGAAGATCGTGGTGGACATCGCAATATTGCTGATGGCATTGAAACCCATCCGCGCCACGGCCATTTGCAGCGATGTCACATCCTGACGCCCCCGATAAAGCGCGGAGTTCACCACTTTAAGAATGCGGGCCATCATGGACGGATCATCTTCAATGATCTGCGCAATCTTCTTCGCGTCCGCATTCGGGTTGCTGATGGCCTCTCGCAACTTGGTGATGACCACCGGAAGCGTTGGAAGATTATGAATGGTCTCCAGACGCCGCAGTATTTCCTGTCCCTTATCCATGATAATTCACCCCTGAAATTCGTTTGGGCCTTGCGCCAATAACGTGATATACATTTATGAAGTGCGTGATTTTCGCAGGAAGTGCAAACAAAGTCAACCGCGACATTTTTTAAAGTTCCGTCCATGAACACCACCCCAACAGTCTGGTCCATTGCGGGAAACGACCCTTCATGCGGCGCGGGCATCCAGTCTGACGCATCGGTTATCCGGGCACTGGGCGCACGCCCAGGCGCTGTGGCGGCGGCACTGACGGCGCAAAACAGTCGGCATGTGGATGCCACGCTGGCCGTGGATCCGGAGTTTATCCGTCGTCAGATTCAATCTCTACTACAGGAAGCGCGGCCCGCCGCCGTAAAAACAGGCATGTTGGGGGGAGCGGCCCAGGTCAGCGCCGTGGCTCAATCCTTAAAGCCCCTCAAAACAGCCATTGTCTGTGACCCGGTGATCGTTTCCTCCTCCGGCTTTCCTCTGCTGGACGACCAGGGGCTGCAACGCCTGATCGACGAACTCTTCCCACTGGTCACACTTCTCACGTCCAACCTGCCGGAATGCGCCCGATTAACCGGCAAAACCACGGCCACCCCGGACCAATTTCCAGAATTGGCGCACCATCTGCTGGCCATGGGACCCAATGCCGTACTGATTAAGGGCGGCCACGCCAACGAGAACGACTGCTGTGATTATTATGCCGATGCGTTTTCTTCATTCCGGCTGCACAGCCCCCGGCTTCCCGGACCCGCGGCGCATGGTACGGGGTGTCTTTTTTCATCGGCTGCGGCAACCTTTATCGCCCTGGGCTACGCGCTGCCCGATGCGGTGACTCTCGCTAAAACCTGTATCAATCAGGGGCTGCGCTGTGCCGTTCACGAAGCGGACGGAACCGCCTTCATGACAAATCACGCCTGGCCCGATCAACCGCAGGATTTTCCCCGCATTACCCATTCACCCGAACTCTTTCAACCCGAAACCCCCTTTCCAGACTGCGGGCCGGCGCGGATCGGCCTCTATCCACTGGTGGACAACGCCTCGCGGGCGAAACTCCTGATGCAACTCGGCGCTTCCACCCTCCAACTTCGGCTGAAAGACCCAACCCCCGAAACCGTGGAGCGGGAAGTTCGGCTCGCGGTAACCGCAGCACGCCAAACGGGGTGTCGTCTCTTTATCAACGACCACTGGGAAGCTGCAATCCGCCATCAGGCCTATGGCGTACATTTGGGCCGGGAAGACCTGAAAACCGCCGACCTGCGCGCGCTGCACACGGCCGGGCTTCGCCTCGGCACCAGCACGCATTCTTTTTACGAACTGGCTTCCGCCCTCGCGCTGCGCCCCTCCTATGTGGCAATGGGTACGGTTTTTCCCTCGCCCTCCAAACCCGGCCTGACCAGCCATCTGGGCGTAGAGACCTTGCGCAGAATGATTCGGCTCGCCGGCATTCCTGCCGTGGCCATCGGTGGCCTGCATGTGGAAAATGCGGCGCCGGTTCTCCGCGCGGGGGCCTCCGGCGTGGCCGTCATCTCCGATCTCCAAAACGCACCGGATGTAAAAAAACGCCTTGAGGAATGGCAGCGTCTCTTTCAAATTCATGGCTCTGAAGAACCGCATCCCGACACGCAGGAAAAATAAAAATGAACGAACCCGTCAACACACGCGAAGAACACCGGCAAATCGTTCGGGTCACCTGGTGCGGCCTGATCTGCAACCTGGCGCTTTCCGCCGTCAAAGTAACCGTTGGCCTGCTGGCCGGAAGTCAGGCGCTGGTGGCCGACGGCATTCACAGCCTGTCGGATCTCTCTTCAGATGTGGCCATTCTTCTTGGCGAAAAATTCTGGTTGGCGCCGGCGGACGAGAACCATCCTTATGGGCACCGCAGAATCGAGGCTCTGATCACTGTGCTGATCGGGCTTTTGCTGGCCGCCGCCGCCATCGGTATCGGATGGGATGCCCTTTTCACGCTGCATGTCCAAAATAATCGCGCCCCGGGCTGGACCGCCTGCTACGTCGCGCTGGCTTCCATTGTGATCAAGGAACTGCTCTATCGCTACACGTTTCGGGTCGGCACACGCATTCGTTCTTCTGCCGTGAAGGCCAATGCGCTGCATCACCGGGCGGATGCCTTCAGTTCCATACCCGTGGCGCTGGCGGTGCTGGTTTCCATTCTGATCCCGCAATGGTCGTTTGTGGATCATGTTGGCGCACTCGTGGTGACCTGCTTCATCCTGCATTCAGCCTGGGTGGTCATGAACCCCGCCCTGCAAGAACTCAGTGACCGCGGCGCATGCCAAAAGACACGCGACCACCTGAGGGAAAAAGCGCTGACCACCACCGGGGTGAAGGATATTCACGCCCTGCGGACTCGGCGCAGCGGCTCCGGTTTCCTGGTTGATCTTCATGTGCTGGTTGACCCCACCCTTTCCGTACTCGAGGGGCATGCGATTGCCGGAAAAGTTAAAAGCCGCCTGCTGGAAAACCAGGACATCATCGACGTCCTCGTGCATATCGAGCCCCTGGAAGAGGCGGGAGAGCATTCAACGAAAACGGAGAAGGCATGACGTGGTGGAGCATTCTGGTTCTTGCGGTTGGCCTGGCGCTGGATGCCTTTGCGGTATCCGTCAGCAGCGGAATTGCCATCCGGCAGATGCGCTTGCGCCATGCGATGCTGATTGCGATATTTTTCGGCGTGTTTCAGGCCATCATGCCTATTCTGGGCTGGGCCTGCGGATTTTTTACGCGCGGATTTCTGGGGAAGTACGATCATTTCATCGCGTTTGGCTTGTTAACCTTCATCGGCGGAAAAATGATTGTGGATGCCTTCAGGCATGAAGAGGAAAAAACATTTAATCCGCTGGATATCTATGTGCTCTTTGCGCTGGCCGTGGCCACCAGTATTGATGCTTTTGCCGTGGGAATCACCCTGTCACTGCTGGATATTCATATCATCACTCCGGCTTGTATCATCGGGCTCATCACGTTTGTTCTTTCCCTGGCGGGGGTCTACATCGGTGATTTTTTCGGGCACCTGTTCGAGAACAAACTGGAGATTGCCGGCGGACTCATTTTGATCGGCATTGGAACGAAAATTCTGATTCAGCACGTCTTCTTCCATCCGTAAAACGCAGACGCCGCCGTGGCCGCCGATCACGCAAAAAGGAAACGATGACAACCCAGATGATCAAATCACTCTTAAGCGTGCAGGGTCCTCAATCCGGCGCCGGACTGCTGCAGCAGATGCACATGGAGCCGCTGCCTCTCTGGCAGACTCTGCGCGCCATGCCGGACATCCTCCTCCGGCGCGTCGGCCACCGCTACCTTCGGCTGGACTCCGCTGTGGAAGGATACGCCCGCCTCTCTCCATCCATCCGACGGGAATTCCTGACCTACACGGTCGTCGGCACACGTAGTCAGGAAAACGAAATCGAACAAAACGCGCGGGCGCTGGAAAATGAAATCCGTCGCGTCAGCACGGAAAAGCGCGAACTGGCCGCCGAGGTCATGAGCGCCGTATGCGCACGCATTCCGGCATGGGAAACGCTGCAGGAGCACCTCTGCTTTATCATCGCGGGCGACATCACCTACGAGATGGCACACGCCGTGCCGCGTCCTGAATCCAGCACCGGCAAAATCGTCCGGGGTTCCGACCTGGACCTCATTGCCATCGCCGACGATTCCGTTGCCGAAGACGACCTGAAAACGCTGGATGAAGCCATTTTCGCCAAGAAGCATTATCTGCTGATGCATCCGGCCTATCAGGAGGAAATCGACTACCTGGTCAAAACGTTCGCCATGATCCGCCCGCAACTGGCCTTTGACTCCTTCAAGCACATGATTGCCTCCAAGATTCTGCATGAGGGGCAATGGCTCTACGGAAGTAAAGTGGTTTTCCAACAGCTCAAGGAGATGGTCGAGGCATCCGGCGTGGCCGAAAAGATACGCCTACTGGAAGAAACGGCTTCCCGGGAACGTAACGATGCCGAATCCGCCCTGTTGCAGGTGGATGCCGACTGCCGAAGCGGCCCCTACTGCAATCTCTTTTTCACCCGGGAAGAAGGCGACGAAATTTACTGAAATCAGCCAATGCTCTTTTTGACCACTTCCGCCAGAGAGCCGGTCAGCCGATCCGTCATTTCGCGGGTGGGCCCCTCCACCATCACGCGACACATCGACTGGGTGCCCGAATAACGAATCAGGACGCGTCCCTGGTCCCCCAGCTCCGCCTCCGCCGCCTTGATGGCCGACTGAATGGCCGGAATATCTTCAACAGGCGGTTTGGTTTTCACATCCACGTTGATCATTTTCTGCGGCGAAAGCTTCATGAGTTTTGCCAGCTCGGAAAGGGGCTGTTTATAATGTCTCATGGCGGAAAGAAGCTGCAGGGCGGAGACAATGCCATCCCCGGTGGTATGGTGATTCAAAAAGATCAGGTGACCTGAAGCCTCCCCGCCAAGCACGGCGCCCTTCTCCTGCATCATCTCCAGCACGTAACGATCGCCCACCTTGCTCACGCCGACATCAATTTCCTGTTCCTTCAGCGCGGCAAAGAACCCAAAATTGCTCATCACGGTTGCGATCATCAGGTTGTTTTTCAGGAGCCCCCGCTCCTTATACATCTTTCCGCAGATGGTCATGATATGATCACCCGTGATTTCATCGCCCTTTTCATCCACGGCAATAAGGCGGTCGCCATCGCCATCGAACGCCAATCCGATGTCCGCCTTCCGCT
>JAQVYB010000122.1 GCA_028708815.1 Kiritimatiellia bacterium | reverse complement strand
ATGCAGCCCCTTCAAACGGAAATTATGCGCCACAAATAAATAAACAATCGTTTCATCCGAAACACCCCGCGCCACTCGCAATTCCCGTCCGGTTTCCAAAGCCGGACTCGCCCCAAAGCCTGCCTCCTGAATCCCCGGATGAATCACATGAATCCGACCGCGCGCCGCCGGATAATACCGCACCATATCGTCCGCGACCCGCTGCGATACCGCCACAAAGTGCGTCGAATTCCCACCAAACTGCATCCGTTCATTCCTGCGAAGGGCCCTGTATTTCGGAAGCACCCGCTGACTCAGCGCTTTAAGCATACGCCCGGCCCGCGTCGGCACGCTGAGCGCATTGTACTCCTCAAACGCCGGATGCACGCCACCGTGCAGCATCAACACGTCGCCCGGCCAGACATGATTGAATCCCTGCACCACATCAAACGATCGGGTCTTCAGCGCCTCCGCGAAAGAGGCCGCCAGCCTTTCCTGAGGGGAGCCGTGCCTGCCGGCGCCATCCAGCCGAACGGTTTCCACCCCCTCCATGGAGCAGGGCATTCCGGAGGCATACACCGTCAATGCGTGTCCCCGTTGCACAAGCCAACGCGCGAAATCCCACACATACCGTTCCGCCCCGCCGCGCGACGAATCAAAATGTTCCACACCAAAGGCAATCTTCATGGCCTTATGAATATCCAAAACCGCTGTTACCGATAAACTCCCGCAACAACGAATTCAGCGGAACGCCCACCGAAGAGCAGGGAATGAAATTCTGCAAAAGCGACTGCAGCCTGCGCGCGTCACCATACTGCGGATGAAACGGCTTGACCTCCGCCAGCAGCGGTTCTGCAAAGGGCTTGAGCACCGCCAACTCATAGGCCAGCGCCGAACTGAACACGGTTTCGGCCTGATCCTGATACGGAAAAATCCAGCGCTTTTCTCCCTGACGCACACTGCCCCACATCTCCAGCGTCCGTTGTGCAGAGTGCCCGCGAAACTGATGATCCCGAACCATACGCCGAAGAAGACGGTTATCCGTCGTGGAGATACGGTTGTTCAAATCCAGATTCATCTGGGTCAACGCACTGATATAGATTTTAAATTTGCGCGACTCATCCAGGGAGGCCGTCAGCAACGGATTCAGCGAGTGAATGCCCTCAATGAGAAGCAGGCGATCCGGGGCCAGACGCACGGTATCTCCCTTGAAAACCCGCCGTCCGCTGTGAAAATCAAAATGAGGCAACTGGATTTCTCCGCCGCTGTCCAGTTCGCGCAGATGTTCGTGAAACAGCTTCAGATCCAACGCCTCGATATGCTCAAAATCATAATTGCCCTGTTCATCCTTCGGCGTCTGCTCGCGCTCCACAAAATAATTATCCACCGAGATGACTTCCGTATGAATGCCGTTCACCTCCAATTGAATGCAAAGCCGCTTCGCAAAGGTCGTTTTGCCCGAAGAAGACGGGCCGGCAATCAACACGCAGCGTAGGCGGTCCGATTGCTCCGCAATCCGATCCGCGCACCGCGATACCTGCTTTTCCTGATAAGCCTCCTCCGTTTTGATGAACGACCCCACCTCTCCACGCACAATCAGCTCGTTCAGATCCCCCGCCGTACGCACACCCACCAATTTCCCCCACTTCTTCAACGACTGAAACACTGTGAAAAGCTGAGGCTGAGGCTCAAATGGAAGCACGCTTCCGGGCCTGTCCCGATCCGCAAACTGAAGCACAAAACCAGGCGGATAAGACGACAAAGCAAAAATATCCAGAGCCGACGTGTTGTCCGCCAAGGGCCCGTGCGCCAGATCAATAAAATCCCCACACTGATATACCACCACCTTCGGAGGATTCCGGAATCGAAGCAGATTAGCCTTGTCGCGCTGGGCACGCTTTTCAAAATGCTCCAGGGCATCCGCATAAAAAATCTTCTTTCGCACAATCGGCAAGCCTGCCTGCACCAGCTCCTTCATCCGCTCCTCGATACGGAGCTGCTGTTCCGGTGTGATTTCCTGCCGCCCCTCGAGTTCAAAGCTGCAATAGAACCCGGTATCGAGCGAATGCTGAATGCTGAGTTCGGCATCCGGAAAAACGTCATGCGCCGCCTTGGCCAGGAGAAAGGAAATCGAACTGCGGTAGATGCGCCATCCGGTGGAATCGACCAACGTCAGCAGTTTGACCCTGCTGTCCACTTCCAAGGGATACGAGAGCGAAACAACGTCGTTATTCACCTCGGCGCCCAGACAGGGGAATGGGGCCTTGTCGCAATCCGCATACTCAAGCAAACGCTGAACCGGCGTACCCGATTCGCAGCGAAGCGTGCGCTCTCCCCCGTTTTCCAACACCACCTCAATGGATTCCTGTTTAACCTTTATCATACGGCTTTCATCCTTGCATCTAAATGGCCACGCGGATCCCTTAGTCGTCGATAATGTAATCCATGCCCCCCTGAAGCAAAATAATACTTCTGCTTTTTTACAGGCTTGACGTTTTCCATGAACCTGCCTCAAGGTACCTATCCCTTAATCAACGGCGGACCTAACCATGGAAAATACTGCGGCATACTGGCAAAACCGGATTTTCACCAAATCCTTTCCGGAGCAGCTTCGCTTCCGGCAAATGGAACGACTCTTCGGCAATACCACAGGCGACATGCGCTGCATCGTGGCCGGCGGCACGCCGGCCATGCATCAGGCCGTACAGCGCTTTCGCGGACAATGGACCAGCGCCGCCTTCTCCCAGGAGGAGGCCAAAACACTCTCCTCCATGACCGAAAACCGCGTACTCCTGTTCGAAAACGGAAAATTCCCTGCCGAACAGGAAGAAGTGGACCGCATCATCCTCGTGGATGTCCTGGAACGAATCGATGATGATGCCGCCCTCATCGCCGAGTGCCACCGCATCCTCAAAAACTCCGGCATCCTGCTTCTCGTGACCCTGCACCGAAAAAAATATGGCCTCCTTCGCCCGTTTCGACGACTCCTCGACGTTCACCCGATTCACGCCTCCACCCGACGCGACGGCTATACCGGAGCCGAACTCTTTGATCTGCTCAAAGATGGCTTCGACGTACAGGAAACCCATACCTTCTCCCACTTCTTCACCGAACTCGGCACTCTCCTGACCGTTTTTCTCGGCGGCTTCGTCATCCGCCGGGAAAAAAACGCCTCCGACACCCCCGCGGCTCAGGCCGACTACTTCAAGGCCGTTTACCGTTTTCTATCCATTCTCCGTCCCTTCCTCTGGATTCTTTCCCGTTTCGACCTGTTTCTTTTCCTTACCCGGGGTTATCTCCTCATCGCCTGCGCCAAAAAACGCATGTGGCGACCCCGAAAGACCCCCGTTCTGCGGGACGGACGCTCCATCGCCGAGGCCACACTCGGGGGGAAAATCGGTTCTGCCCTCGAATACTGATCCGCTAATGGAAACCTGCAACCCGCGGGAATACCCGCCCTCCACGCCCCGGCGCGCGGCCCCACGCCCGACGCACCCGCCAACGCAACAACCCCGGCATGCAAAAACAACCCGTTTCCCGGCATATAAGTTTTGACACCGCTGCAAAAAGTGTTAACGTCCCCCCCTTTGGGATTTTCAGTCCTTGGTCACAGCAACCACGCGGGGCCATGGAAAAACTCAAAACCCTTTATATATATAAGAGTGGAAGAACGAACGGTAAGGAAATCGGACGATGACAAAACGAACCTATCAGCCTTCAGTAAAGAAAAGACAGCGCAAACACGGGTTTCGCGCACGTATGGCAACCGCCGGTGGACGGAACATACTCCGCCGTCGGCGCTCAAAAGGGCGTAAAGAACTCACGGTCTGAGAACCCCTCCATCGGGTGGAAAGAAGCGTGAAATGGATCATGCTGAACAGCTGGAACAGCGTGAACAAGCCAACCAGCCACCCGATACGAAGCCGATTCCCCGCCAGACCTTGTCGCGGGCCCAGCGCATCACGCAGTCCGGTGAGATTCGCGAGGCGTATGCACAGGGACACAAAGCCGTGGGGTCCTGCATGGTCCTGTGGACGAGAGCCGGCGGGAACGCGCAGCTTCGTCTGGGCGTGGTGGCCAGCCGGAAAGTGGGTAATGCCGCGGCAAGGGCCCGTGCGAAACGCCTGCTGCGCGAGGTATACCGAACCCATCGTGCGGGGCTTGCAGGCCATGTGGACGTGGTCCTGGTGGCCAGGCATGCCATTCTGCGGGCGCCTTGGAACGATGTAGTGCAGGATTTTCGTTCCTTGGCCGTGCGAGCGCATTTGAGAGAAACCAGGGAGGCAAGGGGTGACCCGTCTGCTTAAAATCATGATCAGACTGTACCAATGGGCGGTTTCCCCGTTGCTGGGGCACTGCTGCCGCTTTTATCCGTCCTGTTCAAACTATGCGATGGAGGCACTCGAACAACATGGATTTTTCAAGGGCGTGGCGCTTTCCGTTGTACGGATATGCAAGTGCCACCCGCTTCATCCGGGAGGATACGATCCGGTTCCCCCCGCCCGTAAACTGACAACCAAGAGGATTTAAATCATGGATAAAAAAATCATTCCCGCACTCGTTCTGCTCTTTGCTCTGATGCTGCTCTGGCCGGTGGTGGACCGCAAATGGATCAAGCCGCTTTTCCCGGCCAAAGTCGCGGTACCCGTCGAGGCCCTGGCGGAAGGGGCCCCGGGAACCCCCGCCGAGGAAGCCGTATCTGCCCAAGAAGCCCCCTCCGCAGCGCAACCGGCCGCAACCGTCGCCGCACCTCTGGCGCCTTCAACAGCCACCCTCGCAACGCAGGAACCCGCCGTCGAACCCCGGCAACGCCAACCCGAACAACTCGTCGAATTGAAGAGCCCCGGAATGACCCTCACCTTTTCCTCCTACGGCGCAGGCGTCCAACAGGCCATTCTCTCTGATTATCCCGAACTGAATCAACCGGACAGCCCGCCCGTCGAACTGCACTTCACCAATGCGCCCGCGCTGCTCTATCAGGGCCTGAACGGCATCGCCCCCACCGAGGAATACACCCTCCTCCAGCAAACCCCCACCTCCCTGCTCTTCCAAACCGAATCCCCGGACGGACTCCTCGTTACCCGCCACATCGCGCTGATCGATGATTACGAGCTTTCCATCGTGGATTCCTTTGCCAATCAGTCCGACACCACCATCACCAACACCGGCATCAGCATCCAACTCGGCGACATGAACAAAACCTCCGAGCACACCATGAAAGGCGTGGTCGACCTCGGGGTGGACATCTTTTCCCCCGGCGTATCCATCCCCTATCACTACGGCGCAAAGATCGACAAATTCTTCAACGAACAAAAAGGCGCCGATGGACGCATCCCCGTGACCATCGTCACCAACTTCCCCGGACTCCTCGATTGGGTTGCCGTAAAAAACAAATACTTTGTTCAGATTCTTTCTCCTGAAAACGGCGGCGATGGATGCACCCTCTACGCCCGTCGCGACCTCGCGGAACAGGAAGAAGCCAATCCCTACGCCATTGTCAAAATGCAACCCGTGGCGATGGTCTCGGCCACCATGCAGGTCACCGACCTGGTTCTTAAAGACCAGGAAACCGTCACCCGAACCTATCATTGCTACATCGGACCAAAAAAATACGACATCCTGAAAACGCTCGGATTCCAGCAGGAAGGCGTCATGGAATTCGCCTCCGCCAACGTGATTTTCCGTTCCTTCAACGTGATCATGGTCCCCGTGAAAGTCACCCTCCTCTGGCTCCTCAACGTCATTCACGACAACGTCTGGCCCCACAACTACGGCATTGCCATCATTCTGATCACCATCCTCATCCGCATCATCTTCTGGCCGGTCACCCACAAAAGCACCGAGAGCATGAAAAAAATGGCGGAGCTTCAGCCCCTCATCAAACAGCTCAAGGAAAAATACAAAAACGATGCGCAGAAGTTGCAACAGGCAACCATGGCCCTCTACAAAGAAAACAAGGTCAATCCCATGGGCGGATGCCTCCCCATGGTCATTCAAATTCCCGTGTTCATTGCCCTCTTCGTCGTGCTCCGCAACGCCATTGAACTGCGCTTCGCGCATTTCCTGTGGGTCACCGACCTGAGCGAACCCGAAAATCTGCTCGCCGGCGTATTGCCCATCCCCCTCAACATCCTCCCCCTCATCATGGTCGTCACCCAATTTATCCAGCAGAAAATGACCCCCACCTCCGCCGACCCCCAGCAGGCCAAAATCATGCAGTATATGCCGCTGATGTTCCTCTTCTTCTTCTACACCATGCCCTCCGGACTCGTACTCTACTGGACCACCAATCAGGCCCTGATGATCGTTCAGCAGCTCTACACCAAAAAGAGACAGGCGAAAACCGCCTAACCGCCGTCCTCATCCGCCGGGCATCCGCGCATCCCCTGCGCGGATCACGCAGGTCTTGCAAGTCACACCAAAACCTGTAATATCCTGCCTAATCTCAATACCACGGAGCCGGATATGTCGAACACCCTCGGTAGCTCTTTTCGCGTCACCACCTTCGGCGAGTCGCACGCCCCGGCGATTGGCGCCGTCATCGACGGCTGTCCCGCCGGGCTCCCCCTCGCCGAAGCCGACATCCAGCATCAACTCGATCGCCGACGCCCCGGCCAAAGCCCCCTCACCACCTCACGCAACGAAGCCGACCAGGTCCGCATCCTCTCCGGCCTTTCCAACGGACTGACCCTCGGCACCCCCCTCGCACTCCTCATCCAGAACACCGATCAGCGCCCCAACGACTACAAAGAAATGATCGACGCCCCGCGCCCCTCCCATGCCGACTTCACCTGGCAGGAAAAATTCGGCATCCGCGCCCCCAGCGGCGGCGGGCGGGCCAGTGCCCGCGAAACCGCCGCACGCGTGGCCGCAGGCACCGTGGCCGAACTCCTCCTCAAACGCCTGCACGGCGCAGACATCGTCGCCTGGGTCGACTCAGTCGGCTCCATCGAAGCCCCGGCCATCCCGATGGAATCCATCACGCGGGCCGACGTTGATGCCCAGCTGGTGCGCTGCCCGGACCCCGAAACGGCCCGGCGCATGGAAGCCCTCATCCTGGAAACCAAAGAAGCCCGCGACTCGATCGGCGGCACCATCACCTGCGTATGCCGCCATCTGCCCATCGGCCTCGGCCAACCCGTATTCGACAAAGCCACCGCCCGCCTCGCCCAGGCCATGCTTTCCATTCCCTCCGTCAAAGGCTTTGAATACGGAACCGGATTTGCCGCCACGCGCATGAAAGGATCCGAACACAACGATACCTTCGCGGCCCGCAAAGAAGGCGGCATCGCACCGGCATCCAATCGAAGCGGCGGACTGCAGGGCGGCATTACCAACGGCCAAACCGTATACTTCCGCGTCGCCTTCAAACCCACCGCCACCATCGGCCAAACACAGCAAAGCGTCGATTTTCAGGGGCGGCCCGTAACCATCGAAGGCAAAGGACGCCACGACCCCTGCGTCCTGCCGCGAGCCGTACCCATTGTGGAAGCCATGGCCGCGCTCGTCTTCGCAGACCTCTCCCTCCTCAACCGGAGTTCCATTCTATGAAAAAGGACGCCACCCCGGAACCCACCCCGGCAGACCACTCCGCGCCACCCGCCGACTGCGTCGAAATCATTCGCGAAGAAAGCGCCTTCCCCCGCACACCCGTCAAACGCAGCCGCTTCTTCTTTTGGCGCAATCCCTCCAAACGCGAACGGCAGATTGCCGCCTTGCAGGAAGGCTACGCCGAAATGATCACCCTCATGCGGGCCATACGCGGCCACCTCGAAATGCAGTCCGGCAACCAGAAAATACTCTTCGACCATCTGCCCGACGCCATCGAAGGAATCAAAAACATGGGCAGCCATGCCGACCGACAGACCCATATCCTCGAACTCATGCAGCACCAGTCCGAAACCTCCCTCCAATACGGAAAAGACATGGCCTCCAGCCTCGACCGCTTCAACAGCACCCTTACCACCATGGACCACACCAACCGCCAAACCACCCACATCATCACCGACCTCGCCGAACGCACCGAAGAGGCCGAAGACCTCGTGCGCACCATGCTCATCCGCTCGCAGCACCGCCTCATCATCATGGCCGTGGTTCTTTTGCTCACCACCCTCGCCGTCTCCGCTGCCGCCGTCTACCTCCTCCTCCAATAACCACCCCGACCCCCATTTCCACTTTTTCCAATGATTGGAAAAACGCACAAAAAAGTTTCCAATGATTGGAAAAATCGCCTGAATTTTTTCCAATGATTGGCGCCACCGACAAAAGTCAGTTTCCTGGTGACCCCGAAGGGGTCCAGGAGAATAGCCCGGGGTCTGAAGACCCCGGGAATACGTAAAAAAAATAACACGCACCCCGGATGGGGTGCTGGAAATGCGATGCGCAACATGCTGTGCCCCGGGATATTCCCGCACCGCCTCCGGGGTGCGTGTGCCCTGGGACATCAGAAACCCAGGGTCCTGCGACCCTGGGCTATACACCTTCACCCCATCCGGGGTGACGACCCTTGCGGGACTTTTGTCGGTGGCACCAATGATTGGAAACTTTTTTTTGGGTGCTGCGCACCCCCTTCATTCATGGGGCGCACCTGCGTTTTAGTACACCTCCCCGCCAATCAGACGATTGGCGCTCCCGGGATCGCCGATCGTCTGATCGGCTATACAGGCGATGCACGAAATCTCAGATGCACCCTCATTCATGGTGACCCGTGTGTGATGATTGACCACCTTGCCGCACCTGTGCTAATTTTCGCCGCGTGCGACATAAAAATCCGTTTCCAATCACCAAAGAAGGATGAGCATAAAGATGACCGACATACCGCGCCCCTGGATGGATAAGTATGACGACGATGTCGTAACCGACTTTAACCCCTTCCTCGCCCCGCTGCACACCCTGCTGGATCGGGCAGCCGAAAAGCACCCCAACCGCATCGCCGTGCATTTTCAGAACTGGGTGATCAACTACCGGGCACTCGCCGCCCTTTCCCGCGTCCTGGCGGCACGCCTGCGCGAGCTGGGCATCACACAGGGCGACCGCGTCGCCATCATGCTCCCGAATCTCCCGCAGACCATCGTGGCCTACTGGGCGGCCCTGCGGGCAGGTGCCACCCTGGTCATGACCAATCCGCTCTACATGGAAACCGAAATCAGACACCAGTTCAACGACAGCGGCGCCAAACTCCTCATCACGCTCGACATGCTCTGGCCCAAAGTCAAAGACCTCCTCGCCCAAACCCCCATCGAACGAACCATTGTCACCACCATCCCCGATGGACTCGCCTTTCCCCTCAACAAACTCTATACGCTGAAAAACCGGAAAAAACGCATCGAGATTCCGTTCAACGGGGACTCGATCATGCGCTGGCGCGATTTCATCAAGGGACGCGGCGACTATACCTGCGACACCATCCAACCCGAGGAGGATGTGGCCGTGCTGCAATATACCGGCGGCACCACCGGACAGGCCAAAGGCTGCATGCTCACGCACGCCAACCTGATCGTCAACGCCCAGCAGTGCAGCGAAATGCTCTGCGAACTCGGAAAAAAGGAACAGGAATGCTTCCTGGGCGTGATGCCCTTCTTTCATATCTACGGGCTGACCGTCTGCCTCAACTTCAACACGCTGATCGCCGCCAAACTCATTCCCTTTGCGCGGTATGTTCCGAAAGACGTCCTGCAGGGCATCGGCAAACATCATCCCACGATCTTTCCCGGCGCCCCCTCCGTATACACTTCCCTCCTCCAGCAGAAGGATATCGGCAAACACGATGTCTCCTCCATCAAATTCTGCATCTCCGGTTCGGCCCCCATGCCGGTCGATCATTTTGATAAATTCGAACAGGCCACCGGCGCCCTCATCTGCGAAGGATACGGCCTCAGCGAGGCCTCGCCGGTCACCCACATCAACCCCGCACACAAAATACGCAAACACGGCTCCATCGGCATACCCCTCCCCGGCACCGACGCCAAAATCGTGGATGCCGATCTCGGAGGCGACGCCCTCCCTCCAGGGAAAATCGGCGAACTGTGCATCCGCGGGCCCCAGGTGATGAAAGGCTACTATAAGCGCGAAGACGAAACCGCCGACGTCCTTCGACACGGCTGGCTCTACACCGGCGACATTGCCACCATGGATGAAGACGGCTACGTCTTCATTGTCGATCGAAAAAAAGACATGATCATCAATGCCGGATTCAACATCTATCCGCGTGAAATCGACGAAGTGCTCTATGCCCACCCCAAAATAAAAGAGGCCGTGGCCGTCGGCATACCGCATCGGCACCGGGGCGAAATGATCAAGGTCTTCCTCGTGCTGAAAGACGGCGAAACCATGGAAAAAAGTGAAGTCATCTCCTACTGCCGCGAAAAACTCGCCGCCTACAAAGTGCCGCGCGCCGTGGAATTCCGCGACGACCTGCCCAAGAGCATGGTGGGAAAAGTGCTGCGACGCGCCCTACGCGAAGAAGAACTGAAAAACAGACAAACGGAATAATTCATGCCCCCCCGCTCCCTCTCAACCCGCACGCAGAACACACCGCCTCGCAAGCGGGTCCTGATCGTGGATGACGAACCGAAGTTCGCGGAAACCATCGCCGCATGCATACAGTCCTTCGGCTATGACATCCTGATTGCGCAAAACGGCTCCGACGCGCTGGAACTCGCGCGGGCACACAACCCGGATCTGATTCTGACGGACGTGAACATGCCCGGTATGAACGGTCTCGATCTCTGCCGCGCCCTCCGCGCAGACGAACGTTTCCTGGAAACGCCCATCATCATGATCACCGCAGCCGCCTCCGAAAAGGAAATCGCCGAAGGCTTTCAGGCAGGGGCCGATGATTACGTCACCAAACCCATCCGCCTGCTGGAACTGACCGCTCGGGTACGCTCCATGCTGCGTATCCGCGATGCCCGCCAGGCACTCCAACAAGCCAACGATCACCTGAACAATCTCAATGCCGACCTGGAAAACCGCGTCCGCTCCCAGGTGGAGGAACTGCAACGGGTGAACCGACTCCGCCGCTTCTTTTCGCCACAGATTGTCGATGCCGTCCTCGCCGATTCCTCCCGCGATCGACTCCAGGGGCACCGCGGCGAAGTCACCGTCGTCTTTCTGGACTTGCGTCGATTCTCCCCCTTTGCGGAACGCCACCCGCCGGAAACCGTGATCCACACCATCCGTCGCTTTCATCAAACCGTCGGCCCCGTCATCTTCGAACACCGAGGCACCCTCGAACGGTTCACCGGCGATGGCCTGATGGTGTTTCTTGGCGACCCCGAACCGCTGCCCGATCATCCCGCGCGCGCGGTTCAACTTTGCCGCGACATACGCACCCGCACCGAACCGCTCATTGCCGAATGGCGCGACCAGGGGTTCGACCTCGCCCTGGGCATGGGCGTCGCCACCGGCATCGCCTCCCTCGGGCTGATCGGCTTTGAAGAACGCCTCGACTATGCGGCCATCGGCGTGGTCACCAATTTGGCCGCACGCATCTGTGCCCTGGCAGGCGACGGAGAAATCCTGCTGGCTGAAAGCACGCGGGCGCGGCTGGAGCCGGAGATGGAAGTCCAGCCACTCGGACTGGTTGAACTCAAAGGCTTCTCCGAACCGAAAAAACTCTACC
>JAQVYB010000121.1 GCA_028708815.1 Kiritimatiellia bacterium | reverse complement strand
TTATTCATACTCCACCGCCATGAACACCCCTGTCTATGCCTTGGCCAACCAGAAGGGCGGAGTCGGAAAAACGACCACCGCCGTCAACCTCGCCGCCTGCCTCGCAGAACGCGGGAAAAAAATACTCCTCATCGATCTCGACCCCCAGGCCAATGCCACCAGCGGACTCGGGGTCGAGAAAAAAGAGGGCAGAAGCATTTATTCGGCCCTCCTCAGCGGGCAAATGGAACCGGACTTCATTCAGTCCACCGCCGTGCCCAATCTCGACCTCATCGCCTCCGAAACCGATCTGGCCGGCGCCGAAGTCGACATTGCCCGCATGGATAACTACCTCCATCGCCTGCGCAACGTCATCCAGCCGATTGCCGAGCAGGCTCGATATGATGCCATACTGATCGACTGCCCTCCCTCTTTGGGCATCCTCACCATGAACGGACTCACCGCCGCACAAAGCCTCATCATTCCCATTCAATGCGAATACTATGCCCTGGAGGGCCTCAGCGTGATCAATCGCCTCATCACCCAGCTCCGCTCCAGCGGCGCCAATCCCGATCTCCAAATCGCCGGCATCGTCATGACCATGTATGACGGACGCACCAATCTCGCCCAGCAGGTGGTCCAGGAAGTCACCCGGCATTTCGGCGCGCGCGTCTTTGAAACCCTCATCCCGCGCACCGTACGCCTCAGCGAGGCCCCCAGCTTTGGCCTGCCCATCATTGCCTACGATAAAAACTGCACCGGCGCCGCCGCCTACCGGCAGCTCGCCCATGAATTCATCCTGCGCAGCCGTCCATCGGAAGCCCCCTCCGCATCGCCTTCGCCCGACGCCCCCGCACAAACCCCTCCTGCCGCCGAACCCACCTGAAGGAGCCCCCATGGAACCACGCATCACCAAACTCGCCCAAACCCTCGTTCACTACTCCCTGCCCATCCAACCCGGCCAAACCATCGAAGTCTCCGGCTTTTCCGATGCCGAGCCACTCTTCACCGCCCTCTACGAAGAACTCATCCGGGCGGGCGCCTTCCCGGAACTGCGTATGCTCCCCGAAGCCACCCAGGAACTCTTCTTTAAACACGCAACCGATTCCCAGCTGGAAACGCTCCCGCCCTATCGCCTCGCCAACGCAAAACACATGGATGCCTCCATCCGAATCATTTCCAGTTCCAACACCCGCGCACTCTCCTCCATCGACCCCGAAAAACAGGCCCGACACACCACCACCCTGCGCCCCTGGAAAGAACGCCTCCTCAAAAAACCCTGGGTCCTCACCCTATTCCCCACCGCCGCCTTCGCTCAGGATGCCGAAATGAGCCTCTCCGACTTTGAAAACTTCGTCTATCAGGCCACCTTTTCCGACGAAAAAGACCCCATCAAACAATGGAAAGCACTCGCCGCCCGGCAGGACCGTCTCATTGCCCGTCTGCGGGGCGCCGACCACATACGCATCACCGGCCCCGACACCGATCTCGCCCTTTCCGTCAAGGGACGCATCTTCGTCAATTCCGCCGGAACCTGCAACATGCCCAGCGGGGAGATTTTCACCTCCCCGGTCGATGATTCCGCCGAGGGCTTCATCAAATATGACTTCCCCGTCTGCCATGGCGGACGCGAAATCCACGGCATACGTCTCGTATTCAAAAAAGGGAAAGTCGTCGAAGCCTCCGCCGAGAAAAACGAACCCTTTCTGCTGGAAATGCTCAACATGGATCCAGGCGCGCGACGCCTCGGCGAACTGGGCATCGGAACCAACCAAAACATTCAGCAATTTATCAAAAACATCCTCTTCGATGAAAAAATCGGCGGCACCATCCACCTGGCCGTGGGTGCGGCCTATCCCGAGGCCGGAGGAAAAAACAAATCCGCCCTCCACTGGGACATGATTAAAGATCTACGCCGCGGCGGCGCCCTCTACGTGGATGGAAAACTCTTCCAGCGCAACGGGCGCTTCGTCCAATCTTGACTTCGCCCCCGCCTTTTGCTTTCTTCTCGCCGCATTCCCGTCATCACGACACCCTTCGGAGGGATGGTCGAGTTGGTTTATGGCACCGGTCTTGAAAACCGGCGACCCGCAAGGGTCCGGGGGTTCGAATCCCTCTCCCTCCGCCATCCTTCAAGGGATGAGAACCCCCGGGTTCGAGCAGCTCCCGCAGGGAGCAACAGGCCGGCCCGCAAGGGCGGCGCCCGAAGGGCCAAGCGCAACGCGCGAAGCAATCCCTCTCCCTCCGCCATCCTTCAAGGGATGAGAACCCCCGGGTTCGAGCAGCTCCCGCAGGGAGCAACAGGCCGGCCCGCTGGCAATCCGTCGGACTTCAGGTACTCTTATACCCGACCACGCTGCTCAACAGTAGTGATTTCGATACTATCCGGGACATCATGACGGATTGCTTAATGCAAACAATAGTTTGCGCAGGACGCGTTAAACAAAAGACACACCAAAAACGGATGCACGCCGCATGTGCGGGTGAGAGTTGTCAAATTCCTGCGAATTTCAGGTTGAACAGTCGTTTCATGTTGTAGCTCAGGGCAACAAGGTCCCATTCCCCCTGAACTGCCGCGAGACCTCCTCAAATCCTTTGTTAAAAAGCTATGCGTTTACACTATCGACTGAACTCGTTCGTGCCAAGCCACAACAGCGTATCCGCTGTTGTTAACCAGCAGCCTGTCTCCTTGAAAATCGTTCGCACCTTGAAAGACTCAAAGTGATAGATAGATTATTGCAGCACCGAAAGACCGACAGGCTGCTAGGGCGGCGCCCGAAGGGCCAAGCGCAACGCGCGAAGCAATCCCCCTCCCTCCGCCGGCTACCCCTCACAACGCGCTCCGGGTTAAAACAAGACCCCTCCCACCCCCGCAGCCTCGATCGGATGATTCGGGATGAATAAGCTGAAAATAATCTTAACATCCCCTTCCACCCATTATATAAATCGGCTTTAAATTCATTTGCACGGCAAGGCGCCGGGCAGGCGAAACGTTCGGGAGGGGGAATATGCAGCCAGGGTCAAGGGCATGAGTATGCGTTATGCTGAATAATCGTACGCCATATAAAGGACACTCGTGGCTGGTTCTTTCCGGGCTGGCTCTATTCTTTTGCCTTTGGTGCCTGTTTTCCTACTCCGGAGCGGTGAACCCCATTCTTCTTCCCTCGCCCTCCCGCGTAGCCAACGAGTGCCTTCGTCTTCTTTGCAAAGGGGTCCTCCTGCGCTTCACGCTGGCCAGTATGGGGCGGGTATTGATCGGCTGGAGCACCGCCGTACTCCTGGCCGTCCCCATCGGAATCATGATCGGCGTTTCGCGGCGGGCCGCGGCCCTCTTTCAACCGGCCATTCTATTCGCACGCTATATCCCGGTCGTCGCACTCCTTCCCCTTTCCATGCTCTACCTCGGAACCGACAATACACAAAAATGCTTCATTATTTTCCTGGGTTCTTTTTTCCAGCTTGTCCTGATGGTGGCCTCCTCCATGCAGGCGGTCCCCCGGGATTACGTACGGGCCGGCGCCACCATGGGCATGGCCAACAAACAAATCTTTCGTCACATCCTGCTCCCCTGCGCCTACCCGAGCATCCTCAACGATACGCGCATTACCATTGGATGGGCCTGGACCTACCTGGTGGTCGCCGAAATGGCAGGAGCACACTCCGGCCTCGGATTCATGATCTTTCGCGCACAGAACTATCTGGCCACCGACCGCATCTTCCTCGGCCTCATCCTTATCGGGTTCATCGGAGTTCTCACCGACTACCTCTTCAAAATGCTGATTGACGTTCTGGTCCCCTGGAAAAAAAACATATGAAGCCCGTATTGCAAGTCAAAGACGTCTGCAAAACCTATCCCCCCGAACTCCCCGGCGGGTCGGAGATTCCCGTCCTTCGGCAAATGGACTTCACCATAAGCCGCAACTCCCTTACAACCCTTCTCGGACCCGCCGCATGCGGCAAGTCCACCCTCCTGAATATCCTGGCCGGCCTCGATGAAGCAGACTCCGGAACCATTCTCCTGAACGAAATGGATATTCATTCCACGCCCCGAAGCCGCAGAACCCTCGTCTTCAGCAGTCAAACCATGCTCCCCTGGCTGGATGTACGCAGCAACATCGAACTCGGATTGCGCGTCAATCAGGTCTCTGCGGAAAACAGGCGCATACGCGCAGAAGAAGCCATTTATCAAACCGGCCTAAGCGGGTATGAAAAACATCTGACCATGGATCTGCCGCCCGGACTCCGCCAGCTCACCGCCCTCGCGCGTGCACTCGCCCTCGAACCGGAAATTCTCCTCATGGACGAGCCCTTCACCAACCTGGATGCCCAGGCCCGACTCGTCCTTCAAAAACGACTGCTGCGTATTCAGAAAGAAAAACCCCGCACGATTCTGTTTACCACACATGATATGGACGAAGCCATTCTGCTGGGCGACACCATTCACCTGTTGTCCCCCCGCCCCGGCACCATCACCACCAGCATCCCGGTGGAACTGCCTCATCCGCGTTCCCATCACGCCATGACCCATCCAACCTTCATCCAGATTAAAAAACAGCTTATGGACATCCTGCTGGTTTGATCCGCCGAACACCGCGCACGGAATTGATCAGCAGCACCTCCTCTGCCTCCACCAGTTCATCAATACCAACCACCCGCTCACACAGCAGCCCCTTTTCAAGCATTCGACCCCGCATAACACCCGGAAGCAAACCGGATGACAGTGCCGGCGTGACCAGTTCGCCACCCACACGCAGCGCCACATTGCACATACACGATTCTGTCAATTCCTTCCGCGAATTCCAAAGCAACACATCATCCCACCCCGGATGATCCCGCAGGACTTGCCGATACAGCCTCCGTTCCGTGGTCTTGTGCAGCACAAAAGCTGATTCCGTATCCACCGGATAACAGCTCAAACCCACACGCGGCTCATCCGGCTCATTCCCAAGCGCAAAATGCTCCACGCGACAGACACCATCCTGATTCACCAGCAATCGAATTCTCAGCACCCCGGCAACGCCCCACCGCTTTTCCGCACGACTCAAAGCAGAAAGCACGCGCTCGCGGGACACCGTATACTGAAAATAATCTCCCGCCCGCTCCAGTCGGTCCAGGTGCTCATCCAGCAGAGCAAACCCCTCCCCGGGATCCCACCGGATCGTCTCCAGAAGAGAAAAGGAACGACGGGGCTCCGTAATCACGCGAACTTTATCGCGGCATTCCTGATATTCCGCCTCCGCATTCGAATCCCACACGATCCCGCCGCCGGTGCCATACACAGCCCGTCCGCGGGCATGATCAATCCACACGGTTCGAATCGCCACATTGAACTGTGCCGCACCCGCCGGCCCCATCCAGCCGATGGCTCCAGTGTAAATCCCGCGCGGAGCCTGCTCTGTTTCGGCAATAATCCGCATCGTTTGCCGCTTGGGCGCCCCTGTAATGGATGCACACGGAAAAACGGCCCGCAACAGGGTGGTGTTATCCACACAAACGGCAGCCGTTACCGTCGAAGTCATTTGCCAAACCGATGGATATTTCTCCACCCGAAAAAGCTCAGGCGTCTCGACCGTGCCGGCCTCCGCCACACGCCCGATGTCATTGCGGATCATATCACCGATCATCACACTTTCCGCCCGGTTCTTTGCACATTGCAGCAACCCGTTCGCCCGGCACGCATCTCCGGCATCGCCCGCCGCACGCGCCGCCGTACCTTTCATCGGTCGAAACCAGACCCGCTCACCAACGCGACGAAAAAAAAGCTCCGGCGAAAACGGACACACGGCAAACTGTTCCGTATTCAGAAAGGCGGCGTAGGGCGCCCGCGCCCCCTGCGCAATGAACCGGAAATACTCCCACGCATCCCGCTTGAAAGGGGCCGACCACGTAAACACGCTGTTGACCTGATAGGTTTCTCCTCGACTCAATCCAGCCCGTATCCTTTCAAAGCGCGCATCATACTCCCTGCGCGTCAGGTCGGGATGCCAGGCGGGTGGCGCAACGAATCGACAAACACGCGGCAAACGCCCCGTTTCCACGCGCCGATAAAGCCCAAACCAAAGAAGCGGAGTTCCCTCGTCGGGCGCGCAAACCGACAGTGCCGCATCAAAGGCCGGCGACGCCTCATAGGAAATAAATCCGGCCGCATACAATCGCTCACGGCGTATGCGTTCCTCCAGCTCAGCCAGTGCAGGGAGCACATCCCCTAACCGATTGACGCAACAGATACGCACCGGATCAGCCAGAAGCATCCAGCAGCGCTGCGCGGGATCATACATCACCGCCTCATTCCGTTCCGGCTTCCGCAGCACATGCATGATCGGCAAACGATTACTCCGGTTGGCTGAACATCTTAAGCGCCATCTTCATCCCGGCGCGCTGCATCACGAGTTGCTGCTGCAGAAAGGCCGCAAACGCCTCCTGCTGCTCTTCACTCAGCACGGCCGCCGCACGCTCCTCGTAGAGGCCGTTCAACTGCTCGAAATCACGGCAGATGCCTTCCAGCGTTTCCTCCGTCAATTGCGACGGGTCTCTTTCAAGCCCCGCCATATCCACCGTGAAGGCATAATTCGTCCGAGCCTCTTTCATGCTCAGGATCAGTTCATGTTCCTGATTGGGCGTCAGCGTGTTCCCCGCGGAGAGACTCTGCTTGAATTGGAGAATCTGAACGCGCTCGGGCTGCGTCTGCTCGTAATCCTGAAAGACGGCATAATCATCCGCCCCCAGAAAGCCCTGAATGACGGCTTCATACTTCTCTCTGATTGTTTGCGCCTTCGCCATCTGTTCCCGCCGCTGTTCCGGCGTCAGATCGCCGCTCATTCCGAGAAAACTCTGCTCCATCAGGGCCATCTGGCGATCCAGCAACAGGTCTTCAAAAGCCGTGCGTTCTTCCCCCTCCAGATCCAGATACGAAAACAATCCGCCATACATCAATTCCATCGTGGATTTCTGTTGAAGCCGAATCGCCTCCTTCATCTCCGGCGTATCCATCATCCCGGCAAGCTGCTTCATGACGTTCGAGTCTTTTTTCTGCGATGCCTCCACGGCCTCTTTCACCGCCGAACGAACGGCCTCGCGATAATCCACCTGCGCCTCGGATGCGTCGGCAAGGTCCCTGCCCGTCAAACGCGCCAGTGCCTTGGCCTTGCGCGCATCCGGCTTCAACGCCGATGCCCGTTCCACGGCCGCCTGTTGCAGCAGAGCGCACTGCCCCTGCAATTCGCGGATTTTAATCTGCTGCCAGCCGGCCAAACCCGCCAACACAAAACAAAACACCACCAATATCCAGTTTCGGACTGTTCCATTCATGGCTGATCCCTTCCTCCCGTTTCCCGAATCCCGGCGGAGCGGAACCTCAATGCTGCAGCACCACCGCCTGAGCGCCCCGCGTCACTTCACCAATCACCAGCGCCTTCTCGCCCGCCTTCCGCAGTACCGACAACGCCTTTTCCTCATCCTTCGCACGCAGCACAAGCACCATCCCGATGCCCATATTGAATACCCGATACATTTCATCCCGGTCCACGCCGCCCGCTTCCTGCATATATTGAAACACCTGAGGCACCTTCCACGCCGAACGGTCAAACACCGCCGAAAGCCCTTCCGGCAAGACGCGCGGCACATTATCCACCAATCCACCCCCCGTTATATGCGCCATACCCGATACCTCGCACTCCTCCATCAGCGCCATCACCGGATGCAGATAGCTCTTGTGTACCGCCAGAAGTACATCCGCCACCGTCTTCTTCAGACCCGGAAACACATCATCCACCTTCAGCCCCGCCTGCTCAAAAAGCACCTTCCGCGCCAACGAAAAACCATTCGTCTGAAGACCTGTCGAAGGAAGACCGATCAGCACATGTCCCTTTTTAATCTTTCGGCCATCCACCAGCTTCTTCTTTTCCACCTCACCCACAATCGTGCCCACCAAATCATATTCGCCTTCCGGATAAAGCCCCGGCATTTCCGCCGTCTCTCCGCCCAGCAGCGCACAACCATTCTCCCGGCTCGCCTTGCAAAGACCCTTGATCACCTGCTCAAAAACCTTGGCGTCCAAACACGACGCACCGATGTAATCCATAAAGAAAAGCGGACGGGCCCCCTGCACCAGAATATCGTTCACACAATGATTCACCAAATCCTGACCCACCGTATGGTGCCGCCCCGCCAGAAGCGCCACCTTCAGCTTGGTGCCCACCCCGTCAATACTGCTCACCAGAATCCGGTCTTTCCCCGGCGTCTTAAACAAGCCCCCAAAGGCCCCCACATCCCCGAGTACCCCCTTCGTAAACGTACTCCGAATCTCCTTCTTCGAGCGCTTCAGCGCCGTCATCATCACATCAATATTCACCCCGGCATCGGCATACGCGGATTTTTTAACTGTCTTGGACATACCTCGGCTCCTTTCAAATTGGCCTCGTGCTTCTTAACGGTTTTTCCAACCATTGGAAACTTTTTTCCCCGTTTTTCCAACCATTGGAAACTTTTTCCCCATTTTTTCCAACCATTGGAAACTTTTTCACTGGAGTTTCCAACCATTGGAAAAACACAAATAGCGGCATAATCCGGCAACCATGACTTTCCTTGGCAACCCACGTTATGCTAACACTTCCGGCCATGAAGTTTCGCCATTTTACAGCCCGCCTGCTCCTCTGGTGCGTGACCCTTCTGCTACTCCGGCAGGGAGAGGCGCGTGCAGGCTGGATTGAAGATACCCCGGACGCCACCATCCTGCACGTCAAGGCAGCCAATCTTCCCGACCCCACACGCGTGGACCCCGCCTCACGCGCCGCACTCGCAGCACTGAACCTCTTTAAAAACAACTTCCCCGAAACATTCAAGGCCCGCTACCGCGAACGTTATGAAGCCAATCCCGAGCGCTACGGACACCATCGCTGGGACCACGTGGAAATTGCCCTCGAACCGTTCACCGGCATACGCGTGGAAGGCGTGGAAAGCGATCTGCTGGCCATTGCCGGCGGCATGGCCCCGGACATCCTCTACGTCAACTTCCGCAAATCCGATCAATACATTCAGCACCGTTTCCTGCAACCACTCGACGACTACTTCGCCACCCTCACCCCCTCCGAAATCGCCGAGCGCATTCATCCCAAACTCCTCCCCGTCATACAACGCAAAGGCCCCGACGGAAACACACACATCTGGGCGCTGCCCTACGACGGCGCGCTCGGAAAAGTACTCCTCTACCGCAAAGATCTCTTTGACCAGCAACACCTGCCTCACCCAACCCCGCAATGGAACTGGGATGATCTCCTCCAGGCAGCACGCGCCCTGACCCAACCCGAAAAGGGAAGGTACGGCCTCTTTCTCCAGCGCGGCAAACAGGAATCCTGGTACTGGCTCACCTTTCTCTGGTCCGCCGGGGGCGACGTGATGACGCAGGACCCCCAAACCGATCAGTGGTCCTGCGTCTTTGATTCCCCGGAGGCCGCCGTCGCCCTCGATTTTTACATCCGTCTCTGCGCCGAAAAGTGGACCGATCAGCATGGGGCCGTTCGGCGCGGCTATTCCGCACGCGATGTCTCTCAGGCCACCACCAAGTGGAACCGGGGTGAAATCGGCATGATGTTTGCCTACATCGATGAAAAGGTCTTTTCCGACATCAATCCCGAAGTCACCGGAATGGTCCCCGTACCGATGGGCCCCACCGGCCTGCGCGGCGGCGAATTGAACAGTAAAATGATGGGTCTCTTTTCCGGCATACGCGAACCCGCCATCCGCGACGCCGCCTGGGAATATATGCGCTTCTACGACAGCCCCGAGGCCCTCGCCTGCAAAACCGCCATTCTGGTCGACAGCGGCCTCGGACCCTTCATCAACCCAAAATATCTTCGCGAATTCGGCTACCCGGAACTCCTGCGGCTCGCCCCCGCATCGCTCGCCGAAACCTTTCGCATCGCCATTGAAACCGGCAAGCCCGAACCCTACGGAAAAAACAGCAACGTCGCCTATGAACTCATGACCCTCCCCATCGCCCAGGCCGAACAACTCGCCCTGCACGACGAGCTCCCCGAAGATCCCGAAGCCCGCCTGCGCCTCCTGCGCGTCCTCCTGACCGACGCCTGCGCACGCGCCAACTCGGTCATGATGGGCATTCGCACCCCCTCCGAACGCCGACTGCGCCGCTGGGCCGCCGGCGTGATGCTCCTGCTCATGATCGTCATTGCAGGCCTCTCCATCCGCCGCGTCGCGCACCACTTCACGCCCCCCGCCTCCGCTTCAAAACGCTCTTTTTCCTGGCGTGGCCATCTGCACCGCTACGCCTGGTCCTACCTGCTCCTGATTCCCGCCGCCCTGACCATTGTGGTATGGAAATATCTGCCCCTGATGCGCGGTGCAGGCATGGCTTTTTATGATTACCGCCTGATCGGTGAATCCACCTTCGTCGGACTCGATCACTTCGGCGACATGCTCTTCGATTCCTTCTGGTGGAAATCCGTCTGGAACGCCCTGCGCTACAGTTTTCTGGTCATCACGCTCACCTTCATCCCGCCGGTCGCACTCGCGCTGATCCTTCACGAAATACCCAAAGGCCGCCGCCTCTTCCGTCTGATCTACTATCTCCCCGCCGTCATATCCGGCCTCGTCACCATGATCCTCTGGAAACAATTCTATGAACCCTCCGAACACGGCACCCTCAACGCCCTCCTGCGCCGCATTCCCTCCGTCGCCTTCCTCGCGGCAGCCCTCCTCTTCCTGGCCGTCACCTTTCGCTTCTTCCTCAAACTCCGCGAACACGAAGCCCCGGTCGCCGCCGCCTGCGTGATGCTCGCCGGCCTCTTCTGCGCCCTCTCCTGCATCCGGCCCGTCTGGTCGACTCTCTGTCCCGGCGGCGAGAGCCTTGCCGCCCTGCTCCTCCATCTCCCCGCACGCCTGATGCTCGGAATTCAGGAACCCGTCCGCTGGCTCAGCAACCCCGACACCGCCATGCTCTCCTGCGTCATCCCCATGATCTGGGCAGGCATGGGCCCCGGATGCCTTATCTATCTGGCCGCTCTCAAAGGCATCCCCGAGGAATTCTATGAAGCCGCCGACATGGACGGCGCAGGCGTCACCGATAAAATTCTCTTCATCGTACTACCCCGCATGAAAATGCTCCTGCTCATCAATTTTGTCGGCGTTTTCATCAATTCCTGGTACGCCGCCGCAGGTCAGATTCTCGTGATGACCGGCGGCAGCGCCGGCACCGAAGTCGCCGGACTGCACATTTGGTACAAAGCCTTCACCTTTCTGCAATTCGGCCCCGCCACCGCCATGGCCTGGATGCTTGGCTTCATTCTCATCGGCTTCACCGTGCAACAACTCACCATGCTCTCCAAAGTGGAATACAAAACAACACGCTGACCATGCCTATCCTTGCCAAAACCGGAAGAAAAACGCCGCAGGTCATCAGCCTGCTGCTCCTCCTCTATGCCCTCCTGCTCACCGGCGCAGTATCCATGATTTATCCCTTCCTCCTCATGGTGGCCGGAAGCGCCAAAAGCGGCGTCGATGCACAATCCTCCGAAATCATCCCCGCCTTCCTTCACGACGACGACGCCCTCTTTCAAAAATACGCCGAAGGCTTCTTCAACGAGTCACTTCAAATGATGCAGGTCGCCCTCCAAACCAACACCCCCTCCTTCCGACAGCTCTCCCCACCCCACACGCCCACCCCCGCCACACGACTCGAAGACTGGCACG
>JAQVYB010000120.1 GCA_028708815.1 Kiritimatiellia bacterium | reverse complement strand
GTCCTTGATTTTCATGCAGACGCCCTTCGGAAGACGTTCGAAACAAATGCTCACTCGGCTGGCCTGGGCGTGTCGGGCCACGTTGGAAAGGGCTTCCTGTGCGACCCGATACAGCGCGGTACGCTTGGCGTTGCTCAATTTCTCCAGGCCGGAAAAGGATTTCAGGCTCACTTTCAGGCCGGTTTCCTTCGCGAATTTCTTCAGAAAGGATTGCAGGGCCGGAATAAGCCCCAGATCATCCAACAAGGCCGGACGCAATTCGCCGGCGAACCGATGAACGTCGTCCACCGACTTTTCAACCAGTTGCTGGGTGTGCGAAATTTTCCGGCAGATGCCCCGGGTATTTTCCGTGGCCTCGATTTTCAGGTTCGCCAGCCGTACATTGATGCCCGTGAGCATTTGAGCGATGACATCATGCAGTTCACGGCTGATCCGTTTGCGCTCTTCCTCCTGCACCAACAAGATCCGGCGGGAAAGAAGCCGTAATTCCTCCTGAAGCTGCTTCGATTGCTCCAATAAACGTCCGGATTTCTGTTTGCTGCGTCGCAGGGTGGCTTCGACCACCTCGCGCCGGGCAACTTCCTTTTTTAACTGCCGGTTGGAGGTGGCCAGGTCATGGGTACGCTGTTGCAGGGCCTGATTCAGTTGATTCAGGTGCGCATTCGCCTCCTGGGCGGCGCGGTGCGTTTCCTCGAGCGGAAGGATCGCTTCGGCAAAATAGTTTCCGGCCCGTTTGAGAATACGATCCCGAACCGCCGGAGTGTCCACCGGCTGCATCTGGGCCAGTAAGGCCTGTTCATGAATCATGGCCAAATCCAGCGTATCCAAACCGAGAGCCACAGCCTGATGTCCCAGATCCAGCGCCGTCTTCAGGGTTGCCGACGGTTTACTCTGCAGATACTGGCGCAATCCCTCCTGATATCGTTGCGCGAACATGCTCGACTCCCGCTTGCCGACGGGTGATTTTTTTAAAGGTTTTTTCATAGTTCATTCACCCGTCGCATTGACTTTTTCATTAAGTGTTGCGCGGTGTCAATGCCTTTTTGCAGGGAGGCCTCGCTGTTGCAGACCGATTGGTTCAGCGACAGAAGCCGGATCAGTATGCCGCACAGGGTTTGGGCGGTCTCGTTTTGCAGCGCCAGGCTGATGCTTCGCCGTTCGTCTTCCTGAGCCGCCAGCAGGGTGTGTGCCTGTTTCCGCAGTCGGCTTTGCAGTCGGCCGGACTGTTTTATCTCTCCGTTGCGACTGGTTTCGTTCTTTCGCAGGGTTTCTTCTGCCGCCTGGCGCAGGGCAATGCTCTGCGTTAAACGGCGGTTTGATTCATCCGTTTCCTTGGTACGCTTACGCAGGATTTCGGTCAGTTGCGCGACGCGCAGTTCGGACTTTACGGCACCGCGGTGAGTTTTTTCGACGGGGACCATGACTTCCATGAAGAAGCAGGTGGCCTGTTCAATCAGGGCATTCCGATCCGTGGGCGAGGTGATTGGCGATACAATCGGGATCAGCACTTTTTCATGAAACAGAGCCATATCCAGCGTTTCCAGACCAAGAGCCGCCGCCTTCTCTCCCAATGGCGCGGACGGCGCCAGGCTCGCCTCCGATCCCTGCTGCAAAAACAGGTGTAATGCCTTTCGGTAGCTCATGGACCATTCGGTTTGTTCGGTATTCCATGTCACGACAGACCTCGTTTCCGGTCGCCCGGTCAGTTTTCTTTTTGCCAGGGCATGCCCACGAACCACAACACAATCCCGCCGACGAGCACCACCGCGCCGGCCACCGGGGAAATGAAGTGGGTTGTCGTGGTTTCTATATGTATGGGCCCCATATTTATGGGCTTCCCTGGCATTCGGAAGGTTATTCCGGAATAGACGAGAACAACAACGCCCAGAGTGATCAGTATCAGTGACAATATTTTTCTTAGATTCATGATTCATCCTTCCTGTTTGTTCATTAAATGCACCAAGGGAACCGCAGATCGGGTCTTATCGTCCCCGAATAATGCGGACTAAAACCACGACCACGGCTATCACCAGCAGGATGTGAAGGAATCCACCCATCGTGTAGCTGCTGATCAGACCGAGCAGCCACAAAACAATCAGAACAATCGCAATCGTCCACAACATATAACGCTCCTTTCCAGGGCCTTTGGTAGGTCGTGTCTTATTCGCTTTTCTGGAGAGAACATACAGAACGGGAGCATTCCTGCCTATGGGGTATAACCCGCATATGAATCCATTGGTAGGGTTACACCCCATAGCTCCCATAACGGGGGTCGCGTACGATGCGGCCATTCACAGGAGGTCACATCATAACGCTCCCGTGAAAATCACAACCAAAAGAAAGGGAACCGCTTGGATACAAGCAGAAGAATCTTTTCACTACGAAAGGCGCGAATTTACGCGAAAAAAGGAACATCAACCGGGGTGCGGGGCACCCGCTTTAGTAACTTACAACCTCACTCCCGACATAAAAAACGAGATTTCCACCACCCGCTGACGCTGGAGGGCACGGAGTTCACGGAGCAGCAAGACGCCCCTCCAGTAAAACAAATTCCCCAAATCGCGCAGCGATTTTCACTAAAGCGGGCAGGAAACAAACGATGGCTCAAACGGCCATGTGTGGAATACCCGTTCGCCTTAGTTGGGTTGCGGGGCACCCGCTTTAGAAAGGAAGCATAGCATGAGTGGAAGAACAGATATTGCGAAGGGTCGTGTTAAAGAAGCGGCGGGCGTTTTGTCCGGCAGCGATAAGCTGCGCGAAAAAGGCAAAGCAGACCAGGCCGTGGGCCGCATCAAGGTGGCCGCCACAAAAGTGGTTGATAAAATGGCGGAACGGATGCGCAAGTAAAGGCGCCCGGTCACGCAGCGAGTCGAGTAAGAATGTGGAGGTTGGAGACCTGCTCCGCCTCCGCAGAACTACCTATGAGCCCTTCTTCCGATGGGTGCTTCGCACCTTATACAGTCGCTCAGTAAAACCGCCCTCGTTTTCAAAATCCTGCGCAAGCCGCTCCACCTGCCGGTCCAGCAACGAACAGGCCACCGCAAGAAGCACCAACACCGCATTGGCCGAAAGTTCGGGATACACGTTGGTGGACACGGTGGACTTTCTGGACGATGTCTTGGCAGAAACCACGCCCTGCCTTTTGCCCACTTCAGCGACCCAGCCTGCGACGTCATCGGCGGTTACACACCGCCGATCAATCAACTCCTGTCGGAGCGGATTCTCCCGATCCCACAGAGGAAGTCCACGCTGACGCAAAAAATCCTCATAATCGAGCTTCAGTTCCTCCAGACTTGCCCGCGCCACCTGAGTCAGCTTCAACTCGGTCTTCTTCGAGGTTGCCGATGCCTGCGACCCTTCCGCAATATTCTGTACCCCCGACCGGGCCGCCTGCACCATCTGATCCCTCGTCCGACTGAACCGGTCGACATAACGGTCCACAAACCGCACCGTCACATCGTACGCCAACTGTGCCACCTGAAAACTCTTCAGGTTTCGATAGCCGCCATGCACAGGAATCAGATCCGACATGTGTCACCCCTTTCTCCCCGTATGAAATCCCGTCCACAATTATCCCGACTCTCCACCACGTCCACGAGGTTCACACGGACCAAGCCACACACCAAGCGGAACACCGCACACGTTTCACAGCCAAAAGACCCATTTACCTCGCGAATTGATCATTATTCCAGCCTGCCGTTGCCTTTTCCGCACCTCAGCGGCCTCTGTTTTCGACCCCCACCCCCAATGAATCCCTGACGCATAAAATCGCCGACATCACGTCTGATCAGCAACGGGTAGAGTTACGGGCTGGGACTGTCGGCGAGCGTCCAACAAAATCCTTTTTTATCAGGGCCTTCTTCTTTTTTGAACACCTTGAATCACATATAATATTTATAATGCTCAGCGATTATACCATCTGGAACATATTTCAAAATATCACCAACTTGTCTAGCAGCTCTAATTGTAATTGGCATAAGCTCATACATCTGACAATTATTCCAATTCATTTTTGTCAACTGCATTAATGATCTGGATAATTCATCCTTGGAACTACTGATATAATCAAAGCGGACCTGAAGTGAACGAGGAACATACATCCCAGGATACTCTTCATAAAATGGAACAGAGCCCTGCGTATAAAGAATGCGCCGATTATCATCAATGTCGAAAGCCGTTCCCCGCAAAGGAGGGTAATATCCTTCTCGATACAATCTGATTCCACTCGAGGCGAGGGAAAGCATATCGACATAATCAATACAAAGGTCCGATGTCGCTTTCAAAACCCCAGTGACTTCTTCCGGGTTAAATTGAGATGTTTTATGTATAATTACTCTTGCAGGTGCATGAAAATGCTCTCCCCGATAGGATTTTAGACAATTGGAAATTAAGTCCTTGATGGCCTGAAAAGACATGTGAACTTGTCTATCATCCTTGCTCCGACGCGCCTCGCCACCTCTCACAATCATTCCATAGCCACGTTCATTGAAAACCTGCGCTATACTTGTTTGCAAAACATTTCGATCCAATGACTCATAGAACCCAATTCCTAAATAGAACGTTTCAAGTGCATTTTCTTGCCTCGGGATACGCCAAGGAATTCCCCCGGCCTTGTAATAAAGAGCAATCATGAAATTCCACGCTATCGTTGCCTCATCTTGAAGTTGTCTAGTTCTTCCACGTGTGTCTGTCTCCTTGCGCTTTAGCTTCCGGTCGCATGTGGACGGACGAATTATTTGAGCAGGAATTTTTGCGATCATTAATTTGGATTTCAGGATATCGTGCAACTGGGGGATCGACCGTTGCTTACCATTAGAGTAATGCTCGTCGTTCAAATCATCCTCAAGCAACGGGAATATTTCAATTGGATATGAAATAACGACAACGTCAGCTCCTTTTTCATGAACAGTTTTGGCGTGATCAACGAATATATCTGAAAGTAGGCCCATCCTTAAATTAATCTCGGATTTTCCTGCAACGATCGAAAGCTCACGCTGAGGTATAATGGAAAATAATGATTCATCAAACACCAACAATGAATTGAATGGATGATATTTCCCGAACCCATGAAATTTTGGAAATAGATTCGGCTTCTGACTATCCTTGGCTTCAACTCCTGCCGCAATCCGTTCAATCCATGTTCGCGCATCATCTGTACCCTTGGAGGATCCTACGAACCCCAGCCGAATTTTCTCTGGGCGACGGCTTTCCACCATGTCAAACGTACCGTAGTCAACAAGCCCCCGTCGAATATCAACATGATTTCCCGAACCAAACTGTAATTTAGGTTCTTCTATATATCTGACATTCATTCCCAGAATTCCTCATCTGTTCCATCATCCATAGCCCCCGCTTTACTTCTCCACAACGCATCCGGAACCGAGCGATCCAAATTAAAATATTCTAAACGACCAAAACCTAGATGCCCATATCCCGCCGACAGTAGGTCGGGTTCGCCACTCTCTGACAAAAACTGCTCCCACATTCTCAGTTGGCTAAAAACAGACATGTTTTTCTCCAATCGCTTTATCTTTGACAAGAACTCCGCTGCGTTATGCTTTGGTTTAAATCCATCATAAGTATAATGGTATGTTGGTTCTATCTGTAGATACCAAGATTCCTCAATCAGCAAAACTTTTGCAAAAAAAGCACAATGCTTGAACCCCTTCGCTCTTCCTCTCAATGGAACAACCATACCACGTTTGCCTTGACGAACGGACAGTCTTGATGAGCTGTGAAATCCTCTTTTCTGCGCCGCTCCATCGATCTTTGCATATTTCACATAAAACAATCCTTCTCGGTGTAAGTACTGAAGCCCACAATTGGCGGAAAATCCCTTCAGGCAGTTAAATAAAAACTCAGATGCTAATCGGCGGTTAAGAACGTCCTCTATCATATCAAAGCGATCATCGAAGCTGAAAGCATCAGATCCGCTGCTTTCACACACACTATTCCAGACGTTATCTTCCCTAAAGTCATGGACCGAAGTTAGCATCTTCTCATGGTATATGATCTCAGGGGGTAAAGAACATCCAGCTTCTTTGCCTTTGGCATAGACTTCTCCCAAACTACGACATGTTGTTGGAGCAACATACACAATTTCTGGGAGTCTCTTTACTACCAATAAATTCGATGTCAGCACATCGTTTTTCCGTGGAGCTTCCATATATAGACCAGAATCAACTGGCCTAGCGATTTCCAGCAGTTTCCCAGCAGTAGTCTCATCAAAAACATCCTCTTTTTTATGAAATTTAACAGTGAATGAAGAAGGCTTAAGTAAACTAAAATAATTTCGAATTGATATCCAATAGGCTTTTTCTGTCATCGGATTACAAACCACCAAAATGTTTGGAGTATTTCCTTTCAGCCAATACTCGACATCATTTTTGTCACATCTGAACAAAAACTGATCATCCGTCTCGTTCTGGAATGCTCTCGTCGCTTTAACTTGAACTCTTAGAATCAAATTAAGCATTTTTCCGCTAGCTGGATCTCTGATTTCAATAGTGCCGTCAATCCCTGCATCAGTCTTTATTCCCTCAAACGTATACCCCATCTTTAGCACAAGAGATCGAATGAAGGTTTCGCCCATCTCTCCAAGCATTTGATTATCGTTAATAATTTTTGCCATCAGACACCCCGAATACTTCTTATTCCACCCAATACCTTCTCGCAAAACTCGCATCAACCGAAATTAGGCGTTGATCGTATACGACAGGTCCAAAAACGTCAAAGGAATGTGCGGGATTCGTCCGTGGCTGGCCCGGCATTGTGACAAAGGGTCTCCTTTTTCGTTCTACGCGTGCACTTTTGCGGGCATTTTATCCTGAAAATCCGGTAAATCCTGTCCAAAACACCGTTTTCCGACCATTTTCGCCCGTTTTTTGCCGTTTTTCACCGATTTCCAGCCATTTTGGACCGAAAATGCGCGATTTATCCCGCTCCTACCCACGAATCTTCAAAAATTAATGATCATGGGCATTCGGGTCACTCCACTATTTTAATGATTCATCCTGTTTCTGCGCTCCATATTCCTTGTCCTCGCGCCGCTATGAGGTGGCGACAATTCCCGAAGCGGTTTTCCCTAGGACTGTCGGAGTTTCCAATCGTTGGAACTTTCGGCACGCGTTTTTCCAATCGTTGGAAGAATATGAAATGGGCGCTCAGCGCCCTCCAATCGTTGGAAAAAAACGAAATGGGCGCTCAGCGCCCTTCCAATCATTGGAATACCGATGTCGCGGGCGACGGGTTGGCCGTCCGGGTCGGTAGGGTTACACCCCATTGTCCGTGATGAGCTTCCGGTACAATGTACTGGCAGGGAGAGAAATAATCAAAAATACGAAGAATCAAGCAGGAGCTGAAACATGGAACCCAAGTCGGAGATTCAAACGATTGCATTCATCGGCGATTATCTTCCGCGCAAATGCGGGATCGCCACGTTTACCTCGGACGTGCTGACGACCGTGGCGGCGGAGTATCCACCGTGCCGGTGTCTCGCCATACCGGTGAATGATATCGTGGGCGGCTATGCATATCCGGAGGTCGTACGTTTCGAGATCGAGGAACAGGACCTCCCCTCGTACTTGCGCGCGGCGGATTTTCTGAACATCAGCAATGTGGACATGGTCTGCGTACAGCATGAGTTCGGCATCTATGGCGGGCCGGCCGGCAGTCATTTGCTGGCACTGCTGCGCGAGCTGAATATGCCGATTGTGACGACCTTCCACACCATTCTGAGCGACCCCAACGAAGAGCAGCGGCGGGTCATGCATGAACTGGTGGCACGCTCGACCCGACTCGTTGTGATGACCGAGCGCGGGCGGAAGATGCTGCAGGAGACTTATCAGGCACCGCCGGAAAAAGTGGATTTGATCTGGCACGGGATACCGGATATTCCATTCGTGGACCCGAATTATTACAAAGATCAGTTTGGTGTGGAGGGCCGGGTGGTTCTGCTTACCTTCGGTCTGCTTTCACCGAACAAAGGGATTGAACACGTACTCAATGCGCTGCCTGCCATTCTCGCGGAATTTCCCGACGTGGTATATATCGTTCTTGGCGCCACGCACCCGAACGAAGTGTCGGAGCAGGGCGAAGTGTATCGGTTGGGTCTCGAACGCCTGGCCAAAAAGAACAACGTCCAGAAAAACGTCATTTTCTACAATCGTTTTGTGGCCATCGAAGAGCTGAAGGAATTCATCGGTGCGGCCGATATTTACGTCACCCCCTATCTCACTGAAGCGCAAATCACCTCGGGTACGCTGGCTTATGCATTTGGCGCAGGCAAGGCTGTGATTTCCACCCCGTATTGGCATGCGTCCGAATTGCTGGCCGAAGAGCGCGGCGTTCTCGTGCCGTTTGGCGATGCGGCGGCCATTGCGCGTGAAGTGATCGGATTGCTGCGCGATGATACGCGGCGTCATTCCATGCGCAAAAATGCCTACAAAGTGGGGCGCGAGATGATTTGGAGTGAGGTGGCTCACCGGTATATGGAATCCTTTGAGAAGGCTCGGGTCGAAGGCGCGGTGCTGTCGCGAAAATCCTTTGCCACCAAAACGCTGGACCAGGCGCCGCGCCAGTTGCCGAAACTGAAGCTCGATCACCTCGCACGAATGACCGATTCGACCGGCATTTTCCAACATGCCATTTTTACCGTGCCGAATTTTTCAGAGGGTTATTGCACGGATGACAACGCACGGGCCTTCATTCTTGCCGTCCAGCTCGATGTTCTGAAGGAAGAGCCGTTGCGCATGCGAACGCTTGCCACCACCTACGCGGCGTTCCTCCAGCATGCCTTTAATCCAGAAACCGGACGCTTTCACAATCACATGAGTTTTGATCGTCAATGGTTGGATCCGCAGGGTTCGGAGGATAGTCATGGTCGGGCGCTCTGGGCGCTGGGTCTTGCCGCAGGACGTTCCCCGTATCGAAGTTTTCAGGTGATGGCCGGGCAACTTTTCGTTCAGGCGCTTCCGGTGGTCATGGACTTTTCCTCGCCGCGCGCCTGGGCGTTTTCCCTCATGGGCATTCACGAATATCTCCGCCGATTGAGCGGCGACAGCACGGTCAACCATATTCGCGATACGCTCACCACGCTGCTCATGGAATTGTATGACCGAACGGCTCAACCCGACTGGCCCTGGTTTGAAGAGGTGCTGACCTATGACAATGCCCGGATCTCACATGCCCTGATTGTCAACGGGCGTGCCTCCGGACAGCCCGCCGTGCTCGAACGCGGCTTGCAAACATTGCGCTGGCTCGCAGAAGTGCAAACCTCGGAGCATGGCCATTTGCGTCCGATCGGGAGCAACGGTTTTTATCCGCGCGGGGGAACCCGTGCGCTCTTTGATCAGCAACCCCTCGAGGCATATGCCATGGTCTCCGCCAGCCTCGCGGCATTCCGGGCCACCTCCGATGCCTGGTGGTTTGAACAGGCCCACCGCGCCTTCGACTGGTTTCTGGGCTGGAACGATCTGGGGCTTGAGCTGTACTCACCAAGTACGGGTGGCTGCCGGGATGCTCTGCACGTGGATCGCGTCAACGGAAATCAAGGCGCGGAATCCACGCTCGCCTTTCTGATGTCTCTCGCCGAAATGCAACGCATGCAAAATGCGGCCACGATTCAACATCCAAACCCAAAAAGGCAGCCATGAATAACAACCCGATTACGCGCGCCAACCTGGTCCTTCGCCCGGACCCCGCGAGAGTCCTGCTCCGTCCTTTTTTGCGAACCGACGATGCGCGCGCCAAGCGCATTTGTGAAAGTGTCATTGCGCTTCCGGAAGAGGAGGTCCAACGCTTGTGGGAGCAGGTGCAGACAGAGTTCGGCCAGCGCCACGAACGAATTGATGAGTTTCTTCAACGCCGGTTTGAACAGATACGGTTATACCTGCCCGGGGGGGAAGGTCTTTCGAGGGAGCGAAGACTGTTACTTGGTTCCTATTTCAGCCATGAATATTCCCTGGAGGCGGCCGCCTTGTTTAACCCTTCCATGGTGCCCCATCCGGATCAGTCGGGTTTGCCGGAGGGTGCTTTGCGTTTCATCATGAGCCTGCGGGCCACCGGGGAAGGGCATATTTCCTCCATCACCTTTCGCTCCGGCACGCTGGACGCCCAGAGTCATATTGCACTCACGCCCGCCAGCCGGTACTGTTTCGAACCCGTACAGGCTCCAAGCTTGTCCTACGAAAAAGGGCTCTTTGAACGCAAAATTCAGGAACTCGGTCTGGAGGGGCGTTTCAGCAGGCATCTGCTTCGCGAGTTGCCCGATGTGTTTACGCTGGAGGAATTACGTAAGGGAGCCCTCCGCGTTAAAGGGGAGTTGCGAGCGCTCAAACAACAAGCCTCCGATATGGCCCAAAAGGTCGTCATGCTGGCCCAATCCAATTACGAAGTGCAGTTCACCGGGGACTCCAATCTGTCCGAGCGCGTCCTGTTCCCCACCACGCCCTCGCAGAGCAACGGCATTGAGGATGCCCGCTTTGTGCAGTTTGAAAACGAAGACGGCTCGAAAACGTACTACGCCACATATACCGCCTACGACGGGCGTATGATCCTGCCGCAATTTATCGAGACCACCGACTTTCTTCACTTCAAATTCATCACCTTGAACGGACCCGCCGTGAAAAACAAAGGCATGGCGCTCTTCCCGCGAAAAATTCAGGGCCACTATGCCATGCTGGGACGGCAGGATTATGAAAACATCTACCTGATGTTCTCGGATCACCTCCATTTCTGGAACACCACGCAGATAATCCTGAAGCCAAGATATCCCTGGGAATACATCCAGATGGGCAACTGCGGCTCTCCGATTGAAACGGAAGCCGGCTGGCTGGTGCTCAGTCATGGCGTGGGCGCCATGCGGAAATATTCCATCAGCGCCTTTCTGCTCGACCGTGACGATCCGAGCCGTGTCATCGGGCGTCTGCGTGAACCGCTGATCACACCGAACGAAAACGAACGCGAAGGCTACGTGCCCAACGTCGTCTACTCCTGCGGAAGCCTTGTGCACAAAGGCCAACTCATCATTCCATACGCCATGTCCGACTCCGCCAGCACCTTTGCCACCCTGCCGCTTGATGACATCCTGGTCGCGATGGAATAGCCGGTAGGGTTGGGTGCGACTTTACTTCGTTACATCGCACCGAGAATTCAGAAGTCAGTAGTCAGAATTGAGAATTGATTCCCAACAGCTTACGTCAGAAACTAACGCCCCCATCCAGGTGCTTATTCGCGAGGACATAAAATGCGTCATGATACCTGACAAAACCCTTTGGCATGCAACTCCTGAATTCTGATTTCTGAATTCCGTGCAGATTGCAACTTTTTGCAATCGCACCCGGTAGGGTTTCACCCCATAGAAAAGAATCGATGCATCGTGCAAACTGCTTTCGCTGACAGAAGCAGGGCTCAGCATAACCAGGAGAATCATGATGAATATGAATAAAATTAAATGGATGGGTATTGTGGCGGCGATCAGCATGGTGGCGATGGTGGGTTGCAAGCCGAAATCCGCCACAGAGCCCACGGCGACAACGCCCGGAGCCGCAGAGAAGGCGGGCGCCGTGTTGGATAATGCGGCCGACAAGACGGTCGAAGGAACAGGCGTGGCCATGGAAAAAGCCGGAGAAGTGATGAAAAACGCCGGCGCTTCCATGGAGGAAACCGGCGCCAACATGCAGAAGTAGACGCAACGATTCAGCCGTGGGC
>JAQVYB010000119.1 GCA_028708815.1 Kiritimatiellia bacterium | reverse complement strand
GCGGTCGCTGGCTTGCCCGGGATCGCCGATCGTCTGAACGGCCACAAAGCCCATGCTCCGTGCCCTCCGTGCTCTCCGTGGTAAACTCTCCCAGCAAAGCACAACCCGAGTCTCCGCCGAAGAAAGTAAATTATTTCATTGAGAGGGTCAAGAGGACTGGTCGATCCATAAGTGCCGATCAGACGATCGGCGCTCCCAGGAAAGCCCTTTTTTCGGCCGTTTTGAGGGTTTTGACGGATTTTTCGGCGTTTTTTTCGATTTTTGGCCGTTTTTTGCCGTTTTTGGCCCGTTTTTTGGCATTTCCGGCGTTATTTATGCCATTTTTCGTCCAAAATCCTTCCTCTTTTAGACGGCGCGTGCTTGCGATCCATAGCCTCGGCAAAGGATGGGCTCCCGCGCCTTAGGCGGCAGAGGCCTGCCGCCCTCCAGAAAATCCGGTTAAACGCGGCTTCTTCGTCTCATTCGGCGGGATGTTGTTGACGATGTTATTCGTTGCTTTCTTCATTCGTTGGAATAATTCCTCTATAGGCCAGGTGCCCGCGGGCCGCGGGCGCTCCCACTTGCCTCATGCTCTGTGTGAGACCACTCCCCTTTGCACGGATTCGGCAGAGAAGGAACGCAATTGGTCTTTACAACCCCGCCCGGCCGAAGCATCCTTCCGTCAGACTTAACGGGTTTAAATAACTTCAAAGGAGGGCTGCATCATGAATGAAACCATTACCGAACACGACCGCAAGCTGGCCGAAGGCTGTCTGAAATGTCCCGCCTGCAATCACGCCCGTAAAAAACAGCGCGGCTTCCTTTTCTGGTTCGTTAAAAAGATCGAGGGCGCCTTCTGCCCTCAGTGCAAGGCCTATGAAAAAGTCTACGGACGCAAGGCCCACGAAAAAATCCCGCAGGAATAATCGGGAGGCGGTGGACATCGCCACCGGATAGGAAATCCGTGCGGACTCCATGCCTTTGCCCTGCGGCCTGCCTGTATTTAAACGACCATTCACAAACGCAGGGCGCATCTCCGTTTTAGTACACCTCCCCGCCAATCAGACGATTGGCGCTCCCGGGATCGCCGATCGTCTGATCGGCCATACAGGCGATGCACTAAATCGCAGATGCGCCCACAAACGCCCCCCTACGCTGATTGATCTTTACATCGGGCCGTTGCATCTTCATCCTTTGCCTGTTGCCGATTGAGCTATTCTACCGGGCGGATACGCACGGGTGAATTGAAACGCATTTGGAGGAGAACGTCGCCATGAAAGATACTTCCACCCGACGGGGATATTCGCCCCATCCACTCATCCTCTTTCTGCTGGTGGCGATAAGCACGTGCTGCGCGAAAACGGCACGCTCCGCCGATCCGGAGCCGACCGCCGTGCCGGTCGTGCTGGAATTTCAGACCATTCAGTCGAACATCGACAGCAATAATTATCCCGCCGCCATCGCGGCACTCGAAGCCATCATTCAGCGCGATCCCTCGCAGCACAAGGCCTGGGAAATGCTGGGCTGGGCCTACTGGCGGACCGGGCAGCAGGCCAAGGCCATCGCCCTCTGGGAAAAACTGCGTTTCATCAATCCCAACCTCCCTCTGGCCTGCAACCTTCTGGCACGAGCCTCCGCCGAAACCAATGGCCTGCGCCAGACCATCGGCTACCTGCGCGAGAGCCTGCGCATCGACCCCAATCAGCCCGATACCCTCTTCTACCTCGCACGCGTCCTCCGCTGGAACAGTGAATTCCCCGAGTCCATCGGCCTCTTCGAAAAGACCCTTGAACTGCGCCCGGATGATCACGAGGTGCAACTCGAGCTTGCCCGCGCCTGCACCGCCGACTGGCAGTATGCCAAGGCCCTCCCCATCTGGCAGAGCCTCCTCAACGCCGACCCCGACAATCAGGAATACGCCGGACAACTGGCCCTCTGCGAGCTGCACACCGGGAACCGCGAAGGGGCCCTCGAACAGGCCACCGAGATTATCGAAGAGCATCCGGAAGACAAGCGCACCCTCGAAGTGGCCATTTCCGCCGCCGAACTTTCCGATGATCCGGCACAGGCCCTCGACCCCCTGCAACGCCTCATGGAAATGCAGGAAACCCCCGCCGAGCGAGAGCGCGTGCGCGTACGCCTGATCCGCCTGCTCATTCAACTCTTTCACCTCGACCCCTCGCGTTACGGACTGGAAGAAGCCATACGCCACACCCAGGAACGTATCGACGAATTCCCCACCTCGGCGGATGCCCGACTCCTCATGGGCGAGCTGTGCACGCTCGATGGCCAACTCGATAAGGCCATCGACTGCTTCAACTATGTGATCGAGCGTCTGAATCCCTACAACCGCCGCGCCTATCGCGGCCTCTTCGAAGTCTACGTGGCCAAAAAAGATTTTGCCAAGGCCCGCATTCAACTGGCAGGCCTTGCCGCATTCAACCCCATGGACCCGTACCTCCATTATCATGAAGCCCGCCTGCAAGCCGCGCGAACCGATTATTATGCCGCACGGGCGGCGCTCGACCAACTGGAAGCCGCCGGCGCACGCGGCGCGGTGGGCTGCCTCCTCTACCACGGCCTCACCCCCAGCCCCTATTTTGCCGATGCGCTCTATGTGGATCGTTTCCGTGACCACATGCAGGCCCTGATGGACGCCGGCGTCGAATTCGTCCGCGCTGAAAACCTGCGCAATGAACTCGGCCCGGCCCAGCTCAGCCCGGCCGGAAGCAACGTGCCCGAACACCATCCAAAAATACGCGTGCAGATCAACTTCGACGATGCCCGCCGCGATTCCATGCGCTACGGAACCCAGATCGCGCAGGAGATGGGGCTCATCTTCACCATGCACATTCCCGTGGGCTACATCCTGCAGCACCATTCCTTCATCTGCACCTGGGATCAGCTGCGTGAGTACAAACAAACCGGCCATTGGGAATACGGAAGCCATCTGCTGAATGCCGCCATTCTCTCGCCCGTCAATGAAGCCGGAACCCTTTGGCACAACCTACCCAACCGCATCTGGCTGCCCGAACTCAAACGCCTCGAAAATCCCGATGAATATCACGCCCGTGTAAAACGCGACTTCGAGGAAAGCCGCCAAATCCTGCGTCAGGAACTCGGAGGCGCTTTCAATTTCGTGTCCTATCCCTTCGGCGACATCGGCCAGGAAGACACCATCAATGTCAAAAATCCCGTTCAAACGATTCTCGCCAACGCTGCGGAAACCTACGAGGTCGGCTTCATTCAGAGCAGCTTCGGCTATGCCGTTGCAGGCGATAACCCCCTCCTTTATCAACGGACCGAACCCGATAACTGGATGGCCGGCTCCAATCTCGTGGAAATGCTCTATGAGAATCATCCCGTCTTTCTCGCGCGGCGCATGCGGGCCGAATTCGCCGCCCTCGAAGGCAAACCGCATCTCGCCCTCGAAATGCTCAAACAATTGAAGGAAGACGGCTATCCCGACGCCTCGTACGACAAAGTCTCCAAATACGTCCGTTCGCGCCTCGCCGGACAAACCGGCGTCACCGCCCCCATCGCCATTCAGGAAAACGCCCGGTTCTGGGATGTGGACCTGCGCAAACCGTACCTCGATGCATCCGGAAGCTTCTTCCGGGATAACCAGACCCGCAAAAACTGGGGCTTCTCCGTCGAGGGAGGCGCCAACCTGACGCCGGCACTTAAACTCGGCGTACACGCAGGCATCGGGCAGCTCAAACAGGATGCCACCAGCAACGACCTCGCCGAAGCCGAAGGCCGAACCCTCAAGGTCGATGAGAAAAACGCGGGCGCCAAAGCCTTCTATAAATTCTCCAACGGCATCAGCCTCGCCGGCGACCTCACCCTGCGCAACTTCTCCGGCGATGCCTCCCACGACGAAGCCGCCTACTCGCTGGAAACCCAGTTTCGCCCGATCCTCTTCGTGGATGTCATGCTCCGCTTCGAGCACGACATGGTCCCCTCCGCCCTTGCCGTCTATCAGAACGTCCGCTACAACGCGCCCCTCGGATACTCCGTCATTCACCTGCAGGACTGGTGGGACGCCACCCTGGCCGCCGCACATTATGAGTTCAGCGACAGCAATGATCGCGACCATCTTCGCGCAGGCACCTCCTGGACCATCTGGGAGCGCACCGGCATGAACATCGGCCTCAATTATGCCTATGTCACCTCCGATGAAGACCGCGACGCCTATTGGACCCCCTACGAGCTCAACCGCTACTTCGCTGAAGTCGGGTTTAAAGGAACGTACCTCAACAACTACTACAACCTCAGCCTACGTTACGGGCGCGGACGCGAATCCGTGCGGCCCGAGGATAAAGAAGCCTACAGCCGCACCATCGAAATCGCCAACCGCGACAACTGGGCCACCCTCCCCGAAGAGCCCGAAGAAAACTGGGAACCCGTCATTGGCGCCTCGCTTTCTCTGCGCATACCCATCCGCGAACTGCTCAAGGCACGCATCAATTCCTCCTACAACAAGCTGCCCAATTACAATGAATTCAACCTGGAAGGCGGCCTCGAACTCACCTTCTGAGTTCTCCGCAGCGTTCTATTGCAGGATGGGTCGGGTATAAAAAGGGGCCCGGAAAGACCGCCCCCACCCCGTCAACTTCCGCCTTCCGACTTCTGTATTCCCTCTTCTGTCTTCCGCCTTCCGCCTTCCGCCTTAATCAATAGACGACGGCGAGCGGACCCTCCAGGGCGGGGTCGTCCGGGGCATCTTCGAGTTGATCCGGCGTCCCGATGGGCAGGAGTACTTCGCCGCTGCGCGTGTTGACCAGATCACGCCCGAGGGCAATCCCGCGCACCCGCATGGAGGCCCCTTCCATGTGCGCCGTCAGAATGCGCACCGGACTGAACGCCAGCGTCGCTTCCAGCCGGGAGAGGATTTCTTCATCGGGCGGCTGCTCCAGGAGGAGAATAAAACCATCGCTGTCGAGAGCCCGTGCCTGGCGTTCGAGGATATCGGATGTTACGCCATTCAGGGAACCCAGGCGTACCAACGGCAGAAACCACACGCGGTAATAGGAGGTGAAAAGACGCAGCAGTGCCATATCCGCATCGCTCCGCAGACGGAAGAGATTTTCTCCCGCCGCCTCAAAACACTGAGGCGCAAAGACGGTGAAGCGCCCCACGGAGGCACGCAGCGTCTCGAGCGCCTTTTCAAAGGAACCCACACCGGGCACCGGATTCATCCACGCCATACGCAACGCAAGCGGGCCGGCGGCCAACGAGAGAAAATCAGCCGAAGCCGTTCCGTATTCTTCGTCATTCACAGCCGCGCCGCACCAACCGTATTGAATCTCCGGCGGTACAAAAAGGCGACTGTCCGAGACGGGGCGCCCATCCACATAGCCCATGGCCCCTTTAGCATTTACAACGAGCCGAAGGCGAAGCACATCGTCCCCGCCGGTCCAAGGGGCCGTACGTTGATCCAGCATAACACCATCGCGCCAGACCTGCAGATGCAGCATGCCCTTTTGACTGAGCCCGAAACGCACTGCGTGCCGCGAATTGCGCCGCGCGTAGAGCCAGCAGTCGCCCCGGACCGGTCGTACGTCCGCCTCCGCAAACGCATTTTGCAGGTGTGTGCTGCCGCGCAACTGCAAGGAAAGTTCTCCACTTCCGGGAGCCGCCTGCACCCGGATTTTCCCGGGGACCCCCGTATAGCCCCCGCCGGAAATCATCCAGTGATCGCGCAGAAGCCCATCCGGAAAATCAGTGCGTTCCACGCCGGGAGACGGAAGGAGACGGTCAAACGGCGCCGGGACGCCACCCTCGCCATCCTCCGGAAAGAGAGCGATCACGCGCTGCAGCAGAATGCCCGACCAGGGCAGACTCAACAGTTCATTCCGCCAGAGAATATTTCCATAATCGGCGGGAAACATGGCTTCTTCGCCCGCGAGTGCGATTTTCCGCATGGCCTCGCGGTAGGCCGGGGTGTCCGACTTCATGAAACGCAGGCGGATGGCCTGGGCCTCCAGGTTGTCAGGCTGGCGGTCGAGGAGCTGTCCGATGAGTTCCATGGCATCGGCATCACGCTGATTGCGCAGGAGCCACTGAATCTGGGCCATGAGAATCTGCGGGTTGCCGGGGAAGAGGCGTGCGTACAGATTGAGTGAGTCCCTGGCCTCATCCAGCCGTCCCATTTTTTCCAACACTTCGGCGCGGCGAATCACGAGAGAAAACTGGCCCGGATCCAGCTTCAGGCTGCGGTTGTAATACTCCAGGGCCTGCGGCCAGTGGCCCATGGCCAACTGAACATCCCCCAACAGCATGAGCACCTTGGGATTTTCGGGATCTTCCTTCAGCCATTCCTGCCAGGCCTGAAGGGCCTTGGGAAAGTCGTTTTCATCGTACGATGCCCACCCGGACTGCTCCAGCCGTCGGATGCGGTCCGCCGGCGTCTCTTGACTGTCGGGGGCATTCACGTGGCTGATCATATAGAAGAGCGGCAGCTCTTCATCCTCCGCTCCCTCCGGCACCTCAACCCCTTCGATTTTCTGCTCCGCACTCACGGCCTTCTCGTTCTTCAGCTGCGAATCCTCTCCCAGCACAAGCTGAACACCGGGCACCACCGCCAGAATGGAATTGACGGCCGCAACGGTTTCCAGTGCCTTCGGCAGACTCAGCAACATGTGCAACCCACGGTCTTTCAGTTCTGTTTTGCACTGCTGAAGCCAAAGCGCCATGGTGGAAATGTTGGGATCTTCCAAACGGCTCATGTTAATGTAAAGACCATCGGCCTTCATCTCTTCAGCCTTGCCCGCAAGGTGGGCGGGCGAAAGGCGGGCGAGACCCTGCGCTCCATCCACAAACACACAGGGATACAAATGCAGGTGGTTAATGTCAGCCAACAGCCGATAAAGACTGAAATCTTTTTCGCTGCGAACCTGACCACCCGCTTCGGTCAGACGGACCCACTCGGGACTGATGTCGGTCAACCGGTAGGCGTTGTCGTCAATCCATCGGAACACCTGCGGCTCGAGCCGGTCGCGTTCCTGCCAGAAAGCCAGCGAGGCGGGCTGATTCAGCAGGTGAACATCCTGAATGTTCACGCGGGCAACTCCCTTTTGCGGGCTCCAAACGCTCAAACCAAGCAATCCCGGATTCTGACTGCCCCGCAGCACCACGCGCTGCGAAAACAGCGGGTGCCCATCAAGCAACGCATAAAGCAGGTTGTCACGAATGTATACATCCAGCTTATGGGAACTGTTTTTCTCCGTACGCAGCGACGACGAGGCCAGCGTGAACCGATCCGAAGAAACATGTTTCTGCCGCAGCCAGACACCGCTCTCCACCAACGGCTCATTCACGTCCGGCGCGCTGGCATCCACCCCTTCCATCTGACGCAGCCATGCCCCCTGCTGAATGTCAATTCCGAGGTAAACGAAACGTTCCTCGTCCGGCGTGGAACGGAAATAAAGGCCCAACTGCCCCTCTTCGAGTCGAAAGGTGATGGAGGCATTGAAATCACGACTGAGATCACTGCCGGCCAACCACATTTTGGCACCGGTGGTGTTGGTGGGCGCATAGAGGGTCAGCCCGCCCTGGGCATCCGGCTCCATGGCGCCCCAATCCACAATCCAGGCCCCCTCGGACAGCCCCTTCCCATCGGCCACGAGGGGGCTTTCCATCGGCCAGGATTTTTCGAGGTAGCTCACGAGTTCTTCGCCGGTCCACGCTGAATCAACCAGCAGCCGATTCAGGCGGCGCGGATCGCTGAAGCGCGTATTGACGGCCAGCTTGCCGGTGATGAATCCAAGTTGGTAATAACGCTCCACGAGGGACATGTTGAGATAGCGCGGCAAAGCGGCGCGCGATTGAAACTGTCCGAAGTCGCCATAGGGATAGGCGTAGGCCAACGGCTGCTTTCCGGTTTCCCGCTGAATCAAACCGAGGCATTTCTCGTGGTCCGAACGCAGGCGACCCGTAAATTCATCCAGCGATTCAAAACGCTTTTCTTCCGGAAACCAGCGCGGCGTCGTCATGAAATTACCTACCCGACCCCGCGAACTGGTTTGCACCTTGCTGAAACCATTATGACTCTGCGCGCCGACTTCCCACCGGCGTGAACGAACCATATCGCGCACGTAGGGCCACCAGATCGACGACTGATCCTCCTCCTGAATGGATTGGGTCCATAGAAACATCACCGCATTCCATCCGGCGCGCCGCAGAATAGAGCGTACTCCGAAATAGGCGTTTTTCTTGCTGTGATCAAACGTAAGCAACACCGCCTTGCGGGGAAGCGGCGCGTTGCTTTGATACAACCCAACCACATCCTGCAGCGTAACGGGGTGATAGCCGTTCTCACGAAGCGCAGTCAACTGCCGCTTGAACTGCCAGGGCTTCAAACCACCCGGCTTGTCTGAAATATTATCGTAGACCAACGCCGCAAATTCATAGGAATCACGCACCCCCACGTCCACAGGAGGCCACAACAGGCGGGCCGACAAAAGGGCGATCGGAATCAGCCAGGCCACCGCCAGGCACAACCCCATCAGATAATAAAACCAGGTGGTGAAATAGCGCACCTTCTGCGGTCGCACAAAACCGCTGGGCTTCGGCCAGCTTTTTTTATGCTGCCGGTGCTCTCCGGTTTCCTGCACGGGAAATTCGATGGAACCATTCGGAGTTTCTTTTTTCATCAGCGTGTTCCCCAACTTGTTTTTCTAAGCGTAAAGAGCGCATAGTAACCCTGCCAACTAAAGAAGACGACGTAGCTGAGCGTGAAGATAAAGCCGGTCCACCAGTATGGGCGACCCGTCTTTTCAAGATAATACAGCGCCCACAACATGGACACCACCAACACGCCTGTCACATAAAAACCCGCAGGATTCCCGTGCATCAACGGGCCCAGAACCAAGGCGTTGAACATCACCAGCGGCGCCAGCATCGGCAGCACCGCCATGGCATACCAGGATACCGCCGCCACCGGATGCTTACGCCAGAAAAACCGGCCGGCAAAAAATATTTCGCGAATCCACGAGCGCTTCCAACGCGCCTGCTGTCGCACATATTTGTTCCATTTCTCGGGCACAATGGTCGTGGCGAGGGCTTCATCATCGTAGAGCACACGATAATCGCGCAGCAGACAGTTGGTCAAGCTGCGGTCATCACCATAGGTGCAGGTTTTCCCCAGAAACTGCTGGTGCAGCCACTCATCCAGCACCTGCAGAACACACACGCGGCGATACGCTGAAAAACAACCCGGACAGCAACTCACGGCGCCGAACACATCCTCTGCCGCCTTCATCACCCGATAGGAAACGAAGTAACGCACATCCTGCATTTTGGTAAGCGTGTTCACGCCGACGTTCTCCACATCGGTGTGGCCCGCCACAGCCGCCACCGTGGGATCCGCCATGCCCTGCACAATCTTATGCACCGCGCCCGGCATCAGAAAACTATCCGAATCCACATATACCAGCGCCTCGCTGTGCGCCAACAGCGCACCCACCGCCATGCCCGGGCGCTTCCCCTTGTTCTGTTCGAAATCCACGACCACCAATTCGGGGTGCCGCCCCTGGGCGCAAAGCATTTCCTCCAGCGTACTGTCCGTGGAGCCATCATTCACGCACACCACTTCCAGCTTGTTGCGCGGATAGCCCTCCGCATAAATGCGCCCAATGGTTTTCTCGATGGAGCCCCCCTCGTTTCGGCAGGCCACGACGACCGTCACGGTCGGTTCATACCCGACATCCAGCGGCGCCCGGTAAAAAGCCGCAATCAGAAACCGCGACAAAATAAACACGCCCACCGTCAGGCTGTAGGCATTGACCCAGGGCTGATACCAGAAATATTCCACGTTGTGCAGCTTCAGGATGGTCGCCACCGTCAAGATCACAATGCTGAAGATGGTAAGCAGCACAACCACGACACGATGCGGACGCCGGTACTTGTTGCGCTCACCCGGATTGAGGACTTCATCCGGCTCGGGTGTCCGCGGGTGCTTCCGGTAGCTCGTTCGGGTGAGATGCCCCTGGCAAAACGGGCAGACCGGCGGGGCCGGGGTGCTCACCACATCGATGCTCATCCGACAACTCGCGCAACGACACCGCGTCCCCTCGGCCTTCTCATCGCCCGACTCCTGAAAAAAAGTTCTGGGCGGAGCAGCCTCACGCGATGCAGAGTGCCCCGCGCGATCCAATATGGAACTCCACGCTATATTCTCGCTTGTCATACACAACGTCCCGGTGATACTGTCCGATTACTTAACAAATGAAGTCGTAAAGCGTATTACCATCGCTTTGTTAAGCATAATACAGCAAAGGGGACCACGATGGCAAAGATATTGATCATTGAAGATGATCCCAAGTCCATGAGCTTTCTGCAAAAGGTAATCACACGCATGGGGCATGAGCCCGTCTCCGCCGACAACGGCGCCGACGGCATACATCAGGCAACCCACAGCAACCCGGACATCATCCTGACCGATCTGCGCATGCCGGGGCAAATCTCCGACCTACAGTTACTCAACGCCCTGCGCTCGGCCAGCCCGGAGATCGGCATCGTCGTCATCTCCGGCTATCCATCCGACGAGGCGCTCCGGGAATGCAAGCGCCTCAATATCGCGGAGTTTCTGACCAAACCTTTCGAAGTCGGCTTTGTTCGACAAGTCGTGGACAAACTGCTCGCCGCAAAAGCAGGCGACAAAACAACCGTTGAGTGATACTGCTTTATGATAACAAAAACACCAACGGGCATTGCCTGCCTGGATGAACACATGGGGGGAACCTTTCAGGGGCGCCCACTGCTGGTTACCGGACGACGCAACTCCGGGAAAACCATTTTCGGCCTTCAATTTGTCCGTCAGGGGTTGGAACTGGGTGAGCGTGGACTCATGCTGTCCATGCGCCCCACGCAGGATCTGGCCATCTACGCGCGGGGCGTCGGCCTCAATGTGGACGCTGTCGTGGATTCCGGCGATTTGATGCTTCTGGAATACAGCGATGTCATCCCCGGGCGCGATCGCGAGGAGAACATTGTCCTGCCCCCCGATGGCTTCGCCCAGCTTATTGACATCATCGGCGCCGAATTCATCCGGCGTGTGGTGATTGATACCGTCATCCCCTGGATCGTCATGGTCTCGCGCGAACACCTGGCCGAACATATCTATTCCTTTGTTCGCGCCTTCGAGCGTCTGGGCGTCACCACCCTCTTCACCTGTTCCCATCCCGCTTCGCCTGCGGCGCAGCACGCCCACCGCGTCCTGGAAACGAATGTACCCGTAGCCCTGACGCTGGCCTATAATCAAGCCGCAGAAACCCGCCAACTGGTCCTCAATAAATACATCGGCGCAGCTCAAATCGGCAGCATGCCTTATCGCATCGAACAGAACAGGGGCATTCTCTGTATTCCGCCGGCCGCATCACCGGGCACACCGGCTCAGAACATCCCCGCCGCGGCCCCTGCCGCATCCGGAACGGCGAACGGCATTTCGCCCCCGCCTGCACCCCCTCCTTCAATCCCTCCGGCGCAACCCCCGGCATTCGCCAAAACCGCTTCCTTTGCAGCCTCCCTGCTGGAAGAAGCCATAGCACCTCCCGTACCGCCCCCCGACCCCGCAAATCAACCAGAGATTCCGGGACCGTCCAAACCCAACTTTGCCGATGCCATGTTCCGGCAGACAAAGAAGGACAACTAAGCCATGTACACCGCCTACTGGAACCTGAACCGCCGCCCCTTCCAAAACCATCCGGACGTGCGTTCCGCCTATCTCTCCTCCCAACACAAGGAGGCCCTCGCCCGCCTCCTCTATCTGGCCGAAGGCCGTAAACTGGGCGGCATACTCATCGGCCCATACGGCGTGGGAAAATCCATGGTCCTCTCCCTGCTCATCGAAAAAATACACGAGATGGGCACCTCTCAGGTCGTCCAACTCGACACCCCCGTCGGCGGCGTGCTCGCCCTGGCC
>JAQVYB010000118.1 GCA_028708815.1 Kiritimatiellia bacterium | reverse complement strand
GAAGACTCTCGAACGGTTAGGTGGGTAGGAATGCGTACAACGGCCAGCGTCCTGCTTGCTAGTGTGCTGATTTTGCTCACGCTGGGTGTGGTGATGTTGGCCAGCACCAGCAGCATCCGTGCGGAATCGGTGTTTGGCGATCCCCTTTTCTATGTCAAGAAACAGGTGCTGTGGCTGGTTGTGTCCGCTGTTGCATGTGTGGTGGTGTCGCGGGTGGATTATCACATTTGGCGCAAACTGGCCCTGCCGTTTTCGGTGCTTTGTGTCATTCTTCTGGTTATGACGCTGATTCCGAATGTGGGCGTTATTGTGAATGGAAGTCGGCGCTGGCTGCGGTTCGGCGTGATGAATTTTCAGCCCTCCGAGCTGGCCAAGCCCACCGTTATCCTTCTTTTGGCGTGGTGGATGGCCCACATCCGGTGGCATGTGAAGGAGTTCAAGCAGGGCATGCTTTTTCCCATTTCCGCATTGGGTGTGGTGTTGCTGCTGATCTTTGCGGAACCGGACTACGGAACGACCATGCTGATTGCCGTGGTGGGCATGCTGATTATGTTCACCGCCGGTACCCGCTTCATCTATTTGTTTGTGGCCGGATTGCTCGGGGCCTCTGCGTTTACCTTTGCCATCATGTACAACGAGGTGCGAATGCGTCGCATCATCGCCTTTTTGAACCCGGAAAAATATGCTCAAGAAGAAGCCTTTCAGCTTCTGAATGCCGTCTATGCCTTTGTGGTGGGTGGTGGAAGCGGCGTGGGATTGGGGCAGAGCATGCAAAAACGCTTTTATCTGCCGGAAGCACACACCGATTTTATTTTTGCCATTATGGCCGAAGAACTCGGTTTGACTGTTTCGATAGCGGTGGTATTGCTCTTCGTTACCATTTTCCTATGCGGATTGCGTGTTGCTATGCGGGCCCCGGATGAGTTCGGACGGCTCACCGCATTCGGCATTTCCACCATGATTACCGTTCAGGCCGCCATCAATATCGGTGTGGTAACCGGATGCCTGCCCACGAAAGGCCTGCCGCTTCCCTTCATCAGCTTCGGTGGCTCCAGTTTGCTGGTAACGATGGGCATGGTTAGGATCCTGTTGAATATCTGTTCGCAGACTCTCGATGAAAAAGACATCGAAATGAACGCCATCGGCGATAAGCGCCACCGATTTTGAGTCGGTTCATTGGCTTGCCGATCATCGTGCTTTTCCCGTCGATAATGATTTCAATTGTGCAGGCCCCGTAATCCCGGCTTGTATTATTCACTTGTTCTGGTATGAAGACACAGATTTTTCAGCAAACAGATAGGAAGGAAACAGAGCAATGAGCAAAAAGGCAGTCAAACGCAGCAGCAGTAAACCGGTGGGTTATATCGTAAAAGACATCAAGTTGGCCGAGTTCGGGCGCAAGGAAATGGCGCTGGCTGAGCATGAAATGCCGGGCCTGATGTCGCTTCGCGAAAAATTCGGGAAGGACAAGCCGCTGAAGGGAGCACGTATTGCCGGATCATTGCATATGACCATTCAGACCGCGATGCTCATCGAAACGCTTCAGGCGCTGGGTGCCGAGGTGCGCTGGGCGAGTTGCAATATTTTTTCCACCCAGGATCATGCGGCCGCCGCCATTGCTGCCTCGGGTACGCCGGTGTTTGCGGTCAAAGGTGAGTCGCTCAAGGAATACTGGGATTACACCGATCGTATTCTGGACTGGGGCAAAGGCAAGGGCCCGAACATGATTCTGGATGACGGCGGTGACGCAACGCTGTTCGTGCATCTGGGCTACAAGGCTGAAGAGGATCCTTCCATTCTGAACCGGAAAACAACATCGGAAGAGGAAACCGTTCTTTATGCTCAGGTGAAAAAGGCGATTGAAAAAGATCCCGGCCGCTTCCATCGAATGGTTACGGAGATTCGCGGTGCCAGCGAAGAAACGACCACCGGAGTGCATCGTTTGTATAAGTGGGCCAAAAGCGGCGAACTGCTTTTCCCGGCGTTTAATGTGAACGACTCGGTGACCAAGTCCAAGTTTGACAATCTCTATGGGTGTCGCCATTCCCTGGTGGACGGCATTATGCGTGCAACCGATGTGATGCTGAGCGGAAAGATTGCCGTGGTGGCCGGTTACGGCGATGTAGGAAAGGGATCCTGCGCTTCCTTGACGGGGCAGGGCGCACGCGTGATTGTGACGGAAATCGACCCGATTTGTGCGCTGCAGGCGGCAATGGAAGGCTATGAGCTGATGACGATGGATGAGGCGTGTGAACTGGGTGATATTTTTGTGACGACCACCGGCTGCTGCGATGTCATCACCGAAAAGCACATGCGTAAGATGAAGAATATGGCCATTGTATGTAACATCGGGCATTTCGATTCCGAAATCGAAGTGGCCAAACTGAATAAATACAAATGGACCAACATCAAGCCGCAGGTGGACTTGATTACCTTCCCCAGCAAACGGAGCATTATTCTCTTGGCACAGGGACGACTGGTGAATCTGGGTTGCGCAACGGGGCATCCGAGTTTTGTGATGTCCAACAGCTTCACGAATCAGGTGCTCGCCCAGATTGAACTCTTCACCAAGCCGGAGCACTATCCGATCGGAGTATATACCCTTCCGAAGCACCTCGATGAGGAAGTCGCACGACTGCATCTGGGCAAGATCGGTGTAAAACTGGAAAAGCTGACGACGAAGCAGGCGAAATACCTCGGCGTACCGGTAAAGGGCCCATTCAAACCCGAACATTATCGGTACTGACGAATACGCCGTATTGAACGGAGCCGCAGCAAGACCCTGTGTCCATGGGTTTTATGCGGCTCTTTTTTTTTGCGGTGGCAAGGGGCTTGTTGTGTCGATGGGGCACTGTGAAGATGGTGCACACGCCCAATGGCATCTGACTCACGGCTCGCTATGCCGGAATAGGCACTCGGGTTGTGATGACCATCGCCGCGCCTTTTTCCGACACAGGCATTTCATGCGGCGACTCCGGCAGGAAGCAGAGAGGAAAAAAGATCCAGAGATCAATAACTGAGCGAGGAACCGACCTGAGAATCGGGCAGGGCGATCAGCCAGATTTGGAACCAGATGTCCCAATCGTTTCCGCGCCCGGTGTAGCCGAAGCGTTTGCCGAGGCAGTCACTTCGGTGGCCGATGTAGTAGGTTTGTTCTTCCATGTTGGCCCCGAGCACCTGGTAGCGCCAGTAGGCGCCGATCGACCAGGTTTCCTCGGGGAAGAGATCGAGCGAAACCGTATACAGGTCATTGTAGTTTTTGCGGTAGCGGTATTCCAAACCGAACTTGCTCAGGTCAAATGCCTTGTAGGTGGCGTAGGCGTTGAAGTTGGAAAAGCTTTCGCCGTGCGTTCCGAAGGACCCGTCTATTTTTATTTTCAGATCCTCCAGCGGATAGGATTCGGCATCGAAGCCGACGGGGCCGATGTTTTCTTCGCCTTTGTCTTCATCGGCGCTGAAGTGGTAATCCATGAAGACATTCAGATTCAGCAGATTGGCCACCGAGCCGTTCCGTTTGGTTTGCAGCTTGTTGCGCATGCCGAGTCGGATCGTGTTTTGCTTGCCGAGTTCGTCGATGGCGTCGAATTGATACAGGTCTTCCGGTTCCACGTTGGGTTCGGGGATGAAGGTGTAGCCGGCATACGGTTCGGCCACATGACGAAGGCCGCCATCGGTTTGTCCGGCGGCTTCCAGAATCTTGAAGGCCTGATAGGAGATGTCAAATCCCAGTTCGGGAAGATTGCGCCACTCGGAATTACCGTCGGAAATCACGGTGCGCGTTTTATTGGTGAAGGTGGTCTCGGTAACCGTGTTCCCATTTACAACGTTCGTGGCGACGATGGCAATGGTTTCATCCACGTATTCGGTTTTTTTCGTTTTCTCATAGTAGGTGCCTTCATAGCCCGCGCGCGGCGTGACATTGAGGAAGCCGAAGTGCTTGGTGGGGTAGTAGATCATGTGGCGGGTATCCAGGCGGAAGGTGCTGTATTTTTTCTCATCGTCCAGTTCGGAGAATTCCTTTTCGAGGAAGGTCGCGCTGTTGTTGCCCTCATAGTAGAAGCCGGAATCAAGAATTTCCTGACGGCGCATGTCGAAGGTGGCTTCCGGAACACGGTTTACATTTTCATAAAAGTCATTCAGGCGCTTGTTGATGAGGAGCCCGGCGATGTAGCGGTCGTCCACATGGGTGAAGCTGACATAGTTTTCGGGCTGTACGTTGTCTTCATATTCGCGGGTGAAGAAATCATCCATGAACTGCGGATCGCTGACGTAATCGATATTAGCGATAACGTAGTCCTGATCGGTGAGGCTTTGGACGTGCGAGAGCTGGATACGGTAGCGGTCTTCATCGATCAGTTTCTTTTCCTGTTCGGTGAGATCCTCGTCCTGATGGGGGTCGCTGTCGTGAGTGTAATATCCCTTGATGCCGCCCTTGAGTTGCGGTGTTTCCCATTTGAAGTCCTGTCCAATGGCTGCGCCCCGGTCGGTGCGTACATCCAGATGCGTGGCGCTGTGCATCCATCCGTTGACGCGCATATTGTAGGTGGAAAGCAGGAAGGCGCCCCATTTGCTTCGGTAGCCGGGCAGGAAATCCCAGTGCGACCCGCGCTCCAGATCGTATTTGTAATAGGGGAAGTAGAAGATGGGTACGCCTCCGAGGCGAAACACGGCGTTTTTGGCGCGGATATAGCGTTCATTCTCGATGGAAGCCTCTTCGGCCGTGATGTAAAATTCGGGTTTTTCTCCTTCGCAGGAGCTGATGAATACATCCTGGATGGTGAAGAGTTCGGGGGTGACGCGCTCGGAGTCCTTGGCGCGGATATAGAGCGGGTTCACGTAGGCGTTGAATTCGCCGAAATCGCCCTGTTCGGTTTTGAAGTTGTAGGTCAGTTCGTCACCCTGCCAAGTACGGTCCAAATCCTTGAACATGACGTTTCCGGCGGCATAGACCTCTTCGCTGACCGTATGCACCGTCACGAAGTCCGCTTGCAGAGAACCCGTCCCCTGGGAGACCAGCACGTTCCCCGACCCAATCAGTAATTTGCGTTCAGCATCGTATTCCAGACGATCTGCTGTTACTTCGATTTCCTGACGGTCATCCAGCCCCAGTTTCTGGGCCCGACTGCCGGATACCATGAACAGAATGAAAAAGAGTGACAGAAAAACGAATGGGTAACGCTTCATGAGTGTGAATCCTTTGCTGGATGACTATTCTAAAAACGGCGTGCGCACGGTAGCACAAGGCCAATAATATAGCCAAGTCCGATTTTGTCAGAAGTTCATCTCTGAGTTCGGGAAGGCAACGCGATCAGGCCTAATGATCACCACCTCCGAAGGTAAAGTGCCGGGGGAATGGAGGGGCGACGGTCTGCATTTCGTTGTATTTCAAAGACTCCAGGCCTCTTCGACTTCCAGCGTCTCTTCTGAATCCGCCATGTCAGACTCGCTGATCTTCCCCGGCGTGAGCCGCAACAGATTCGGGCACGTGATTGATCACAAACAAAAAAGGCATCCCGTTCGGGATGCCTTTTTTTATTTGTTCGCGAACCGTCGGCGCTTAGCCTTGGTATTTGCCCGGAAGGATTTCTTCCCCATACGTGGCCTTCAATTCCTTGAAAGCCGCAATATTCTTTTCCCAGTAGGCGTAGACGTCTTCGCTCAACGTGGGTGCGCTCTTCTTAAAGAATGCAATGGCTCGTTCAATTTTGGCGATCCATGCATCAATGCGGAAGCTGAATTGGTAGGTATAATCCGCTTCAGCATATTCTTCGTTCAGCAGGTCCTTGAAGAGCTTTTTCAGGTCTTCATATTTAGGAATGAATCCGGTCGGCGTTTTGTAGGCCTCAAATTCGCCATGCACCCGACCTTCAAACCAATGCATCCAGACCTTCTTCGCCAGCTTGCTTGTGCAGAACTTGCCTGCTTTGGTCAGCAGGAAGTAATTGGTTGAAAAGATCTTCGGGCAGTTCTGGTCGAACTGATTGCCGAAATCAATGTTGTTTTTCACGTAGTCACCCACCGGATAGCTGATGAAGTCCAGATTAGCCATAGGCTGAGGAACACGAACGCCCTCCTGGCCAATCGTGGCCGAGGTGGTTTCTGATTCCAAAGGACAGGCCTTCAGGATGATTCCGCTGGTCCAATCAAAGGCTTCTTCGCAAGGGACCGTGGTATCGCTGTCGCGACCACCATAAACAACTCCGTCCACCTTCACGCCCTTGGGGTCGTCCCAGTTAGGATCAAGGTTGGCCAGATATTCCATGCGCATGGTGTAACGAGCATTCCCGTGTGAGATCGGTGTCTCTCCACCTTCCGTCCATTCCCCGGCGAAGTTCACACCCGTTTTCGGGGTGTCAATGCCCATGCCTTGCCAGTAGGGAAGGTTATCCGGCCCGGTCAGCACGTTGGAAAAGATGATTTCCTTCGGTTCCGAAAGCGTCTGATAGATCACCGGGTCATCATTCGGATTCACATCCTTGATGATGCCGAAAATGCCGCGCTCCACGTTGGCAGCGCGGAATTCACCATCGATGTTCCGGAAATACGCAATGTCGTCACCCACAATTTTTTCACCCGGGATCATCGCGGTTGACGTTTTTCCGCAAGCGGAAGGATAGGCCCCCACAAAGTAGCTTGAACGGGCTTTTTCTTTGTTCGCGATGCTCATGATGAACATGTGTTCGCAAAGCCAGCCTTCTTTGCCGGACTTGTTGATCGCCAAACGCATGGAATGCTTTTTGAGACCAATCGTATTCCCCGCGTATTGCGCGTTCATGGAGAAAACGATGTTGTTTTCCATATCCTGATAGATTCGGCGATCTTCCAGGTTTTTGGAGCAGCCGGTTTCATCCAGTTCGCCGGCGCTGTGGCAGAAGCGGAAGAAGTCATCTTTGTTGGTCATGTTTTTGAAGTGTTTATAGCCGCGGCGATAGAGAATATCTTCCGAATGGGCGACATACGATGAATCCGTAATCTGTGCACAACCAATGGCGAATGGGCCGCCCACCGGACATTCACAGAACAGTTTAACATACACTTCTTTGCCCTTCATGATGCCCTTGGCAATCCGACGAATATCCGCCATGCCTTCATCATATTCCACGCAATTCAGTTTGCCCATGTCGGCCAACTTGTCAGCCTTCACCAAAAACTTTGTGTTTTTCTTGTCGCGGGCCTGATCCCCCGGACCATCATAGTGCATAGTCACATTTTCGCGCGCCATCTGTTTTTCTTCGCCAAGCGTCAGGGCGCGTTGACGGATATATTCCGCGTCTTCTTCGCTGTCATTCGCCATGAACACAGAATCCGGATCACACAGCTCGACATATTCACCCACGAAATCAAACAACTTCTCATTGTCCAGCGCAACCAGCTTCGCATAGCCCGCTTCATCCATTTTACTCTTTAATAGTGCTGCATATTTTTCATTCATCGCTTCTATTTCCTTTTTGATTAAGGTGTTACTTCCCGTTTCCTTGCCTGCAAATTCAATGCTTATGCATAAAAACAGCCACACCGTACCTGTTTGTGTGCAACAAAGCCCGCCTTCTGGCGGCCTTTCAGTTCCCACGGTCAATCCCCCGCCGTGGAAAGCGCGCAAACTAACCAGAGAACCGCTCTACGTCAAGTTCCTTCTGATGTCACGCGTCCATCCTGTTTCACCTGCTGCACGGCTGCGTGCAGATTTGTAAACAGGGTCTCCAGCTTATCCGTCGGAACGGACGAATAGGCGAGGCGAACGAGCCCGGAAAGCACAATGACTCCGGTGTCAAAGGAGGTCAGCAGCGTTTGGCGCACCGTCTCGGGGTCGGCGCCGTTGAGCTTGACGCACATAAAATAACCGGAGTTGAACGGCATGGCCGAGAAGGAATGGCTGAATTCCGGATGGGCGGCAAAAATTCCTTTGATTTTCTGATAGCGGCTGCGCAGCAATTCATATTTTGCTTTTTTCTGTTTGGCGTAATCGGGGTGCCGATAGGCCTGAAGGAGAAGCTGCTGGCTAATGTTGGAACTGTTGGAAATCGTTCCACGCACCAAGCCTGCTGATTTGGCTTCCAAGGCCTTGTATTGAGCCGGGGTGGCATCCTGGATGCCGAAGGTGATGAAGCCCACGCGGAATCCCCACACGTAGTCCTCCTTGGTGGGGCCGTCCATCTTGACGGCCAGGACATTCGGATGCAGATCGCAGAGTCTTGAAAACAGGGATTCGGAAGAGATGCCTTCTTCATAGACCAGACCAAAATAGGCGTCGTCCAGCAGGATGACCATTTTTTTGCCGGCCTGAGCCGCTTCTCCGATGGCTTGAATGATGGCCGCATCCTCTTTTTCGGTCGTGGTGTAGCCGGCCGGATTGTTCGGGAAGTTCAGCAGAAGTATTTTCTTTTCCCCTTCCGCGAGCAGCATGTCTTTCATGCCGGCCACGTTGAAACATTCCCCGTTAAAGGCGGTGAAGGTCTGCAGGTGGGCGCCATAGGCGTGCTCGAAAATCAGGTCGTAGTTATCCCAGTAGAGGTCCGGGAGGATGAGGGTATCGCCTTCGTCCACAAAAAGCTCCCCGGCGATGCTGAGGGCATGGGTTAGCGCATTGGTTACCACCGGAAGGCTGAACACCTTCCCGTTCAGTCCGGTATTTTTGGCATACATCATTGTGCGCCACTGGGCACGCAGTTCCGGATTGCCGTAACTGGGTGCATAAAGAAAGGCGGTGTCGGGTAGCGAGATCATCTCTTCCAGACATTCGAGGCAAAGCGGTGAACCGTCCTCTTCAAAGGCCGTGCCGATGGTGGCGTTAATGCCTTTACCTTTGGCTTCAGCCGATTGACCCAGAATTCCCTTGGAAGGGAAATAGGCGCTGCGCCCCCTGGAGGAAAGCAGCTCAAAGGCGGCGTTTTGTGCTTCCTTTAAGTCCCTGTTTAATCGTTGTGCCAGCTCCGGAATTTTTTCCGACATAAGTTTTTGCTCCTGAATTCACCGTGTGTTCCGTGCCCCGGGCGTTCTTGTTTGTCAGAACACTTTCGTGTCACTCCCTGTCATCCGGGGTCTATTTCGCGCAAGCTCGCGAGCAAAATAGTGACCGGTTCTTGAGCTGTCAAACGTAAAGGGGAAAAAACATGCTATTTAAAAGTTCCAATCATTGGAAAAACCCGATAAAGGTCTGTGCATGGTGTAATGACCGTAAGAACGGGCAAGGTATGGCGAATGGTCGGGCTTGGTTACGCTTTATGAATAAACGTGTTCTGCAATTAGGCGCCTTCGCGCTCTTTTTTTTGGTCCTGGCGGGTTTGATCTTCCTGGCGGTGGTCTTTCCCCGTGTGGCCTTTCCCTCCGAAGATGCCGCTATTCTATATACATACAGCGAAAACCTGATGGAACACGGTTCCATTGCCTATCATCCGTCCTGTCCGCCGGCGGAAGGAGCAACCGATTTTCTATGGATGCTGTTGATTGCCCTGGTGCATAGGGCAGGGGTGCCTGCGTTTTACTCCGCCAATCTGCTCTCGGCAGCCGCCCTGCTGGGCACGGCCGTTTTGTTGCTGCATTTGGCGCAGGGGGTGCGTGGTGGTGAAGAAGGGGCGCAGGTGTCCGATCCGGGAGCAGGACGATCGCGTCTGACCGCCCCGGCGGCATGTTGCGCATGGGCCCTTTTTCTCATGCTCCTGCCCCCGTATTTTGCCGCCGTGCTTGGATTCTCGGTTCTGTTCTTTGGCTTTTTCATTATTCTGTGTGTTTATTTTTTTGTCTCCCGCCGTTCCTGGGCCTTGGCTGCCGTTTCGCTGGCGACCTGTCTGATTCGTCCCGACGGGGTGGTTTTTGCCGGTCCGCTTTTTCTGGTGTTTATCCTTTCTGAGCGTGTGCAGTGGAAATCACGTCTGGTTGCAGGCCTCTTGGGTGCGGCGGTTCCCGGACTGCTTTACTTTGTGTGGCGTTGGCATTATTTCGGCCTCCTCTTTCCGCTGCCCTTTTATGTGAAGTCGCATTTCGACCGCTATCTCTTCCTGTTTAACCGGGACTCTCTGCTCACGAACCTGCGTTTTGTGGTCGCGGTGCTTCCTTTTCTTGTGCTTGCGTTGCGGCGTCGCGCCGGCGAAACGCCCGGGGGTGTCGGTATGCGTCGGCGCCTGCTCCTGGCTCTCGGGCCTGTTCCATTCCTTTTTTATTCCTGCATGAATCTGGAACAGAACATTGCCTTCCGGTTTCAATATCCCCTGGTGCTGGCGGGTGTTGCGCCCGCCTTGCCTGGGCTGAATGCTTCGGCCAAAAATGTGCGACGATTGGTGCTGAGTGCCTTGTGGTGCGTCCTGGTGTTGTCTCCCTGGTATCTGGTGGAGGGCTATCGCACGCTGTGTACGCCGACGGAAAACATGCCCCGTCTCGCCATGAACATGGCCAACCTGCCCGGCGGTGGACGGATAGCCACCACCGAGGCCGGACGCCTGCCGTATTATTCCGGATGGGAAACGATGGACCTGTGGGGATTGAACACGCCGGAACTCGCGCGTCGCGTGGTGATGCCGGAGGATATTGACCGCTTCCGCCCGGACCTGATCGTTCTGCACACCTCCGGGGATTACTATGGCGATGACTGGCGTTTTCTCTCGGCTGCCGATACGGGCGCGCATCCCGACCGCACCTGGAGCAATATGGTGGGGAACACGTACCTGGCCGCCCGCCGCGCCGGCTATGCACTGTACATGGTTCCTCATCGTTTGCCGGAACAGGCTGATCCATTTTCGGCGTGGCTTGCTTCGTTGCGTCCCCGTATCAATCGGGCGCTTGGCCACCAGGGCGCCTACGACACCTATTACGCCTTCCTTGTCCGTCCGGATTCGCCGTCGGCCCCCGAATTAACGGCTCTGATCGGCGGGCACGGTGGCATTTCCTATGAGCGTTATCAGCAGAACAAACAACTTTTTATCGAGCAATCGCGTGGTGCTCCACGCTGAATCAGGTACAAACGGAAATGGTCTCCCGTATGATGAACAGAAAACGAATTTTGGTGCATACCGCCTGGATTATTCTGACTGCTGCGCTGGTGGTGCGCATCTGGGCGGCGTGGGCGTATCGGGATGACATACATCATGACCGAGGGCGTGCTGCACTGATGGCGCTGCATATGGCGGAGGGTGTTGATTGCCCTGTGTTCGCCTATGGCGCGCCTCATCTCGGCAGTCTGGAACCCGCCGTCGCGAGTTTGCTGCTGCGGGTTTTCGGCTACCATGAATTTCTGTTGAATCTGGTCACGGCATTCCTCGCGTTTCTCGCACTGCCGATCGTTTATCGCTGGACGCGTGAGACCGGCGGGCGGGTCGCCGCGTTGGTTGCGTTGCTGTATCTGGCCATCGGTCCCGGCGCGTTTTTCATTTTTTCGATATTGCCTCGAGGCGGCTATGCCCTGACGCTGTTGCTCTTCACGACGCTGTTCTGGTTATCCGGCAATCTGGTGCGTCGGGAGGTCCCAACCCGACAGCATGCTCCGCTTTGGATGTATCGTTTGCTGGGGCTGCTTCTCGGGTTGAGCTGGTGGACCAACCAGCTCCTTTTCGCTGCCTCCTTCACGGTGGTGGTCTGGGTGTTGTTTGCCGTTCGTTGTCACCTCCTGAACCGGCGCATCCTTTCCCTCGTACTCCTGTTCTTTTTGGCGGGCGCGCCTTGGTGGATTTGGAATTTTTTCAATCATTGGGAGAGTCTCGCTTTTCTACCTTCGCCGTGGCCTTCTTCGCTGATTCGGGTGGACTGGGCGTCGATTGCCGTGCGCATGCTTCGCTGGATGCTTCTGCCTTCCGAATGGGGCTGGGCGGCCTGGGCGGGGCCGGTGATCTTCTGCGGGATGACGGCAGGCAGCCTCCTTCTCTTCATTCACGCAGTGCGTACGCGAAAAACGTTTCCCGGATGGATTCATTTGGGCCTGTCGCTT
>JAQVYB010000012.1 GCA_028708815.1 Kiritimatiellia bacterium | reverse complement strand
TCATTAACTATAAAGCAGGGTACTAATCATGGCAAAAAAGACGATCACCACTGTTAAAAAAACAAAAAAAAGTACCCCCGTTAAGACAAAAAAAACAGCTCTGAAAACAGATAAAAGTGTTAAAAAAATCATAAAAAAGGCCGAAAAACCTAAAAAATCAGCCAAAGACGACAAAAAACCGGCGGAAAAGGCCGCAACCGCAAAAAAATCACCTGCCAAACCCAAAAAAATAGCTGAAAAGCCCAAAAAAACACCGGTAAAGGCTAAAAACCCGGCGGAAAAGGCCAAAAAATCACCTGCCAAGGCCAAAAAAACGGCTTCCGGCGGGAAAAAGGCGCAGATGAATTCGAAAAGCGCCATGGATTCCTTCAAGAAGACCTTGAACGAAGTGCACAAGCGGGGCATGAGCAAGTTGTCGCAAAGCAATCGGAAGATGCTGAAAAGGGATTTGCAGAATCTGCGTGACCGCGTGCTGGGGGAAATTGAATTTTTGACGGATGACAGCCTGAACCGCTCGATGAAGGATACGGCGGGCGATATGACGATGCACGGCATGCACATGGCCGATCACGGGACGGACAACTTCAACCGCGAATTCGCCCTGAATCTGGTGAGTGCCGAACACGATATCCTGTATGAAATCAACGATGCGCTGCGCCGCATTGACGATGGCACGTATGGTTCATGTGAGGACTGCAACTGTCAGATTGAGAAGGCGCGTCTGGAGGCGCTGCCATTTGCCCGGTTCTGCATCAAGTGCAAATCGGCCAAAGAAAAAGGTTCCGTGAAATACCGTCCGCTCGGGCCGACGCTCTCCACCCGCTATTGAACTGCAACCCGATCGGGGAATGATTCATGAGTCTGTTCATCTGCCTGGCGATTGTGGTGCTGGATCAGGTATCCAAGTTCTTCGTCCGGGAATATCTGGCGTTTGGAAGTGTGCGTCCAGTGATTCCCGGATTGATGAATCTGACGCATCTGCGCAATACCGGTGCGGCGTGGGGTATGCTCGGGAATCAGAATCTGTTTCTCTCGCTGCTATCCTTTGTGATGCTGATTCTGATGGTCCTTTTCCGACGCTCCTTTCTGAACGGCGGGCGGGTGCATCGGGCGGCCTTCGGCCTGCTGGCCGGCGGGATTATCGGCAATCTGATTGATCGGATTAAACAGGGTGCCGTCACCGATTTTCTGGATTTCTATGTTGCCAATTGGCACTGGCCATCGTTCAATGTGGCCGATGCCGCGATCTGCACCGGAGTAGGGCTTTATCTGCTCTCTTCCTACCTGGATGCGCACGGCAGCCATGAACCGCCACATGACGAATAAGCAACGTGTCTATGTTCTTGCCGGCCCGACTGCTGCGGGCAAATCCGCCGTGATCCATCGGCTGGCCCTTCTGCATAACCTGCCCGTTCTCTCCGCCGATTCCATGGCGGTCTATCAGGGCATGGACATCGGGACAGCCAAACCCGATGATCGCGCGCGCAAAGAAGCAACCTATTACGGGGTGAATCTGGCTACCCCGAACACGACCTTCAGCGTAGGCGATTTTATGGGCTATGTGAAGAACACGGTGCATGACGAGACGCTTTTGGTGGCCGGAGGAACCGGCCTCTATCTCAAATGCCTGCTGGCCGGTTTGAATGAAAGTCCGCCCGCAGATCCGGTTTTTCGCGCCGAAATGGACCAACTGCTGCTGGAATCCGGCCTTCAGGGACTTCAGGAGTATGCCCGAAAAACCGCCCCGGAAACCTATGAGCAAATCAGCGACCCGGCCAACCCGCGAAGAATCATCCGGGCCCTGGAAAAAAGTCGGCATCCGGATTTCGGAAAGCGGTCGGACTGGCAAACGAACGGGCCGCACCCGTTACTCGGGCTGCGCCGGGATCGGGCGCAACTGACCGCACGTATCGAATTGCGCGTTCGGGCGATGTATGCCGAAGGCCTGCTCGACGAGGCCGAACACCTGCTGAGCCAGGGCGAGGCCCTTTCGCAAACGGCCCTGCAGGCCATCGGTTACCGCGAGGCCTTCGCCGTGCTGCGCGGGGAAATGCCGCAGAAAGAGGCGATGGCGCAAACCGCCGCCCGAACCCGACAACTGGCCAAGCGCCAGATGACCTGGTTCAATCATCAGTTTGATATGCAGTGGATTGATGTGCATAATGAATCAAACGAGCTGGAGCTGGCCGACCGGGTATGGACCTGTTGGCAGGAAATGCCTCCTGCTTTTATCCATAAGACGGGAAACTGAATGAAAGAAAAAACAACCGGTTGGGCCACCACACCGCCGGGCGAACGCTGCCTGCTCCTGAGTGTGATCCGGAACAAGGATGATGAATGGCCGGCCAACGACTCCCTTCAGGAGCTGGCTCGACTCGTGCACGCGCTCGGTGGAACCGTGGTGCAACAGCAGGTGCTGAAACAAAGGGCCGTACAGTCCAGCCATTACATCGGAAAGGGAACGGCAGAAATACTGGCCGGGGTCATTCAGGAGCAGCAGTGTGACTGCGTGATCTTCGATGATGAAATGACTCCCGCACAGGGACGCAATCTCGAGGCGGCATTCAACTGCCGCGTGGTGGACCGCACGCAGGTCATTCTCGATATTTTCGCACGCCATGCCAAAACCCGGGAGGGCATTCTGCAGATCGAGCTGGCCCTGTTGAATTATCAACTGCCCCGTCTGCGCCGACTCTGGACCCATCTTGAACGTCAGACCGGCGGCATCGGCATACGCGGCGGACCAGGTGAAAAACAGATGGAAGTGGACCGCCGCCGCATTAAAGAAAGAATCACCCGCATTCAGAAAGATCTGAAGGATGTACGCAGGCACCGTCAGGAACTGCGGCGGGGACGAAAACGCCACGGATGGGCCACCGCCTACCTGATTGGTTACACCAACGCCGGAAAATCCACATTGCTCAACGCGCTGACCGAGGCGGATGTGGAGGTCAAAGATGCCTTGTTTGTCACGCTCGATACCACGGTGCGAAAAGTGGAACTACCCAATCAGCTTCCCGCGCTGATCAGCGATACCGTCGGCTTTATCAATAAGCTGCCGCATCATTTGATTGAGGCCTTTCGCGCCACGCTGGAAGAGGTGATGGAGGCCGATGTGCTGGTTCATGTGGTGGATGCCTCCTGCGAGCAGGTGGAGGAGCAGATTTCCGCCGTGCATCGAGTGCTGGATGAACTCGGCATCGGCGACCGGCAAACCATTATGGCCATGAACAAAATGGATACGCCGATGGGTGCCATGCAGGCCGAGCGCCTGAGTAAAATGCATCGACTGGCCGTACCCATCTCCGCCAAAACCGGTGAAGGACTGCCGAATCTGCTCGCCCTGCTGGCCGATCAATTGCGGTCCTCTTTTCGGGAGAGGTATCTTCGGATTCCATTTGCCGAAGCGCAGAAACAAGCCGCCATTCATACGCACGGGACCGTGCTGGAGCAGGGGACGGGCCCCTCGGGCATCCTGATGCACGTTCGAATGCAGGAAGCCATGTCGGGACGTTATGCTGCATACGAAATCACCCAAACCGTGTATGATGAAGAAAAATCAAAGGTCGATGGAGAATACAACGCATGACGAGTCGCGCGACACCCCCTGCCGTCGTACATGAATATCCGCTGCCGGTGGATACCTCCCGCGTGTGCGATTTACCGATGCATGAACGGCCAAGGGAACTGGCCGAGCGCGTCGGCATGGAAAATGTCTCCGATCAGGTGCTGATCGCGCTGATTCTGCGCAGCGGCATTCACGGGCGAAGTGTACTGCGTATCGCACAGGATTTAATCCTGCACTATGGTTCCCTGCCGGCGCTTTCTCTGGCCTCCGTGGATGAACTCGCGCAATTCAAGGGCCTGGGGCAGGTACGGGCTCAGGTGCTGAAGGCCGCACTGGAAATCGGCACACGCATACGGGACGAAGAAAACGCTCCGAAAAAACGCATGACCGCTCCGGCGGATGTGGCCGAAGCCATCCGCCCGCTCCTCCGAGGGCGCGAAGGCGAGACCTTCTGGCTCCTGATTCTGGATGCGAAGAACGGCCTCAAACAACGCCCACGGGAGATTACCCGAGGCATCCTGGATGCCAGCCTCGTTCATCCGCGCGAGGTCTTCCGCGAGGCCATACGCACCTCCGCCTCATCCGTGATCGTCGCCCACAACCATCCCTCGGGCGATCCGGCCCCCTCCCGGGAAGACCTGCGCATCACACGAAATTTAATTGAGTGCGGCAAAATCATTGATATCAAACTGCTGGACCATATAATCCTCGGCTGTGATCCTGAACGCGATTCCTATTCATTTGTGAGTTTGCGCGAAGATGGCCTGGTAACTTTTTAGGAGTGCTACATGACAAAGATTCATCCAACGGCAATCATCGGAACAACCGCCGAAATCGGAGCGGACGTGGAAATCGGGCCCTATTCGGTAATCGGCGATGACGTGCGTATCGGGGATGCCTGCGTGATTGGGCCGCATGTGGTGATTCACCCCTACACCACACTGGGGCAACGATGCCGGGTACACGCCATGGCCGTTCTGGGCGATCTTCCGCAAGACCTTTCCTTCCCGGGCGGCGCAACCTATGTCGATATCGGAAACGACTGCGTGATCCGTGAAGGCGTCACCGTACACCGGGGCACCAAGCCGGAAACAAGAACCGTGATCGGCAATCAGTGCTTCCTGATGGCCTTTTCACACTTCGCGCACAACGTACAACTCGGTGATCGTGTGATTGTGGCCAATGCGGCCCTGCTGGCCGGTTATGTGGAGGTGGGCGAGGGCGCCTTCATCAGCGGTACCGTAGTGATTCATCAGTTTGTGAAAATCGGACGTTTGGCCATGCTCGGCGGCCAAAGCGGTATCGGCAAAGATATCCCGCCCTTCTGCACCACGGAAAGTTCCGAGCGCAACCGCATTGCCGGGCTGAATCTCATCGGTTTGAAACGGGCCGGATTCACGCCGTCCGAACGCAAGGAAATCAAACGCGCTTTTGAGATGCTCTATCGCTCAGGCCTGAATACCAGCCAGGCGCTCGAAAAAATGAAAGCGGAATTTCCGGAGGGGCCCGCCGGCGAAATCTGGCGGTTTATTGAAAAATCGGATCGGGGGATATGCGGAGCCATCAGAGAATCATGAAAGAGACTGATATACCGACCGTACTGATTGTGGATGATGAAGCGAACATTCGCTTTCTGCTTAAAATGGTGATCGAACGCGCAGGCATGAAACTGGTGGGTATGGCGGCCACCGGTGCCGCAGCGATTACTTATTACCGACGCTACAAACCCGATCTGGTCCTCATGGATATTGACATGCCCATGAAAAGCGGGCTCGATGCACTCGCGGAACTGATTGACGCGCATCCCGAAGCCAAAGTAATTATGATGTCGGCCTACGTAGATGAAGAAGTGGTCAAAAAATGCTTTAAGCTGGGGGCCGTAAACTTTATACTCAAAGTTACTCCGATCGAGCAGATACAGAAGATCATGCAGGAAGTGGCGCATACGGTACGTATCCAGAAGGAAACGGAAAAACCAGAGGAATTCGAAGAACCAGACGAGCAAGACGAACCGGAAGAGCCAGAAAAAGAAGAAGAATCAGAAAAACCGGACGAGCCGGAAGAGGCAGCAGAGCCGGAAAAACCGGAAGAATCAGCAAAACCGGACGAATCGGAAAAGCCGAAAGAATCGGGAGAAACGACCTGATGGATATAACGATGGCCATTGTAATTGCAACGGTGTTCTGCGCGTTGATTGTATCGCTGTTCATGGTGGCCTATCGTTACAATGCCATGAGTCGGGAAATGAAAAACATCGGCGTGATTCTGAAAAAGCAGATCAAAGCGGAGGCCTCGTTTCACTCTCAGCTCATGGAGCAAATGGATCACGGCGTCAAGCTGCCGGAAGGGGAGGGCGCCGCCACTCCGCCGACAGGAGGTTTAAGTCTTAATCCCGTGCTGCTCAAACTTGATGCGCTCGCCACGCGTGTGGAGGAGTTGACGGCCCTACTGAATGAACAGCTCGATCAGGCAGCCGCATCCGATACATCAGCCACCATTCCTCCGCAGAAAACACCCCCGCCTGTTCAGCTGAAACCAACCGATGAAGAACCCGAAGAACCGCTGAAAACCGAAGTGGAAACGACGGCTCAACCGGAGATGGATGAATCGGCAAAGGGACCGGTAAAGGAGGCGGAAGAGGGGCGTTATGACGACAAAACCGCCGTGCGTTGCCCCGCCTGTTCCCGGCAATTGCCCTACGATGCATTGCGCATACAGGATGAACAGGTGTGCCCTTATTGTCAGGAGGTTTTCCGCTCCAACAGCTACCTGCTGGCACTCATCACCGAGCGCTCCGGAAAACGCCCGATTGGAACGCCTCCGGAAAACGCCTAGAGCATGTAACGTTAGATTTGCGGTACAGATTCACGGCTCTCTTTCTGCCAGAGCAAGGCCTCTCTGAATTTGTCGCTCTCTCGATTTGTTGAAGGTCGTCCCGAAGTGAATCAGAACGATGGTGCCGGACGCATCGATGGGCTGAATCGGCATCCGAAGCCCGCGGGATCGTTACTGTGTCGTCTCATCCACGAAGAGATACGCGGGCAGATAGTGAACGTATTTGTAGTAGTGATCCGGCAGTTCCCGCACGAGAGATTCGGTGGCTCGTATCGTTTTGGAGGCATCCTCTTCCCGTATGATCCAGCCGTCGCGTATGCGCCATTGCAGGGAATCATCGTCGGGCGAATAAACCGGTTCGAAGATAATGGTATGGCTGGCGTCACCAAAGTAGTTGAAGTCGGCATCGAATTGGCCTGTGGTGACATCCATGAAGCGATCAAATCGCGTGGGGCCGAGTGTCGTTTCCAGCGCGGTATACAAATCCTCCCGAAGTATGCCGCCATATTCAGGGAAGGACGGAATATGAAGCACGACCTTACCGCTGTCCGATTCAGTGACCGATATATTTTGGGCCACCAGCTCGTTCACCATCTCGCCGCCATACGACAGCAAATCGCTGATCATATCCACTTCATTACTGTCCAAATGCATGAATTCGGCGACGGCCGGATTTAATTCGAAGGTATCGGTCGCCGCATGAAAACTCAGGTTGGTGATCTGATTTTCCGCAAGGGGATAGCGCCCTTTGTAATTCACGAGCATCCAGGAGAGAATTTCGGCCAGTTGCGTTTGGAGTTGCGTGTTGATGCTGCGTAGTCGTGCGAGTTCTCTTTTCAGGGCCTCGGACTCGCCGCTGGTCCCGGACGGCGTGACCGCCGGAACCGCCTCCGAAGCGGATGCCTTTGGGGACAACATCCGACCTATCGCCAGGCGTGAGCGTTCCGGAGTTTCAGCCTCATCCGTTTTCGTTCCCGACTCTTCCATCCGTTGTTCTGCGTCCCGTTCAAAACGCGCGGAGAGCGAATGCCACACCGGACCAATCCCGACAACCAGCACCGCCGCAAGCAACCCAACGATCAAACCCGCCAAAAGAAGTATGCCGATTTTTTTCATGAAGCGATTACATGCCGATCAAATTTTCCCAATGCGGTTCTGTACCCATTTGAAGATGTCTTTCTGCATACCGTTCCACTCGGCCTTCGAACTTCTGATTTCGGTAAAGTGGTCGAAGACCAGGAAGAAAATTTCCAGAAAACGTTCCAGCCGGCGGATGCGTTCCTCAAAGTGGCTTGAAGCATCCAACACCTCTTCAATTTTCGGAAGCGAAAGATTACGGAAGATTAACTCATCCGCATCCAGATTGAATGCCCATATTTCCTCGCCGATGGCGAAGGTGACACGCGCCTGACGCAGTTTTTTCCCGCTCAGCAAACAGGATTTGGCTTCCGTACTCAGCAGCGGTTCTCCCTTGCGCAGGACAATCTCATAGGCCCCGCCGCCTTCATGCGTGAAGAGCAGCGGCCCCTCAAGCATCACATGCACCACCCCCGATTCGTGACCGGAGAAGAAACCACCGCACGCCTCCGAATGAAAAAGCAGCCAGGTCAGGAAATCGCGCCCGGGCGTCACCTCCATCAGATCACGCGGCACATCCGGGGAAAAGGAGATGGGGTTCCACTGATTCACATCGGTATTCGTCCGCTGAAGTGCGGCCAGTTCCGGGGTACAGGGAAGTATGGCAAACCCCAGGGTCTGCTGAATCAATGCGGTAAACACATCGCACTGCTTGGCCGGAAGCGCCGTCGCATAGAGATACGTCGCGCCCGGCGAATATACCAAAGGCGTCCCTTTGATTTGGGGAGGCATCTGAGGCAGCAGGCGCTCCATAACCGATTTTTTTATCTCGGCACGTTCCTGCCTGCTGACGAAGGGTTTCTCCTCCGCCGCCATCAGCGCCAACTCTTCCATTTTGCATTCCGCCCGAAGCAGGGAGGAAGGAATTTTTCGTTCAGCCTGCTGCATGGCCAGATAAAGATACTGTCCGCGAAAGGCGGTTTCCGCCGTGATGTGCCGGTCCAGCATATGGCGCCCGGTGACCCAGCCGTGAACGGGTTCCTCTCCAATCGTGGAGAGCGGTGGGGCGGCATGTTCAGCAAAAAGTTCGGCGGCATCCTCCGGAAAAGACCGGGGAAGCCAGAATAGACGAAATCCAATACTACCACTCTCAAAACCCATACAGATGCCTCATTAAAAATCGTTGATTGATTGGACCATCCCGCAAGGATGGAATCGAACGGAGAACTTAAATCATATTATCCCTTGCGTGAATAACAAAAAGAAATATTATCCCCCCTGTAAATCTTTGGGACAAGGTGCCTTTTCTCTGTATTTAGGAGGAAAGTAATTCCTGACCGGCGGTGAGAGCCCGCGACTCTGCCCAGGTGGGGCGGATTGATATGGTCACCCGTCAAAAGGCTTTTTGCCGATGGACGGTTATCCATAGCCGACAGTAACAGTCTGGATGAGAAAAGATCCGCATATAGTTGAGGTCTGTCCCGAAGATGAAAGGTCTTTCGGGATTTTTTTATGAAAAAAACAGAAGAAAAACAGCAGGAACAGGGATTCAGCAGCGTGGAAGAAGCCGTGGAGGCCATCCGGGCCGGCCGCATAGTCATCGTCAGCGATGACGAGCAGCGGGAAAACGAAGGGGATCTCATCTGTGCCGCTGAAAAAGTGACCCCTGAGATTATCAATTTCATGGCACAGCAGGGCCGCGGCCTCGTCTGTGTCCCGATGGAGAGAGAGACGTTAAAACGCCTCGGACTCTCCCGGATGGTGCCGCGCGGCGAGAATGATCAGTTCGGCACGGCCTTTATGGATTCCGTGGATGCAACGATCCGGGGGGTCACCACCGGCATAAGCGCCCACGATCGAGCAGCCACCGTTCAGGTGCTGATCGATGAAAACAGCCGACCGTCGGATCTTCGGCGGCCCGGCCATGTTTTTCCGCTGGAAGCCGTGCATGGAGGGGTGTTGCGGCGGCCCGGCCATACCGAGGCGGCGGTGGATCTGGCGCGTCTGGCCGGGCTGAATCCCTCCGGCGTGATCTGCGAAATTCTGCGCGAGGACGGCCAGATGGCGCGAGTTCCCGAACTGCTGGAGTTTTCAAAACAGCACGGGATTCCCTTGGTTTCAGTGGCGGCGATTATCAAGTATCGCCGCAGAACAGAAAAACTGGTGGACTTGGTGCAATGCGTAGAGATGCCGACGATGTATGGCCTGTTCAAACTGAAGCTCTACCATTCCACGCTGGATGACCTTCATCACATCGCATTGGTCATGGGAGAGCCTGAAAAACAGGAATCTGCTCTGGTCCGAATTCACAGTGAATGCCTTACGGGTGATGTATTCAAGTCCGCGCGATGCGATTGCGGCGAGCAACTGGATTCCGCCATGCGCGAAGTCGCAAAGGAAGGTCATGGCGTGGTTCTCTATATGCGCCAGGAGGGACGAGGGATTGGTCTGGTACATAAAATGCATGCCTATGCCCTTCAGGAAAAAGGAATGGATACGGTGGAAGCCAACATCCACTTGGGCTTCGATGCCGATCTGCGGGATTACGGCAGCGGGGCTCAGATTCTGGCTGATCTTGGATTGCATCATATTCGCCTGATGACCAATAATCCGCGCAAGGTGGACGGGCTGGAGCAGTTCGGCCTCTGCATTACCGAACGGATACCGATTAAAGTGGCCAGTACCGCCCATAATGAGCGCTATCTGAAAACCAAAAAGGACAAAATGGGCCACCTCCTCTAAAAGGAACTGTTCTTATGAAAAAAGAAATCAATATGGAAACGGCCCTGAATGTTCCGTCCTTCGAGGGGATTCAGCAGATTACCGGATCTTTCGATGGTGAGAATGTGAAGTGTGCCCTTGTGGCAAGCCGTTTTAATATCGAATTAACCTCGAAGCTGGCCCGCTACGCCGTGCAGGCCTTGATCGAACACGGGGTGAAAGAAGCCGACATCACACTGATATGGGTGCCCGGCGCTTATGAAATTCCGACCATCGCCGGAGAGTTGGCTAAAAATGGTCACTATGATGCGATTCTGGCTCTGGGGGTGGTCGTGCAGGGGGAAACCCAGCACGCCCAATTGATCAATGAGCATATCGCCCTCGCACTGGGCCGGATGTCCATAGAGTATGCTCTCCCGGTGATTTATGAAGTCATTTCCGCCGCCTCGCTCGCCCAGGCGGAAGAGCGCTGCACGGGAGAAAAGAAAAGTCGCGGATGGTACGCAGCACTGGCGGCATTGGAAATGGTGAAGGTCTTTCAGTCCATAAGGAAATAACTATGTCTATACGTCACACCGCCCGCGAACGGGCTGCTCAGTTCCTTTTTCAAATGGATTTCAACCCGGATCAACCCGCCGAGGCTCTCGAACTTTTTTGGGGACAGCAGGAAGAGGAAAAACCATCAAACAAGGTGATTTCCTTTGCCGAACAGATTGTCTATGGCGTGCTGCGCAACAAGGATGAAATCGACCGCCGTATCATCTCCTGTGCCGATAACTGGGAACTCTCACGTATGGGCGCCGTGGATCGTAATGTGCTTCGCGTAGCGGCCTATGAAATGCTCTACTGCAACGATATTCCTCCTGTCGTCTCTATCAATGAAGCCATTGACCTGGTCAAAGATCTGAGCAATCCGGAGTCTGGACGTTTTGTCAATGGAGTGCTCGACAAATTGCTGCGAAGCATCACAGCAGAGCAGAAGGGCAAACCGGCCACGGACCCGGAAACCGAAAAGAGGGCCCCGTAATGGCCGGATGGCTTGAAGCGCTGCGATTGACACGCCGTACCCTCGGGGGACTCTTTCGGGGGAGCGGTACGGCATCCCGGGCGGCTTCCCTTGAGGAGTTGGAAGAGCAGTTGATTCGCGCCGATGTGGCACCGGCACTGGCGGCAGACTGGATTAAGACGGTAGGGCGGGCCGAATCAGTCAAAGAAAGACAGACTCTGTTACGAGAAGCCATGCTTCAATCCCTGAGTGCGGAGGAAGGATTCAACTGGGATCCCGTAGACAAACCTCAGGTGGTTCTGCTGGTCGGAGTCAATGGTTCCGGTAAAACCACCACCTGCGCCAAACTTGGTTTTCAGGCCAACAGCCGAAAGCATCGCGCCCTGTTAGCCGGCGCAGATACCTTTCGCGCAGCGGGTACGGACCAGTTGCGTATCTGGGCAGAACGCCTGGGTTGCGAGATAGTGGCAGGCAAACAGGGCGCCGATGCGGCGGCCGTCGCCTATGACGCCACCGAAGCCGCACTGCAACGGGGATATGACTATCTCTTCATTGACACCGCCGGACGCATGCATACCAAACAACCGCTGATGACCGAATTGCAGAAAGTGCGCCGCTCGATCGCCAAGGTGAAAGCCGATGCACCACAGGAAGTCTGGATGGTCCTGGATGCATCCCTCGGCCGCAATGCCATTGCACAGGCACGTGTTTTTCATGAAGCGGTCCATTTAACAGGTGTGGTGGTGACTAAAATGGACGGTTCCTCCCGAGGTGGATTTGTCTTTTCCATCTTTCAGGAGCTTGGCATCCCTCTGCGTTTGATCGGACTCGGCGAGCAGGAAAATGACCTGGAACCCTTTAGTAAAGTACAATTTGTGGAGGCCCTGTTGAATCAGGATGAACCGAGCGAATAAAAAAACGGTTGGAGAAAACATCCCCGACGCACAGGAGGATGCACGCTGGATGCGCCTGGCTCTGGAATGGGCCGAACGCGGGGAGGGGACCACTCGGCCCAACCCGCCGGTCGGTGCCGTGGTCGTGAAAAGGGGACAGCTCCTGGCCGCCGGATATCACCGCTGCGCGGGGGCCGAACATGCCGAACGCATGGCCCTGCGAAAGGCCGGAACAGCCGCGCGTGGTGCAACACTGTATGTCACGCTTGAACCCTGTTCCACCCACGGCCGAACACCACCATGCACGGACTGTATCCTGAAGTCCGGCGTGAGTCGCGTCGTGGTGGCCATTCCTGATCCGAATCCAAAACACTACCGCCGAGGCATCACTCTGCTGCGACGCGCAGGAATCGCCGTTACCACCGGCACCGGACGAAACGAGGCGCAGGCAATGCTTGCCCCTTTTAAGAATTACATCCTGGAAGGAAAACCCCTGCTTAGCCTGAAAATGGCCATGACGGCAGACGGCATGATTGCAGACTCACTTGGCGAATCCCGCTGGATTTCCGGCCCCGAAGCCAGAAAAGTCGTTCAGTGTCTGCGGCGTACGGCGGATGCCGTTATGGTGGGCGTTGGCACAGTCCTGGCCGATGACCCCTCCCTTCTTCCAAGACCTGCGCTAGGCCGCAAGCCGTGGCGGATTGTATTGGACAGCCACGCCCGAATTCCGCTCTCCGCGCAGGTTCTGAATGACAAATACACGGCTCAAACCCTACTGGCCGTGACCGATCAGGCTGACAGAAAAAAGATACGCCGCGTGGAACGCACCGGAGCAATCGTCCTGGTCTGCCAAACGGAAAACAACCGGGTGGACATTGCCGATTTGCTCGAACGACTCGGAGCCATGGGGCTCCTGCACGTGCTTTGCGAGGGTGGGGGATCTTTGGCCGGCGAGTTGGTGAAGCGCTCGCTTGTGGATCGCCTCTATCTTTTTATTGCGCCCTGCTTTCTGGGTACATCGGGCGTTCATGTCCTTCAGGGAACCCGTTGGGATATGGCGTACAAACCGGAATTCCGTTGGAATGAAATGCATCTGGTTGGAAAAGATAGTCTGCTGATTTCAAAAAGAAAATAAAAGGAGAGTCACCTATGTTCAGTGGAATTGTGGAAAGAAAAGGGATCATCAAGTCGTTGGATTTGAAGGAAAAGTGGGGCCGAATAGCCATCGATCCACGTAAGCCATGGGATCATCCCGTCGAAATCGGTGAGAGCATTGCCATCTCCGGCATCTGTCTGACCGTAACCGATGTGGTCGACGGCGCCCTGCACTTTGACGTGCTGCGGGAAACCTTTGAACGGACCACCCTCGGTTACAAGCAACCGGGGCAATTCATCAATATGGAGCGCTCACTGCGATGGGGACAGGAAATGGGCGGCCACATCGTGGTGGGTCATGTGGATGGCGTGGCCACTGTCGAGAACATCCGTGAAGTGGGACGGGATTGGTCTTTTGAATTTTCCTGTTCCGACGAACTGTTCGATGGCGTGGTCTACAAAGGGTCCGTCGGTATTGATGGTGTAAGCCTGACCGTGGCGGAATTGACGAAAAAAACGTTTTCGGTACATATTATCCCGTTTACCTATGAGCAAACGACCTTCGGCGAGCTGAAAAAAGGGACGCTTGTTAATCTTGAAATTGACCTCTTGGGCAAATATGCTAGGAGATTACTCGAAAGAGGACGAGTTCCCGGCGAGGTCACTTGGGACTCCCTGCGGGAAACCGGGCTCATTTGAGAGGGGCGGCTGACAACCATGCAAAGAATAATGTTGAAATCCAAGATTCATCGTGCGGTGCTGACAGCCCTCGAATTGCACTACGAGGGAAGTATCAGCATCGATCCGCTCCTGATGGAGCAGGCCGATATGCTGCCAGGCGAACAAGTTCATGTACTCAATGTGAATAATGGGGAACGCCTCGTTACGTACGTGATCGAAGGCACGCGAAATACCGGCGAAGTAATGCTGAACGGACCGGCGGCACGCCTGGGCATGGTCGGCGATGAGGTGGTTATTATCACCTATTGTCAGATGGATGTGCAGGAGGCAAAGGATTACACGCCGCGCATTGTGCATGTGGATGATCGAAATCGTGTGGTGGAAAAAAACCCACAGTAAAAATGATAAAAGTCAGCTCATAAACGAAAACCGAAACGGGTGAAAGGAACATTGTGGCAACGACACCAATGGATGACTTGCTGGTAATTCAGGAGAAAGATCGCCGTCTGGCCCGTTTAGGTCAGGAAGGCAAAGATATCCCGCTGCGCAAAAAGGAACTCGACCATCGATTGGATGCTCATAGATATTCCTTGGAGCAGGCCCAGGAAGATCTGAAAAGAATCCTGGCCTCCGTTAAGGAAACAGAAGGAGAAATCGATCTGATTAACGGTAAAATCCGTAAATACAAAGAACAGCAGTTCCAGATTAAAAACAACGACGAATACCGCGCGCTGGAACATGAAATCGAGAAGGCCGGCGTAGACATCTCCGGATTGGAAGACAAGCAACTGGCCCTGATGGGCCAGACCGATGAAGTCAAAAAGAGAATTGAGGAAATTCAGAGGGGCATGAAGGCAGATGAGGCGCGCATTGCCGTGGATGTAACTCAACTGGATGAGCGGGATGCCGTATTAAAGGAACAACTGGAATCCCTGATTCCGGAACGTGCGAAACTGGCTGAAAGAATTCCGGTGGACATGCTTTCGAAATATGAACGCATTATGAACCACCTGAAAGATCGGGCCATTGTACCCATTGAAAACGGATCCTGCGGTGGCTGCCACATGAATCTGCCGCCCCAGGTGGTCAATGATGCCAAGAAAAATGACTCGCTGACCGTCTGCACATATTGCGGAAGAATCGTATATAGAAATGATTAAACGGCGAAAGGGTGGCTTGATCGCTCTGGATTTTGATCCAGAGAGGAAAGTCCGGACTCCATAGGGCGGGATGCCCCGGTGAAAGCCTGGGACTCCCATGCCAGATCGTGGGAGATGGAAAGTGCCACAGAAAATATACCGTCCCGCGAGAGCGGGATAAGGGTGAAATGGTGGTGTAAGAGACCACCGCTTCGTCAGTAATGGCGAAGGCAGGGTAAACCCCATCCGGAGCAAGATCAAATAGGGAACAAGAGGCGGCCCGCTTCGATACGGATGCAAATCCGTGAGAGTTCCGGGTTGATCGCACTAGATAAATGATCAAGGCCGTCCGCAAGGACGGAACAAAATCCGGCTTACAAGCCCTTTCGCTTTTTTGACTGAACATGAACACAGGCCTATTCATACAAATACGCCGGGGCGCCATGCTGATTCTCCTGCTGGCCGCGTTCCAATACGCTGTGCTGCTGCGCCGTGTGCCGCACGCAGATACGCAGGCGTGGGCATTGCCCCCGTCTTTCGGTGAACAGGAAGAAGCAGGGAAAAGGGCGCCAGATGCCGTCGCCTCGAAGGCGGGGGCCGCTTGGTTTGTTCTGAGGGGGGCGGCGGAAGAACGGACGCTCCCCCTGCCGAACAGTCCCCTTGCTGATCGCTATCGATTGGCAGGCACTTTTTTCTCATCCGGCCAATCCAGCGGACTAAACAGGCGTACCGCCATTATTGATCAAATGCAAAGCGGAGAGCAGTTGCTGGTGGAAGAGGGGGCCTTACTGGATGAATTTCAGGTCGTATGCATCGAACGGGATCGGGCCATTCTGAAAAAAGGTGACGAGGAATCCATTCTGCAGATCGGTTTTCAGGATGCGGCCCCGTTGTCTTCCGGGATAGAGGGCGTGGAGGAAATGACGCCGACCGCCTGGATGGAGAATCTTTATGCCAAACAGGTCGGAGAAAACAGGTGGGTCTTGAATCGAACGGCTTTGATGGATTACTACACGGAACTCCTGGACGATCCCGAACGCATTGCATCCATCTATATCTCTCTGAAGCCGGACTACGGAGAAAATCAGAAAATCGCCGGATATGAGCTGGACATGGTAGGGGAGGACGCTTTTTTCAAAAGCATGGGACTCCTTCAGGGGGACCGCATACGTAAAGTGAACTCCATGAACATGACCAGCCAGTCACGCGGCGAATACTTTCTGAAAGAGTTTGTTAATAGTCGACTCAGTGCCATTGTACTCGATATTGAAAGGGATAATGTCCCGAAAAAAATGATTTACCTTGTTCGATGAATGATTTAGCATAGCCCCACGTTGGTTGGTCCACTGCTCCAATCGACCTCGATCTACTCAAATGTATCGTTTCCGGACCTTGATCATCATGAAAGTACTATTTGCCGCCAGTGAAATCAGTCCCTATGCGTCAACCGGAGGGCTGGCCGATATTGCCAAAGCATTGCCCGATGCTCTGGCGCGACTCGACGTAGAGGTGATTCGGGTCATTCCGTGTTACCGCCAGATTATGGAGCGAAACCGGAATCTACGCGACACCCAGATGCGCCTTCAGATTCCCGTCGGGCTAAGCAATCACACAGCAGAGGTCTGGTTGGATGAAGTAGACTTTCCGAAGACTTATTACATTCGGCGTGATGAATTTTTTGATCGTACTTTTTTATATGGACTTTCCACCCGCGATTATGACGATAACTTTGAACGCTTTACCTTTTTTCAAAAGGCTGTGGTAGCCTTAATTGATACCCTGAAAATCAAGCCCGACATTGTGCATTGCAATGACTGGCAAACTGGGCTGCTTCCGCTTTTCCTGCGGCACGGAATAAACGGCGGGGGCAGGGCGCAGTCGGAACGGACCGTGTATACCATTCATAATCTCGCTTATCAGGGTGTCTATCCCGGTTCCTCCTTTCCCGTCTCCAACCTTCCATTTTCCTGCTACAACATGTACGAAATGGAATACTACAATCAGTTGAACTGCATGAAGGCCGGCATTGTCGTTTCCCAGTATGCCACAACCGTCAGTAAAACCTACGCCTCGGAAATACGTACCAGTGAACACGGGTGCGGATTGGAAGGCGTTCTGATGGACAAGGGCGACAAGCTGATCGGGATACTCAACGGTGTGGACTACTCCGAATGGAATCCTGAAACAGATCGTCACATTGCAAAAAATTATTCCGCCGACGACACCGATGGTAAACTCACCTGCAAGGCAGATTTACTTCAGTTGACCGGCCTTGACCCGGATATCGAGCGCCCGCTAATCGGCATCGTCACTCGGTTGGCCGAGCAAAAGGGGCTGGATATACTGGCGCAAGCCATCGAGAAAATCATGGAACATGACGTATCCATGGTTATTCTTGGAACGGGCCAGCAAAAATATCACGACCTTTGCACCGAATGGTCGGAGCGCTGGAAAAATCGTTTTGTGGTTCGTCTGGAATACAATACAGAACTGTCGCACAAGATCGAGGCCGGCGCAGATTTCTTTCTCATGCCTTCACGATTTGAGCCTTGCGGCCTGAACCAGTTATACAGCCTTCGCTACGGCGCTATACCCATCGTGCACGCCACCGGCGGACTAAAAGATACCATCCGCAATTGCTGTGACGAGACGGGGAATGGCATTCCAGATGGAAACGGATTTGTCTTCGAGCAATACTCCGGAGAAGCCTTGTACGACACCTTACAGATGGCCTTGAAGAAATATGCTGACAAGACCTTCCGGCAAGACTTAATGCGCCGAAACATGCGCGAAGAGCATTCCTGGGATCACGCCGCACAAGAATATCTGGACGTGTATCACAAAGCCTTGGCACTCTAAGCAGATCGTCCGCTTTGGCTCGTCATCCAGCGCAGAGTCGATAACCGCTGACCGCTCTTAACAGCCTGTGAATAACCAAATCCACAACATCTGGTACCCCCAAACACCACGTGGTGTGCATAACATATATTATGCGACGTTACTGTTCGTGGCCTTTGATCTGATTGGCTGTGGATATTCATAGTGCTTTTTTCCTACGTGCGAAGTGATTCTATCTCGTAGAGTGACGTTGGTTATCTTCAGTAGGCATCGCACCCGTCAGATTCGGCAACGAAGAATTTATACATAGGGCGCGATGTCGAGCACCTGCATTTCGAGATTCGTGTTTCCATTGAAATGATTGAGCTGAAGCGTCAGGGCCACGCACACGTCTCCTTCGGGAATATCTTCCGGCAGACAATTAAAATAGATGCCGCTCGTCCTGTTCCGGCCATCCGTTACACTCAGTCTCGTATGCTTTTGTCCGACGAGTCGCTTGCTGATCACCTGAACGCCTGGCCCTCCAACAGAGATGACCGGTTTAGGATTCCCCATGCCGAAGGGCGCCAAAGTCTCGATCCGGCGATACAGCTCCCGATCCAGATCGCCCAGGCCCAACTCACAATCTATACGCACGGATTCCCTCAAGTCGCGCCCCTCGAGATGCCTTCGGGCAAGTTCATTGATGGCTTCGGAAAAGGAGGCAATCCGGTCCTTATGGATGCTGAAACCGGCTGCCATGGGATGTCCACCGTGATGCCCCATAAACGATTCACATTGGTTCAAAGCTTCGACGATATTGAAATCCTCGATACTGCGGCACGATCCCCTGCCCTCTCCTTTTTCATCAACGGCAATAACCGCTGTAGGGCGTCGGTATTTTTTAGCAAGACGCGATGCAACAATACCAATCACCCCGGGATGCCAGGTGTTGGATGAGACGACAAGAAAGAAATCATGCACGGGATCAAGCCGCGCATCAATTTGCGAGCAGGCTTCGGCCAGAATGGAGGCCTCAAGGCGGCGGCGCTCGGTGTTGTGTTCATCCAGTATCGCGGCATTTTCTGCGGCTGCTTCCGTGTCGTCGGACAAAAGAAGTTGAAGGGAGGTTTCGGCACTTGAAAGGCGTCCGGAAGCATTCAGGCGCGGACCGAATTGGAACCCGATGTGATAACTATCCGCCTCGTCCAAATGGATGGATGCACAGGCCGCAAGCGCCTTCAGCCCGGTATTTTCCGTTTTGCGAAGGCGGGCAATGCCCTGTCGGGCCAGGATTCGATTTTCAGCGATGAGTGGAACCAGATCACAGATGGTACCGACCGCTGTGAGATCAAGGTAGCGCCGCAGATCGACCTCTTCAAAGCCGGAAAGCCCTGTGGCACGCCCAAGCTTGAGTAACCCATGGGCGACTTTGAAGGCCACCCCCACCCCGGCCAACTCATGATACGGAGATGCTCCCTGCAATTTTGGATTTATGACGGCCACCGCATCAGGAAGCGTGGCACCCGGCTCATGGTGATCGGTGACAATGACATCCACACCGGCCTGTTTCGCAAGCTCGATCTGACTAATGGAAGAAATCCCACAATCCACGGTAACAATCAGGCTCGGATTCGTGCATTCCAGACAGCGCTGCATGGCCTCGGTTGTTACGCCGTATCCTTCTTCCATCCGGTCTGGAATAAAAGGCGTGGCGAGGATGCCGAGTTCGGAAAAGAGATGAATGAGCAGTGCTGTGGAGGTAATGCCATCCACATCATAATCACCGAACACGGTCACCCGTTCTTTGTTATTGAGCGCACGCAACAGGCGTTGAGCCGCCTCCTCCACACCCGACAAATCAAAAGGATTGCTCAGATTTCTCAGGCGGACATCACAATAGGCCTGCACATCCTCCAAGGTGCGAAGATTGCGGGCGACGCATAGCTTGGAAAAGGAAAGCGGCAGACCACTCTCTTGGACGAGTCTGTCCACCGCTTCCAAGTCAATCGGCGCCGTTATCCAGCGCTTCACGATTTACGTACTTGAGCAGCCGCCGGGGCCGTCACCTGTGCCATTGGCTTTTTATCCTTGTGCCACAGCATGGCCACCGGGGTAGCCACAAAGATGGAGGAATAGGTTCCGACGATTATACCAATGAACAAAGTCAGGGCAAAGTCATAGATGGAGCCGCCTCCGAAAAACAGCAGAACCAGGACACTGATTAACGTAGTCATGGATGTCAGAACCGTTCTGCTCAAGGTCTGATTGATGCTGAGATTGGCTATTTCCTTAAACGTCTTGCCTTTGACCAGCTTCAGGTCTTCCCGAATACGGTCAAAGACGACAATGGTGTCATTGACTGAATAACCGACAATTGTCAAGAGCGCCGCAACCACCGTCAGACTGATTTGACGCCCACACAGCGTATAGATACCCGCGGTAATGAGAACATCGTGCAGCAGTGCAACGATGGCACCCACAGCAAATCCAAACTCGAAACGGAATGTGATGTAGAGCACAATACCCGCCATGGCCCAGATGATTGCCATGATGCCTTTGCGACGCAGCTCACTGCCTACCTGCCCGCGAACCTGATCCTCCTTGCTCAACTCATAACCGAATTGAGACAAGGAAGCTTCGACAATCTCTTTTGTCTTCTCCCCATCATTTTCACCCACACGAATTTCCACGTATTCGCGTATTTTTCCCGTGGCATCCGGCATCATTTCGCCCTGATACTGAATGGTTGCGGAAACTCCGTCTGCATTCAGCAGGTCGCGGATGATTTCAACAGGTTGTTTTTCTTGAAAGCGGTAGAGCAATGCTGTGCCGCCGGTGAAATCAACCCCCAGATTGTTTTCAATTCCGCGCATGAAGAAGGGTGTCCATGTGGCCACCAGCACAATCAGAGAGAAGGCAATGGCCAGGTGCCGCAAGCCCACAAAATTGATGTTCGTATTTTTGACAAGCGAGAACATGCGAAGGGTTGTTACATTGAACTTATCGGTCATTATGCGGAAGAACATCTTGGTATAGATGAGTACCACACACATGCTGACCACGATGCCTGCCGTCAGCGTCACGGCAAATCCCTTGATTGGCCCTGAGCCGAATGCAAAGAGAATCACGGCTGTCACCAGCGTTGTAATGTTCGAGTCAAAAATCGTGCTGAAGGCCTTTTCGTATCCTGCGGCAATAGCCGGGACCAGCCTCTTACCGGCGTTCAGTTCTTCCCGAATGCGCTCGAAAATAAGTACATTTGCATCCACCGCCATACCCATGGTTAAGACGATACCGGCAATACCAGGCAGCGTGAGTGTGGGAAGCCCAACCGATGCTCCGGTAAAGCTCGATCCGCCAGTGAGCAGGCCGAGAAAGCCGGACGCCACGACCAACCCGATCGGCAACAGCAGCATATCCACAAACAATGCCAGATTCGCCACCACTCCCGCTTTCATATAGTAAATCAGCATGAAGATCAGCACGGCGATAAAGGCAATGACCGCCGCTTTGGCTCCACTTTCGATGGAATCACGCCCGAGTGTCGGGTCCACGGTTTGCGTTTGAACGATACGCACGGGAACCGGAAGGCTTCCGGTGCTTAATACGTTGGCGAGTCGAGTGGATTCCTGAAGCGAGAAGCGTCCAGTGATCTGGGCCCGGCCACTCGGAATTTCCTCGCGGATCGAAGGGGCGGAATAGAGCGTCCCATCCAGCACGATGGCCAATTGCCGACCTTCATCACTTTTCGGATTCTTCGGGCCACGCGGTGCATAATTCTTGGTGATATTGGCAAAGCGGGTGGCTCCGGAGGAATTGAATTCCATGGAGACATACGGGGCGTGCGTCATGCTGTTGTAATCCACATTGGCCGCCTTGACAGCATCCCCCTTCAGCAGCGGGCGCACTTCTACATAAAACGGACGGTATATCTCGCGACCGGTCTCATCCACTTCGCGCTCCAACAGAAATTCGCAGCTGGCGTGATATTCATATTTCTTCAACTGATCCAGAAAGGAGCGCCCCATCTGTTCGTCTTTTACAGCGGCGTGATCTCGGACGTAATATTTGCCCTGCTCACTGATTTTAAATCCTTTCGGCGCCTTGTTTTTGGAAAAGAGTTCGCCGGTCCATTCATCACTTTTTTCATGCACGAGGCGGAATTCCAAAAAGGCCACGCTTTCAATGGATTCCCGGGCCGATTTCCGTTTGTCCTCATCAATCCCCGGCAACTGCACGATAATTCGTTCCTGATCCCGGTAACTGGCGGAGTAAATAATTGGTTCGGCAATGCCGAGTCCATCCACACGGTTCCGAATCACTTCGAGAGCGATTTCTCTGCCGCGCTCGATGTCCTCCTTCATTTGTACATTCACCTCTTCCGGTGTACTGTTGGGTTCGCGTTCCTGGATTTCTTTCCGGAGGCGCTCCTGATCAATCTCCACAATAAAGCTGGTCCCGCCCTGCAGGTCCAATCCAAGCGTTACCTTTTCCTGCGGCGGATATACCAGGGCCAACGACCCACAAATCAGCGCCACCAGAATCAGCCATTTCCACACAGCATTCTTTTCCATGATTCGATTCCTCGTCTTTCCAAATGTTATCGAAGCCTATTTCTGTTCGTCTTCAGGCGTATCGCCCTTCTCCAGCACCTGGGTCACAGCACCCCGGCTGACCTCAATCTTCACGTTGTCGGCAATTTTTATGAGAATCGTCTTCTCTTTCACATTGGTGACGGTGCCCAGAATGCCTCCGCCAAAGACCACTCGATCGCCGCTCTTGATGGCATCCAACAGTTTCTGTCGTTCTTTGGCGCGTTTCTGCTGAGGGCGAATCATCAGAAAGTAAAAGATGGCAATCATGATGGCAATCCAGCCAAACATGAATACCGGGGATTGCTGAGTTGCGCCGCCGCCCGCGCCGCCGGGGGTCCCCATTGCCAAGATAAGCCACGTGTTATTGATCATACTGATTCTCCTTCTCTATGCTTGTATTGCCTGCAACGAATATCGTTGATTGGTTTCCGTTCTGAAAGCTTCAAATGCACCTTCTTCAATCGAGGCGCGCAGTTGTTCCATAAAACGCATATAACGATGGATATTGTGAATCGTCAATAAGCGTGCGCCCAGAATTTCATTCACATTGAGCAGATGGCGGATGTAGGCGCGTGAGAAATGGCGGCAGGCGTAGCAGTCGCAATCGCGCTCAATCGGCCCCTGGTCCAGTTTGTAGCGTGCCGCTTTGATAGGCACGGGCCCTTCCATGGTGAAGGCGGTGCCGTTGCGTGCATAGCGCGTGGGCATCACGCAGTCGAACATATCCACACCGCGTGCGACGGATTCAACGATTTGCGTCAACACGCCGACTCCCATCAGGTAACGGGGGCGTTCCGGCGGGAGAAAACGCACGCCATCGTCCACGCCTTGAATCAGGAGATCCGCCGGTTCGCCGACACTGACCCCGCCGATGGCATATCCGTCAAAACCTATCTCGACGAGTTCTTTTGCACTTTTTTCGCGGAGATCCCGATAGACCCCACCCTGCACGATGCCAAAGACCATTTGCCCCTCCGCACGCGGCTGAGCCCGGCAATCCCCTGCCCATTGCAGCGTCCGATCGAGGGAGGCTTCCGCATAAGGACGGTCGCAGGGATACGGCATGCATTCATCCAGGCACATGGCAATATCCGAACCGATAATCCTCTGGATATTCATCGCTTCACGAGGACCGAGCAAATGACGCGATCCATCCACGTGCGACTGAAATTCCACGCCTTCGCGTGACATTTTACGGAGTTTGGCCAAGCTGAACACCTGAAACCCGCCACTGTCTGTCAATATTGAATGGTTCCACCCCATGAATCGGTGAAGTCCGCCGCAGGCTTCCATGATTTCCATGCCGGGACGGCTGTTCAGATGGTAGGTGTTGCCTAGAATGACACGGCATCCGAGTTCTTCTAATTCGGCGGGCGACATGGCTTTCACGGTGGCCTGGGTTCCCACCGGCATAAACACGGGCGTTTCGATCATCCCATGCGCCGTTTGGAGCCGTCCGCGTCGTGCGGCGGATGTCTTATCCTGCTTTATAATTTCAAACGTGCCAATCACTCTGCTTCCTTTGGTAAAGACCGGGATTTCAGCAAAAAACAGCCGTAATAGCTAACTAAAAGTGTCTCTTTTGAAGGAAACATGAGCACAATCGCCTGGAGGTAGCCGTCTTTACCGGTTGATCGGGCCGAATTTCTTACCGGCTAGGTCAATGTACGGTTTGATATGCTCCATAAAAGAGGTAAACCCATCGAAATCCAATTGCTGAGCCTGATCGCTGGTGGCCTTCTCGGGACAGGGATGCACCTCGACGAGCAATCCATCCGCACCGGCGGCAATGGCGGCTTTGGCAAGCGGCTCCACCAAATCCACCCGACCCGCCGCGTGACTGGGATCCACCACCACCGGCAGGCAGGTTTCTTTTTTCGCAATCGCCACCGCGCCGATATCGAGCATGTTGCGCGTCGCCGTTTCAAAGGTACGGATTCCGCGCTCGCAAAGAACCACATTCCGGTTGCCTCGTTTTACGATGTATTCCGCCGCCAGGAGCCATTCATTCACGGTGGACGCCATGCCGCGTTTCAGCAGTACCGGCTTGCCGGTATCGGCCACTGCTTCAAGCAGGGAATAATTCAATGCGTTTCGTGCGCCGATCTGAAGCATGTCGGCATATCGGGCCACCAACTCCACGTCGGATTCCCGTACCACCTCAGTGACAACCGGTAAACCAAAGGCATCCCGTGCGCGGGCCATCATTTCGAGGGCGGGCTCTCCGAGACCCTGAAAATCATAGGGAGAAGTGCGCGGCTTGAAAGCTCCGCCGCGCATCAGGCAGGCCCCCTGCCCTTTTACATGTTCGGCCACCTCCAAAACCTGTTGCTGAGATTCCACGGCACACGGTCCCGCAATAACCTGAAAAACCTCTCCTCCAACAGGTATTCCGCCAACATTCACCACAAAATCATCCGGATGAGTCTCCCGGCTGATCAATTTGTATTTTTGTTGAACCGGCATCACGCGATCCACCACCGGGATGCTCAGCAGCGTTTCGAGTGATTGGTGTGTGGTTTCATCGCCCACCGCCGCCACCACAGTGCGCACTTCGCCGCGAATCGTGTGCGGCTCGTAACCGAGATCCCGCACCCGTTCCTCGATATTCCGCACCTCGTCATCCGATGGATGAGGTTTTAAAATAACAATCATGAACCTGCTCCGTTTCTATTTTTGACCGCGTTGAATCAGTATATCGGCCACCTGATCGGTGTTCTTGTCTTCCAGCACATCCAACAGTGTGCCCGTTTCGCCGGAGTTCAGGGTAACGACCGGATTGGCGTCGTACTCACGCAAGAGATCCGCCAGGCCGATGCCGGCGGCATTCAGCAGCGCATATAATGGATCACTCGCCAAATCACAGCCTTCGAGCCAAAGATTTTTTTCGATCAGCGCTTCAAAAGGCGACGCACTGGCATGAATCACGTTATCCCCGTTGTTCACGGTCAGACCGAATTCTTCCGCGTGTTCAAACAGATATCCGCGCACGGATTTTTTGTCGGCCTGGGCAGGATTGGTGGCCCCGATCACCTCGTGGCGAAAGTCTTTCCAGTTCAGATCATTCGAGGAAAAGGTGATGATGCCATAAGCAATGGAGGCCTCATCCGCCATATATCTTTCTCGCACGACCGGGTAAAAGCCGTTGAGGATGTAGAGATTCAGAGCCTCGGACCGAGCCACATAATGACCACCCGCCACTTTGGTTCTCTTGGACGAGGCACTCCAGGCCGCATCCGCTTTTTCCGCGCTACCATCCAGCTTTTCCTGCAGCACCAGACCGCTGACCATGCGGTTTTCGGCAATTACCGCATCCCAGTCTTCCCCAAAGCATTCGCGAAACTTCGCGCGTCCACCCTCACCGATATCCAACGTGGAAGGATCGCGAACGGTACCCACACGGGCGTTTACAGAATAGTGGCGGTCCACCAGATTGCCGGCCCGAATCTGTGCGCCGGTGATCGTCCCCTTTCTGATCCAGGAGATTTTATTACGCTCAAAATGGGAGTCGATGAAGTCCAACGTCCGGCGGTTGTCAAAGGCATGCGGCTTGATAAATACAAACGGTTGATTTTCCATGATCTACTCATTCCTTACGGGGTTAAGACGGCGTCGGCGAAGGGAGTGAAGCGATGGGTGGGTTGGCTGGTCAACGATTGGCTTCATATCAGCTTTTCAGGTAGATGATCTCCCCTATTCCATCGATATTGATCCGGCTCAGCTTTCGGTCGTTGGTAAAAAAATAATCAACGCCGTGCGCCACGGCGCAAGCCAACTGAATGCACTCGGGGGGTTTGATTTCAGGATGATCCGCGTGAATGCAGGCATACGCCAGCGCTTCGTTGGAGCCGAATTCGATGCACCCCATCTTTTTCACTTGATTGCTGTATTTTCGGGCCACCTCGGCATTGCCCTTCGATATGGGGCGCACCAGGATTTCCGCCAGCGAATAAGCAGAGGTTACCGTTTCGATGCTCTGGGCCTTCTGCCAGTCGACAAGGGCCTTAGTTTGCGGCAGGTGCGCCGCTTCCTGCTCGATCCAGTAAAGTAGAATATCGGTATCCCAAAAGGCCTTTTTTGTTTTCATTTCCATCCCCTTCGAGCGTCACGAATGAAGCGCTCCACGTTTACGCCTGTCCAAATTTTACGGTCCATTCCTGCCAAGACATCGAGCGGTTCCAACTCGTGGTTTGCCGGTTGGGCCAGCACCAGTTTAAGCCCTTCTTCTACGAGGGCCTTGAGGGAACTTCGCCGCTCCAGTGCTTCCTTCTTCGCACGCAGGGCCAAGTCATCATCCAAGTCAATGGTTGTTCTCATGCATAAATGCATAACACCGCCTTGCCGGAATTGCAACCGGTGTTTTGGATAAATCACATATTGAATGGCCGGCCCGATGACCGACTAACTGCCCGGATGCTCGATGGGCACGCCCTGACGACAAAGCGGGCATTCCTGCGCCGTCCAAGTCACCGGATTCATCTGAATGAGGCTGAAGAAGGGGGCATCGAAAGAGGCTGCACCGCCGCTGCGGTCCACCAGCACCCCCACCGCGGCGACAATCCCTCCATTACCGGTCACAATGTCCATGGTCTCCTGCACACGCCCTCCCCGCGTGACCACATCTTCAGCCACCACGTAGCGACTTCCCGGTTCGATTTTGAATCCTCTGCGCAGGACAAGTGCCCCATCCTGTTTTTCCGCAAAAATGTGATGAACCCCCAGTGCGCGCGCCACTTCATGACCCACGGGAATACCACCCATCGCCGGCGAAATCACCCCATCCACGGAAAGCTCTATATTTTCGGTGCGTATTTTTTCCACGAGCGCCCGGCAGAGGGCTTCGGCATGTTGCGGATACTTCAGGACATGCGCGCATTGAAAAAATTCGGCGCTGTGCAGTTTCGAGCGCAGCTCGAAGTGTCCGGTAAGCAGGGCGTTGGTTTGGCGGAATAGGACGAGGGCTTCTTCGCTGTTCATGGTTCTCCGAATGAGTTGAATTCCGTTTGGGACGTTTACACGCGTTTTTTTCCGGCCCGGTATTTTTGAATCAGGGCGTTGGTGGACGAGTCGTGAGCGAGTTCGCCTTCGGCATCCGCAGCCAGTTCCGGCAGGATTTTCTGAGCGAGCGCCTTTCCGAGTTCCACGCCCCATTGGTCAAAAGAAAAGATATTCCAGATAATCCCCTGAACAAAAATCTTGTGTTCATAGAGGGCGATCAACTGCCCCAATACGCCGGGCGTCAATTGCTCAGCCAGGATCGTATTGGTCGGACGGTTTCCTTCAAATGTTTTGTGAGGGACCAATTTGGCGGGCACGCCTTCTTCGACGAGTTGTTCTGCGGTCTTTCCAAAGGCGAGTGCTTCAGTCTGTGCAAAAAAATTGGCCATGAGTTTGTCGTGGTGATCTCCCAACGGATTATGCGACTGGATGAAGCCGATAAAATCACAGGGGATAAGTTTGGAGCCCTGATGGATGAGTTGATAAAAGGCGTGCTGTCCGTTGGTGCCCGGCTCGCCCCAGATGACCGGACCGGTCTGCCAGTCCACGCGCCTACCCTGCTGATCAATCGTTTTTCCATTGCTCTCCATGTCGCCCTGCTGGAAATAGGCGGCAAAGCGACTCATATATTGATCATACGGCAGGATGGCATGCGTATCGGCACCCAGAAAATTGTTGTACCAGATGCCCAGGAGGGCCAGGACTACCGGCATGTTTTTTTCTAACGGCGCTTCCGCAAAATGCCGGTCCATCTTGTAAAAACCATCCAGCATATCCTGGAAATTCTCCGGACCAATAGCAATCATCACGGAAAGTCCGATGGCGGAACAAAGCGAATAGCGCCCGCCCACCCAGTCCCAAAAACGGAACATGTTGCGCGTATCGATGCCGAATTCCGAGACCTTTTCCTCGTTCGTAGAGAGCGCCACGAAATGTTGTGCGATGGCCTTTTCATTCTTTGTTTTTTTCAGAAACCAGTCGCGTGCGGTCTGTGCGTTGGTCATGGTTTCCTGTGTGGTAAAGGTCTTGGAAGCGATGATAAACAGGGTCTCTTCGGCATCCACGAGTCGAAGGACTTCCGCAATGTGTGTGGCATCCACGTTGGAAACAAAGTGCATGCAAAGGTCACGCCTGGAATAGGGTTTCAAGGCCTCATAGGCCATCACCGGCCCCAAATCGGATCCTCCTATGCCGATATTCACCACATATCGAATCGCTTTGCCGGTGTATCCCTTCCATTCGCCGGAACGCACCTTTTCGGAAAACTGCTTCATTTGCTCCCGTACGGCGATAACCTCCGGCATGATGTTCACGCCATCCACAAACACCGCACCTTCAGTGCGTCCGCGCAAGGCCGTGTGCAGCACGGCGCGATGTTCCGTGACATTGATTTTTTCGCCGCCGAACATCGCATCCTGTGCTTTTCGCAGTCCGGAGGCGGCGGCCAACTCCATCAATTTTTTCATGGTGTTCCGGGTCACGCGGTTCTTCGAGTAATCCAGAAAGAGACTCCCTGCCTCCATGGAATAGTGTTCGGCACGCTCCGGATCTTCGGAAAAAAGATCGCGCAAATGGACCTTCTTCATGGCTTCGGCATGACTGGTCAGTTCGGTCCATTCTTTCATTTCATTCACTCGGATGCGTTCGGACATATCCATTCTCCTTTTCAAGATTCAGTGTCGCAGTGCGGACGGGTCGATGGCCGGCTGCCGTTAATCTTCGTAGCCGTTGGGATGAGCCTGATGCCACTGCCAGGCATGCTCAACGATGGTTTTGATGTCAGGATACTGCGGCTTCCAGCCCAAAACGGAATGAGCCCTTTCGGCAGAGGCGATGAGTCGCGCCGGATCACCCGGACGACGCGCCGCCGTTTCAGCCGGAATTGGATGCCCGCATACCTTGCGCGCCACCTCGATCACCTCTTTGACGGAAAAACCACCGCCATTCCCCAGGTTGAAGGCGCCGGAGATACCCTCGTTCAGTGCCAGAATATGCGCCTGCGCCAAATCCGAAATATGGATGTAGTCACGGATGCAGGTGCCGTCCGGCGTGTCATAATCATCGCCGAAGATAAATACTTTTTTGCGTTTCCCGAGCGGTACCTGCAGAATCAGGGGAATCAGATGGGTTTCCGGTTCGTGATCTTCTCCGAACTTGCCGGTCGCGCCGCAGGCATTAAAATAGCGAAGAAACACCGGACAAATCCCGTGCAGCTTTTCATACCATTGAAGAACCCGTTCCAGCATCAGCTTGGATTCACCGTAGGGATTCTGCGGGAGCTGGGGCAAATCTTCGGTCATCGGCATGGTTTCCGGCTGACCATAGGTGGCACAGGTGGAAGAGAAAATAATTTTTTTAACGCCCGCCTCGATCATGGCATCCGCCAGGTGAATCCCGCCGATGAGATTATTGTCGAAATACATTTCCGGGCACTCCATGGACTCACCCACCAAGGCATAGGCGGCAAAATGAAGAACGGCGTCCGGGCGGACCTCCAGCATGGCCTTGCGAATATCGGCGCGATTGCCCAAATCCCCGATGATCAGGGAGGCCCGATCATCCACACCCTTGCGATGGCCTCGTCCCAGATTGTCGAAAATGTGCACTTCATGGCCTGCATCCAGCAGTAATTCGCTGGTAATACTGCCGATATATCCCGCTCCGCCTGTGACTAAAAGTTTCATTGTTGCGCCATCCCGCCGTTTATTTGTTTTTTTCGGCATCTGATAATGCCTGATTGATTAATTTGAAACCGCTGGTAATATAACCACCTGTTGTGTGGTGTCAAAAACAATAAGCATACGGGATTTTTATCATGAGCCATCTCAAGTCTTCTCCATCCGTGATGTATCCGAAAGCCATCGTTATCAAGAAAGCGCCCCGCATTGTCGTGGGTCGCCCCTATGATAACCAGACGCCCTTTGCCGCTCTTTTCAACAGCATCTACGATGCGGCGATCATTACCGATGATGAAGGCTGGGTCATGGATGTCAACGCCCAGGCTCAACAGATGTTCGCCTACACGGAGGAAGAATTGCGCGAACTGAACATCACCAACATCATTGCGGGAACCAACGAAGATCTGCTCAAAATGATCTGCAAGAATATCGACGCCGAAAAACATACCCTGATGGAAGGGAAATGCGTCCGCGGCGACCGCTCCTCCTTCCTGGCCGAAATCGCGGTCGGTATCGAGCGGATGCCCCCCTCCAACGGGCCCTGTTTTTTTGTGCGCGACATTACCCAGCGCAAACAGGCCCAGAACTATCTGCTTACGCTTCGCAACGCCTTTCAGAATGCCGCCACAGGCATACTCGTCACAGACCTGGAAGGCATTATTCTCTTTTCCAACTCGCGCTTTCTTGAACTGATCGGATGCGATCCCGATCAGGATGTGACCGGCCATCATCTGCAATCCTTTTTTTCCGACGAATCCGTCATCACCAATGTGATGGCCACCATCTCCGATCTGAAATCACACACCACGGAATTTTCGGTTCTCGATCCGGACACCTCCGAGCACATCCATATCAAAATCACCGGCGCACTCAACCGGGACGCCACCGACTCCGTCACCGGCATGGTGTTCATTGTGGAGGACATCACCCAACAGAAACAAATTGCCGTCATGCAGGAACTCACCACCCGCCGGGAACTCGAGGCCGCTGAAGTCAAAACACGCCTGCAGACCATGAGTACACTCGGCTACGAGTTCAACAATCCGCTTCAGTCTTTGCTGAGCATGGCCGAGAAGGATAAGCTGGGCGATTACAAACGGGAAATCACCCGCCTGATTGATATTGTCCAGAAACTGCACATGGGTGAAGAGCTGAATCAAATCGTGGATAAGGACGGTTCGATCCGCTACGACCTCAAACTACCCGCCGAGAATCAAAAGCCCTCTGCCGTACGCTCCATCCTGGTGGCGGAGGACGAGAAGCTTATTCGTGACATCTTCGTTCAGTTCCTTCAGTTGTCGTTTGACGACATCACCGTGGAATGCGCGGCAGATGGACGTCAGGCCCTCGAAAAGTTTTTTGACGGTCATCATGGTCTAATCATCATGGATTCCATGATGCCGATCGTAAACGGCGAGCAGGCCTATGATGAAATCTCCGCCTATTGCGAACGAAACAACTGGCAGATGCCTCACATCATCTTCTGCACCGGTTTCATGCCAACCGAAAAGATTGCCGGCATTATTGGAAGCGGAGCCCAGCACGCGCTACTGCCGAAGCCGGTTCGTCAATCGGAACTGGTTGAAGCCGTTGGAAAATTTCTCGCCTAACAATCCGTTCGCTTTGTATGCTGACCCATCTGTTGGCAGGAGATAAAACAGCATGACGGGAGAAGAGACCACTCCAATAATCGCCGAGATGATCCTATGGGCTCGAATGGGCGGCTATTCAACGATCATTATACTCTTACTTTCACTAATCATTACCATCCTGTCATTCAAAAAACGGAATACCAACAATGCCCTGCTCGGGCCGAATAGCGCTAACGTTAGACTGCAAGTCGGCATTTGCGTAAAAGCGGCTTGAACTCCTCCTGCCGTTACGGTGACGTTGGGCGATATTCCGTCCTCTTGGCGAGCGGATGGCGACACAAAAAACGCCGCGGGGATAAACGACTCCAAGCCGACCGAGATGATGGATGGCTTCATTCGGTCAGGAGTTCCTGAACATCATCCCAGGTCAGTTTTTCCAGGACCTGGTCTTTATCTCGGGCCAACGTGGCATCAATAATGGCTTTTTTACGCCGCTGCATGGCCAGGACTTTTTCTTCAATGCTGTCTTTTGTGATGAGTTTCACGCTGTATACGGTTCGTTGCTGGCCAATGCGATGGGCGCGGTCAGTGGCCTGATCCTCCACGGCGGGATTCCACCAAGGGTCAAAATGAATGACGGTATCCGCGCCGGTCAGGTTCAGTCCCGTTCCCCCGGCCTTCAAACTGATCAGAAAAACGGGGATTCCCGCATCCGAATTGAAATCATTAACCACCGCCAGACGCTCCTTGGTGGACCCGTCCAAATAACTGTAGCGAAGGCCCCGTTTGGTGAGTTCCTTTCTTAATATCTGAAGCATCGAAACAAACTGACTGAAGACCAGCAAACGATTCCCGCCGTCCAGCGCTTCGTCCAGCAACTCGTGAAATAAGTCCAGCTTGCCGGAGGGCTCCTTATATTTTATGCCGGGATCCTTGAGCAGGTCCAAGTGGCAGCACGTTTGCCGTAAACGGAGCAATGTTTTGAAGATTTCAAACCGGGTCTTTTCAAACCCCTGATCGCGCACCAGATCGTATATTTGTGTCCGGTAGTGCATCAGCAGGCGCTGATAGACGTCCTGTTGATCGCGCGTCATGGTACAGAGGGCCACCCGTTCAATTTTAGGCGGAAGATCTTTGGCTACCTCTGACTTCAACCGACGAAGCAGAAACGGATGAATCTTGCGGCGCAGCCGTTCCTGAGCGACAGGACCATCCGGTGTGCGGTTGGAGATCGGCATTTCATACACATATTTGAACTGCTGATGGGTTCCCAGATAGCCGGGCATCAGAAAGTCGAGAATGGACCACAGATCCGTCACGCTGTTTTCAATGGGCGTTCCCGTCAGTACGAGACGGTAACACGCCTTGATGCGCTTCGTGGAGCGGGCGTTTTGGGTGGAATGATTCTTGATGTGCTGCGCCTCATCCAGGATGGCGGCGGAAAAGCGGATACGGGCATAAAAATCAATATCGCGTCGAAGCAGTGCATACGAAGTGATGACTAGATCAGCGCCTTCCAGCTTGTCCCACTTCTTTTGACGTTGCGCGCCCGTGGAAAGATGGACTCGCAGGTTCGGCGTGAATTTTTCGGCTTCAGCCGCCCAGTTTTCCACCAGACTGGTGGGGCACACAACCAGGGCCGGCATCCCACGTGCGGATTCATCCGCGCGGGTCAATTGCAGCCAGGCAAGCGTCTGAACAGTCTTACCAAGGCCCATCTCGTCGGCCAGAATACCGCTGAACCCACCATTTTCCATGTAGCGCAACCAACTCACCCCGGTTTTCTGGTAACTGCGCAGCACGTTTTCCATCTCGGGGTTCAAGACAACGGGATCCATCCGCTCCTTGCGGTTTTGCTTCTCCACCTGCCTGCGCCATGATTCATCCGTCTCCACCTGCACTCCGGGGATCATTTCCAGAGACGACATAACATAACCGGCATGAATATCCCCCACTTGCAGGCTGCAATAAGGAATTTCATCGCGCACGGAACAATCATCAAACACTGCATTCACCCGCTCGACCAGGTTCGCGTCCAACAGGTACGTCTTTTCATCGCACTCAATAAAGTATTCATCGAGAAGTACGGCGTCTTCAATATCCGTTTCACTCAGGAATCCACCATCGCGCAGCGGAAAACGAAAGTCCACCTGGTACCAGCCGACTCTTTTTCCTGCGGAGATGGCCAGCCTCGGACTGATCCACTCCACCGTCTGGATCATGTTTTCCAATTCAGAAGAGAATGAAACCGTCCAGCCTTGTGAGCGCAGATCGGGCACCTGTCGCGCCAGAAAATTCAAGGTTTCTGTTTTTCCTTCGATGGCCTCCAGTGTTTCACCGTGCATCCCTCGAATGCCCAACACCTGAAGCTTCTGCAAGCCTTCATCCTCCATTTCAGGATTGCGCATCATGAAATGAAAACACTCTTTCCCGGAGGGGCTGGCCTGCCGGTAGGATCCGGCATGTTGCCCGGCGACAAACCGCTCCCCACCCTTTCCATAGCGTACATACAAGGCGGGTTGCAACGCATCAGGTCGTCCGCTCAATTCCAGTTCAAATTCGGGCGTCCCCTGCATCATCACGCAAGCCTTCTGCGTAATATTTGCATCAATCAGAATTCGATCCTCCAATTCGGGCAACACCTCGAAAAGGAATTCCGGGACTTGCGACGAAGGCAAACACATCGGCCCCTCGTATAAGGCCTGTATGACTTCCGGGAGCGCCGGATCCAGCGGACGAAGCGTATCGTCCAGGAGCAGCCAGGCGGCTCGCCTGCCCGGCAGAAAGACCGGACGGGGGGCGTCCGGCGGCAGGTTCAAATGCTGCTCCACCAGTACTTCACCTGTTTTACGATCGGCCCGAACCACCAAATGCGGCTGCACGGGTTCGGCTAAAATTCTGATGGACTGTTCTGATTCCTTCAGGTGAATGATTCCAGGCGCCAATTCATCCATCAATTCCAAGAACTGATTTCGATTAAGCAGGAGATCATCCGGAGGCGGTTCTCCCTCACAGAAATCTTCCAGCACGTAGAGCAGATGGGCATCCCGTGTATTAAAAGCCAAGGGGAGCGACGGGTCAACCTGTGTGATTTTTTTTCTGCTGTTTTTAAATACAACCTGTGTGCTAATGCGGAGTTCATCCCTCGCAAAATCATCCTGCCAGGTTCCGGAAATACGAAGGCGCAGCGTGGCCGGAATGGCACCCGGCTCACGGGGCGAAAGCCGGCTGATGCCGCCGCAGTGAACGCCCCGCCTGAAAGCTTCCCGCCTTTTGCGTATGCGCCGGTCTCGTTCCCGACGCGGATCCGCCGTACGATCCACCCAGGCCAAAGCCACCGCAATCACATGAGAACAAACAATCCCCCGCTCGCGCGAATCCTTGCACGGGCACTGATTATCCACCGACCCATCGGGCAAAACCTTGAAACGTGTGGTGAACACCCGATCGCCATAACCGATGGCTCCTTCAATCATCGGCGTATGGCTAAGATCCAGCCTGCGGACGCGCCCCGCCTCAAACAGGCTGCGCCCTTCTTCAAAGACTTTCTTCCCAGACCACTCCAGCAGATTATCCTTGGTCAAATAGAGTTTTTCCTCATCTTGTCCCATGTTTACAGAATGTGAAAGGAACCGAGGTACATTTCAAGCACAACGTTTAAAAATGCACACCTGCATCCAAAGTCCACAGATTTTCGGGCGTACTTTTCAGGAGCGAAGCTTGATGCCGCGCCGCATAAAGGTGGGCGTGTCCAGATCTTCTCCATTGCGAAGCGTGGGCTCAACATCCTTGAACCGCCCCTTTCCGGGGGCATCCAGATTGAGACTCGACTGCACAGGACGGACCTTCTTTTTCCCACCACTCATTTTTTCTCCGGCCCCCGGAACAACCAGAGACTCCCGCTGTTCCATGCAGGCATCAGCACCCGCCTCTCTGGATTCGGAGGCCAGCACGATCAGGGATACTTCATCCTTTATGGTGGAATCCACCGACGTCCCCATTTTGATTCGGGCGTGTTCGCCCAACACTTCGCCCAGAGAAGTCATGATAATATCTATTTCGCGCAGAGTCAGATCGCGCCCACCGCAGATCCCCACAATCACCGAGGAAGCCTTCGCCAAAACCGCACGGCTGCAAAAAAGCGGGTGATCCAGCACCCCCTTCACCGCCTGTTCGGCACGTCCCTTCCCTGATGCCTGACCGCATACCATGGTACAGAGTCCATGACTGTTCATCACGGCCCGACGAACATCCGCAAAATCAATGTTCACCACGCCCGGAGAAGCCAGCAAACGCTGCATGGCCCTAATATCTTTCGACACGGTCTCTGCCACCACCTCGAAAGCAGATTCTATGCTTGTTTTATCAGATGCCCAGGGCAGAAGGCGTTGATTTTCCACCAAAACCACACCGTCCGCCGCGTCCTGAAACTGAAGCAGCCCGTCTTTTGCAATGGCCCTGCGTTCCGCTCCTTCAAAATCAAACGGCATGGCGACGAAGCCGATCACGAGTGCTCCCGCATCGGAAGCGATTTCCACGAGGGCATTGGCCCCTCCCGTACCCGTTCCACCTCCGAAACCGGCGGCCACAAAAATGATGTCCGCCATGGAGCAAAGTTCCGAAAGCTGTTCACGGTTTTCATTCAGGGCCCGACGTCCGGCGGCCACATCTCCCGCACAGCTCATGCCCTGCGTTGCGCGTGAATTCAAATGAATGGGCTCCGCATCAAAATCGCCTCCCAGCATTTGTGGATCGGTATCCAGCAGATATCCTTTGAAACGCTCGGTCCAACCGCCTGTCATGGATTTAACCACCTGCACTCCGCATCCACCCACACCGAACACCAGCATCGTCAACTCATGCAGATTGCCGACACGTGATTTAATCTGAACTTCCATAGCCGCGCACCTTATTTTGAGCCTTTCAACATGCTGACCAGACGCGAAAACAGGCCGTTTTCGTCTTCCCGCCGGCCCGTGGTCTTGAATCCATAGCGAATCATCCCCAAAGGTGCGGCATATTCCGGCCCTTCCGTAACCACCGCCAATCCGCTGATGTTTCGGGGAACCCCCACATGACAGGGCATCTCAAAGACCTGAGCCGCCAATTCGCACACCCCTTTTAAATGCGCCCCGCCTCCCGTGAGAAGCACCCCCGCACCCGCCATGGAAAGCGGATTGTAACGCACAATCTCCGCCTTCACCATCCGCAGGATCTCCTCCACACGGGCATGAATGATCATGTGCAAATCCGAGAGATTCACATGTCTGCTTTGGAAACCGCTTTCCGCCTGGAGCGAAACGGTTTGACTCGCGGCGCATTGCCCTTGGAGTGCATTCCCCCACTCCAGCTTCAAGCGTTCTGCCTGTGAAATCGGAATGCAAAGCCCGGTGGCCACGTCATTGGTAATGTGATCGCCTCCAACCGCGAGCGCGCCCGCACAGGCGATGGCCCGCCCGCCGTAGACCAGATAATCCGTCGTGCCCCCGCCCATATCAATCACGATCACGCCGCTTTCTTTCTGTTCCGGGGTAAGTACCGCCAGCGCCGAGCAAAGTCCGCTGAAGGCTACATCCGCCACTTCCACATAGGCGCTTTTGAGGAGTTTAACGGCATTTTTAACCCGATTACGAATGCCGTGCATAATCAGCATATCCACGGAAAGCTTGGAACCCTCCATGCCCACCGGGTCAATCACGCCGGGCTGATCATCCACATAAAAATGTTGATTGATGGTATGCAACACAGCCCGATCATGCGGAAGACTCAACGTACGCCCCACCTCCATCACCCGCTCAATATCCTCCCGGGAAATCTCGCCGGATTCCACCGGGACGTTTCCATGATTGATCACGCTCTGAATGTGCCCACCCGTAACGACCAGATGAATCTCATGAATGGCCACGCGGCTCTGTTCTTCCGCCATCTCGAGCGTACTTTTCACGCAGGCCAGGGCATTTTCAAAATGGATGATCTCTCCCTTGCGCACACCGCGTGAGGCGCACTCCCCCATGCCCGTAACCAGAATCTGTCCATCCTCCAATTGTTCGCCGATCAAGGCGCGGATTTTCGACGTGCCGATTTCAAGAGATACGATGGGTGACGGTGCCATAATCAAGAAACCTCTTCCTGTTATATTTCATGTCGCGTTGTATACGGAAAAAAGTCTAAACGCAACGATGGAATCATGCTGCTGTTCGTACGAGGCGCATCGCTTTCATTTCATCGGGGAGCGCAACGGGAGGGCATTTGCACCTATTTCGTAAAACCCCAGCGCCGACTCAGCGGCCAATAAACCGCAAAGGCCGGGCCAACGACATCCTCCTGCCGAACCGCTCCGAAATAACGCCCGTCCAGACTTTCCCGCGAATTATCTCCGAAAGGCAGATATTCCCCTGGCCCCAGGCACAGCGTATCTTCCGGGAGCGCCAGTTTTGCGCGCCGCAATTCCGTGGAACTCACCCCCGGAAAAACATACCCGTTGTACCCTTCGGCGGCTCCGTGCAGCAATCGGTAAAAAGGTTGCGGCGTCTCGATTTTCTGGCCGTCCACCAGGAGATAACGCTGCGTCACGTCGTCCTCACGCTCCGGCTCATGAATGGCAATACACTCTCCCGGCAGGCCGACCAAACGCTTGATATAGAAATTATTGGTCTTGATATTCGGGAAATCAATGCCCCGCGTATCAAACACAAAGATGTCTCCCCGTCTGGGTCGCGTAAAGTTGTATTTTACCTTGTTGACGAATATATGATCACCCAGGCAGATTGTTCCTGCCGCCAGCAGATCACCCTTATGCACGAGGTCGCCGTCCTTTACATAGGTTTCGAATTCCACCGGGACCGGCATGCGCATATTGGAACCGGGGATCGTGTAGAAATGGGCACGAAAAGAGGTGTCCAGATTTTTGATTTTCGGGTGATCCGGAGTGCGGCCCGGTCCGGTCATGATAAAAGAATCTTTGCCGTAGCCGAGATAACGGATACGGCCATCCTGCACGGCGCGTATGCGAACGGGATACTTGCCGAAAAGTGCCGTGTTAAACAAACGCATCGGATAGGTATTAAAGATGCCCAGCGACGCCGGCGGATGAAACGTGATGCCGTTGAGTGTGGGTTGCATCGAGCCGGTGGGAATCTTGAACGGTTGAATAAAATAGGTGCGAAAACCGAGCGCCACCACGAGCGCCACCACAATCACCTCCACATTTTCCCTGATTCTGCGGGGTTCACGGTGAGGCATGACCTTGGAAATGCCCTCGCTCAAGCGCTCGCACAGTCCGAGAACCTCCTCTTTACCCGCCCCGCTTTTCGATGCCTGCCGCAGGGCATCCATGCGCTGATCCAGATCATGCAGCACATCGCCGGAGGTCACGTCCTCCCGCATGTGGCGTGCATGGAGCGCCTCGTGAAGCAGATGCCGGACCAGTTTGTTTAATCGTCGTTTTTCAAAATAGTTCATGCGGCCTCATTTCCCGGGAAGGGGTTCAGATCTTGGATTTCAACACGGAGATAAAGGCTTCCTGAGGGATACTGACCTTCCCGATCAATTTCATCTTCTTCTTTCCCTCTTTCTGCTTCTCGAGCAGCTTGCGCTTTCGCGTAATGTCTCCACCATAACACTTCGATGTCACATCCTTACGCAACGCACGAATCGTTTCGCGGGCAATGATATTCCGCCCGATGGTTGCCTGCAACGGGATTTGAAACATCTGCGGCGGAATCACCTCACGCAGCGCTTCGCAGATTTCGCGCCCGCGCCCCACCGCCTTGCTTCGATGGATAATGCAGGAAAAGGCATCCACCTGCTCGCCGTGCACCAGAATTTCCAGTTTGACCAAATCGCTTACCTGATAGCCAAACGGCTCGTAATCCATCGAGGAATAGCCCCGGCTGATGCTTTTCAATTTATCATTGAAGTCGAGCAGAATTTCATTCAACGGAAGCAGACACGTCAACATCACGCGCCGCGTATCCATGGAATCCGTTTTTTCCACATCACCTCGCCGGTCCATGATCAATTGCATCATGTCACCGATATGCTCATTGTGAGAGATGATATATGCCTTCACAAGCGGCTCTTCAATACGGTCAATGCGGGTGACTTCCGGCAGGTAGACCGGATTATCCACCTCCAGCATGGTCCCGTCGGTTAGATATACATGATAAATAACTCCCGGATACGTCGTAATCAGGTCCACATCGAATTCGCGGCGCAGGCGCTCCTGCACAATTTCCATGTGAAGCAGGCCCAGAAAACCGCAGCGAAAACCAAAGCCCAGCGCCACGGAACTCTCCGCTTGATAGGCCAGCGAGCTGTCATTCAACTGAAGTTTTTCCAGGCTGGCCTGCAACTTTCCATAATCGGACGTAACCACCGGATAAAGCCCGCTGAACACCAACGGATGAATTTTTTTGAAACCGAGCATGGGCGTGGTGGCCGGAGAACGGGCGAGCGTAATCGTATCGCCCATCAGGATGTCTGACGGCTTCTTGATATTACCGATCACGTAGCCCACCTCACCGCCCCGCAGCACCTCGCAGGGGGTCGGCTTTGGCAAAAAGCGGCCCACCTCCTTGCACTCGTAATCCTGCCCATTGCTCATGAGGCGTATTTTATCACCGCGCTTCAGCGAGCCCTCACCAATGCGGATATAGGAAATAACCCCGCGGTACGCATCATAGACGTTGTCAAAAACCAACGCCCGGAACGTATCCGCTTCCTCATTCACCGTGGGCGGAGGAATGCGATGGACGATGGCCTCCATGATTGCTTCAATACCAAGGCCGGTCTTGGCGCTGGTCTGAAGCGCATCATCCATCGGGATGGCCAGGATGTCCTCCACCTGCCGGCTGACTTCCTCCACATTGGCCGTGGGGAGGTCTATTTTATTAATGACGGGAACGATGGCCAGATTGTGCAGCGTGGCCAGGTGCGTGTTGGCCACCGTCTGCGCTTCCACGCCCTGGGCGGCATCAAGGACAAGCAACGCCCCCTCGCAGGCGGCCAGACTCCGCTCCACTTCATACGAGAAATCCACATGCCCCGGCGTATCAATCAGATTAAACTGATAGTCCTTTCCGTCCTTTGCCCGATACTTCATCGTCACCGGATGCGCTTTAATGGTAATGCCCCGTTCGCGTTCGAGGTCCATGGCATCGAGCAACTGCTCCTTCAGGTCACGTTTCTCCACCGCGCCGGTCAGCTCAAGCATCCGATCAGCCAAGGTGGATTTCCCATGGTCAATGTGGGCTATAATACAGAAATTTCGTATATGCGATGTATCTCTCATGCGTTTCCGTGCAGTTTCCAGGTTGGGTTAAAACAGGCGCGAAGAGTACACATCAGAGGAGGTACAGTCCAGTTTCCCGTTTGTTTTTTTCATCACCCAGTCTTGTTCCCTCGTGACAGCTTCCACACCCCTCCCCCCCTGCCGCACAAAATCCTGCTGACTCAAAAAACATGCCCGATTCCGGAAGAATGCTCCTTTCCGGTAATTTCTGGACAAAAGGATATATTTCGCTATATACGGAGCCATGCAAGATATCTATTTACACCAACCACAACGCAGTCAAAAAGGTTGCTTTCGTCTCGTGCTACTGCTGGTCATTCTCGTGACCGGCGGCATCATCTGGTTGCTGGTGGCGCGCCACCGCTCCGAGCAGGCGGCGGATAAAGCCTTTGAACAGGAACTTCAACAGGCCGAACAGCCGGCTCAGGCAACAGGCGGCATCGAACCGTCATCCGCCCTGTCGGAGGGCACCTCCGCCCAATCCGCGGCGGTCCCCCGCCCTACCCCGCCGCCGCCTCCGAAATATGCCGCCAACCAACCGGACCCAGGCCCCGAACTGATCCAAAACGCCGAAAAACGATACGCCGAAAAAGACCTGCCGGGCACACGCGAAGTCTGTTTTGAAATACTGGACGCCTCCGCCAATCCAGCGGCTCGCGCACGGGCCGAAGCGCTCCTCGGCGAGGTGAACACCAGCCTTGTTTTCGCCCCCTATCCCATGGAAGAAAAGGTGGATTACACCGTCAGCCGAGGCGATACGCTCGCCGTACTGGCCAAAAAATACAAAACCACCGTGGAGCTGATTCAGAAAGGCAACAATCTAAGGGGCTCGCTGATCCGACTGGGTGATCGGTTCCGCATTCTGAACGGCACCTTTTCCATGGTGGTCGATAAGAACGACAATGATCTCGTGCTCTACCTTAACGACCGCTTCTTTAAGCGCTACCGGGTCGGCACCGGAGAATTTGCACGCACACCCGAAGGCGAATTTCAGATCACTGACCGCGTCGCTCAGCCCACGTGGTGGCGGCCCGACGGCAAGCGCGTACCTTACGGGGATCCCGAAAACCTGCTTGGGACCCACTGGCTTTCTCTGAACATACGCGGCTACGGGCTGCACGGCACCTGGGAACCCGAAAGCGTTGGCAAACAATCCAGCGCCGGCTGCGTTCGCATGCTCAACGAAGACATCGAAGAAATCTATACGCTTGTTCCCGTAGGAACGACCGTAACCATTAAATAATCTGTTGGAGCCTCTCATGAATGGATACGCCCTACCCTTTGAAAAACCGGTGGTTGAACTGAGAAATAAACTCGAAGAACTGCGCAAAGCCGGCGAAGGCCACGAAGTGGATATGGTGCAGGAAGTCGAACGCATTCAGAAAAAAATCCGCGAAACGCAGGAAAAAATATACAGCAACCTCACCCCTTGGCAGCAGGTGCAGATTGCCCGCCACCCGACGCGCCCCTATCCAAAAGATTACATCGACGCCATCTCCACCGACTTTACTGAACTGCACGGCGACCGACTCTATGCCGATGACCGTGCCATCATCGGCGGCATTGCGCAGATCGACGAACAGAAAGTCATGTTTATTGCCACCCAGAAAGGGCGCGACACCAAGAGCAATTTGGCCTGCAACTTCGGCTGTCCCTATCCCGAAGGATATCGCAAAGCACTCCGCCTGATGAAACTGGCCGGCAAGTTCGGCCTGCCCATTGTCAGCCTCATAGACACCCCGGGGGCCTTCCCCGGCATGGAGGGAGAAGAACGTCATGTGGCCGAAGCCATTGCCGTTAACCTACGCGAGATGTCTGTGATCCCGACGCCCATCGTCGTGGTGATCACCGGTGAAGGTGGTAGCGGCGGGGCCATTGGCATTGGCGTGGGCGACCGATTGCTGATCATGGAACACGCCTACTACTCCGTCATCTCTCCCGAAGGATGCGCGGCCATCCTCTGGAAGGACCGAGCCTATGCCGATAAAGCTGCCGAGGCCCTCAAAATCACCTCGCGCGACCTGACACAACTCGGCCTCGTGGATGAAGTCATCGCCGAACCATTAGGCGGGGCGCACAATGAACCCGAAGTCGCCTTTGACAACCTGAAAACCGCCATCCTGAAAAATCTTTCCGATCTGCAATCCATGAACACCGACCAGCTCCTGCAAACCCGGTACGAAAAAATCAGGGCTTACGGAAAATTTACGGAATAAAAACACAGGAGGGCGTGATGAGCACCGTTACCTTGAAAGGCAATCCTATTCACACGACGGAGCGCACGTTCCCTGCACCGGGAAGCAAGGCCTCCGCTTTCACCCTCGTCAAGGCAGACCTGTCGGAAATCCCGCTTGCAGACCTGGCCGGCAGGAAAGTGCTTCTGAACATATTTCCCAGCCTGGATACTCCGGTTTGTGCCACATCCATCCGGCGTTTTAATCAGGAAGCGGCTTCCATCCCCAATACCGTCATCCTTTGTATTTCCATGGACCTGCCCTTTGCAGGCGCCCGTTTCTGCGCTGCCGAAGGCATTGAAAAGGTGCATACCGCCTCGGCCTTTCGCTCGCCCGAATTTGGAGAAGAGTATGGGGTTCTACTGGTGGATGGTCCTCTTCGCGGACTCTTCGCTCGCGCCGTCTTCGTACTGGATGAAACAGGAACCGTCACGTACGCACAACTGGTGCCGGAAATTACCCAGGAACCGGACTACGAGGCCGCGCTGAAGGCATTGAAATAGCTCCAGGAGAATGTGTGTGTTTGCGAAGAATCCGTCCATACGAAGGCCTAAACGCAATGACGGTATTATGGCTATACGGACAAACAAAAACGGGGCACACTTTCGCGTAACCCGTTGATTAAAATGGCACTCCGGGCAGGACTTGAACCCGCGACCGACGGATTAGAAATCCGTTGCTCTATCCAACTGAGCTACCGGAGTGTGTATTCGGCCGGTTTTTTTTCGCGGATATCCTTAGCAGTACTTTTCGTTGGCGTCAAATTCAATACGTGGAGATGATGCATTCTGGAGCCTGCATGAACTGCAGCAATCCCTCCGCCGAAAAGCAGAGGATCCGTTTATTCAAATTTAATATCGTCCAGATAGAAGGTGAAACCCTCATCACATCCATCCACTACCCAGACAAAGCCGGTCTTGATGCAGCGTTTGTTTCCTGTGAGCGGAATCACATATTGTTTCCAGTATCGGGTAAGAGAAACCGTGAGGCCTTTATTTCCGGTGGTATCCGGATAGGGTTGATCTTCCCGTAGAATACCGAACTTGAACTCCACCTTCTCTCCGCCGTTTTCCCCTCGGGCCCAGAAGCTCAGCTGGCGGGCGTTGATTAAATCCCATCCGCCTTCCTGGTCGCCCCAGTCATTGGCCGGACTTTGCCAGACAATGCCGAACCAGGAGTGTGACATGCCGCAGCGTACGCGAATACAAGTCGCACCGCTGTGAGGTCTCTTCTTCCAGCCTTCGTCAAAATCAATGACTTCATGATTCCCCATCCAGCCCGATGGCACGTAGGGTCGCGAAAACGTGGTATTCGCATCGTCATAAAGAATCAAGGGAAGTTTTTTTACCGGGAAGCCCACATAGCCTTCATCCAATGTGTTCAGCATGGCACCCGGCAATGGAGCGCCAGGTACCCGTTTAATTTCGGCGTGTGCTGTGAATAAAGACCCAATGGCCAGCAGGGTCAACACACCACGCTGGAGATGCCTTCGTGTGTGTTTTCCATTTGCGTTAGGATGGATCATTTTTTTCTGCCTTTCACTGATGGTTCATCACGATTTGCTTGTTGTTTCGGCCTCCGCAGCCGAAGAATCTACTTTTCGAAACAAACGGTCAAGCCAAACGGCCCCCTGCACTCACGTGTAAGGGGCCGTTCTATGTCTTTGGTTAACAGACTCCACTTACTGGAACGCGTTGGTACTCACTTCCAGACGGTAATAGTATGTCGAAACAGACGCCGGAAGCGAGGAGGTGTACGTATTCACGAATGGCGTAGCCGCTATGTTCGACGCAATGACCTCGAATCCGGTCAGATTCTTGTTTTCCGTACCGAGAATCCGGTAATAGCGTCCAACAGTGCTCGGCCAGGTAATGATTATTTTCTGTCCGGCGGCAGACGTGGAGTTCATGCCCAGGAAGGCACTGTCGCTGGTTGGGTCGGTTCCGGCAATGAACTCGGACCAATTGTCCGAACGGTCGCCATCAAAGTCATCGTGCAACCCGCCGTTGGCTGCCGAGGTGGAACCAAACCACTGCGTTTGCCACTCCTCAAAGGGGTTCGCAGCGCTACCGGCCTTCACCACGGAGAGGCTGTCGTAGCAAATAATTCCACCCAGCATGATATCGCCATCAGGATCATCGGAATAGATAGTGCAGGCCACGCGCCCAACAACTACACTGAGGGGATCTACGGGTTCCGGAACGGTGCTCGTCACACAGAAGTAGACCCACTCATCGGCCGGACTCGATGCCGTGAAATGTTCGGTCATGTAGATGTTTTCGAGCACGGGATCCTCCGCACCATCAATATAGAAGGCCACCATAATATAGCCATAGCTTCTGGAATCGCTGGTGAACTTGTCCGCACCGGAGGGCGTAAACATGTAGCCGGAGATCACATACTGCTCGCCGGGGTCCGCCTCAAAATCCTGCAACATGTAGTTGCCTGGCCATGTCAGCACCAGCGACTGATCGCCGGCCTGCGCATAGTCATTCACGATGAAGCCGGCATTATCTCCGCCACCCCAGGTCCAATGACGCAGTTCACCGGCGGCATCCAGATCATAGGCATTGCCAGTGATGTTGTCTTCAAAGCCCGGATTGAGCAGCAGACCCGAAGAGGAGCCACCGGTGGAAACCAATGATTGGGTCAGATCATCAAACCAGACCGCGCCGCTGAAGGCGTCGTCGTTGCCAACCAGCGCGCAAACGGTGCGTCCATAGGCCGTGCCGAGCGGCGCCACTCCGCGCGTTGAAAGCAGGGTCCACTCGCCCGGCGTATAAGGTGCCGCACCATTGGTGGGCTG
>JAQVYB010000261.1 GCA_028708815.1 Kiritimatiellia bacterium | reverse complement strand
GGCAGTTCAGGGGGAATGGGACCTTGTTGCCCTGAGCTACAACATGAAACGACTGTTCAACCTGAAATTCGCAGGAATTTGACAACTCTCACCCGCACATGCGGCGTGCAACCGTTTTTGGTGTGTCTTTTGTTTAACGCGTCCTGCGCAAACTATTGTTTGCATTAAGCAATCCGTCATGATGTCCCGGATAGTATCGAAATCACTACTGTTGAGCAGCGTGGTCGGGTGTAAGAGTACCTGAAGTCCGACGGATTGCCAGGCGATCGGCGCTCCCGGGAAGGCCAATCTGTGTAATCTAAGGACATGCTTTCTGTTTGGCATCTTTTGTATTGCTCTACAGATCAGCTTATCCACGATAATTCCGGAAGAACCTTTTTTTCACACTGGATTCTCTCAAGTAAACGAAGTCAACAAAGACAAGCGAAATCCGGTCCCTCCTGTTCCTCCTGTCAACATTCTTTCTCCATACCTTGGGGTCTTGGCGCGAAAACCTCCGGCATCGGATATTTCATCTCCGATATCTGGTCGTTGAAAACCACTCTCGTCCTTCTTCGTCCGGGCCGCAGGCCCTACCCCAGCAGCGTGCGAATCACATCCTCCGCCGAAAAGTCCACGCAGCCTTCCCGACAGAAACGACCGATGTTCTCATAGTCATCCCCAAGCGTCAGCAGTGGAAGTTCCAACGAACCATCCGAAAGCAACTGAGACATCCCGACATTCGCAATCAGCGCATTGCACAAACATACGCGCCCCTCCATGGCCTCCGGCTTTCCCCCCTTGGCCAAAAAAGATTTCTCCGGCTCCGCCGCACAGCGATAACCCAGCGTCCCGTCTGGGCGACGATATACCTCGCGCAAAAAACCCAAATCGCACACACGCTTGCGGTTTTTGTAGACGTGTTCATCCGAAAGTGTACCTTCTAAACGCCCCACTTTGAACGGAAAACCCGTGGGCGACGCCAGCGGATCGGTAAACACCTTCGCCCGCCCCTCGAGCGCATTGCGCACCAAACGGCGGCGGAAATCTGCGGTAATGCCCGACTCCTCGCACAGCGCAAACGGCGTACCCACCTGCACGCCCGAGGCCCCAAGCTCAAGCGCCTCCTTAATGCGTTCCGGCGAACCATACGAACCCGCCAACCAGAAAGGCACCCCGAGCTTGCGTATCGTTTCAAGATTCACACGATCCCGGTCACCATAGATAGGCTGTCCATCCTCTGTCAGTTTCAGCTGCCCGCGGGGCGGGGCGTTGTGTCCGCCGGCCGTCGCCCCTTCAATCACAAAGCCCTGAAAGCCACCCGGCAACCTGCGACAAAGCATGACCGCCAGCGTATCCGAAGAAATAATCGGAAGAAAGGCCGGGCGTTCCAGCGCATCCAACGGCTGCATCGGCTCACCACACGAGGCCGGATCAAACGTCAAACTTACCTTTGCTCCACTGGGAGCCCCCGACACAGAAAGGGTATAGCGTGCCGGGCCGTGCTCAGCCAGCGCATCCATCGCTGCTGCAAATTCAAACGGAATACCGGCACCCACAATAACCACCGCCACGCCCGCCAGCATCGCCCCGTAGAGCGACGGCAAGTGCGGCAATTGAATCTTTTCAAGATAATTAATGCCTACCGGATTATCGTGCCCGAGTTTGGCCAGAAATATCTCCACGAAATTCGCCGCCACACAAAGCTGCTGACTATAGGGAGAATTGTTCACCGTGTGCACACGCACCGCCTTATAGGGAGCGCCCGGCGCACGCCCTTCCGGCAGAAAATAATCATCCAAAATGCGACGGGCAATTTTTGGGAAAGGAAAATGCTCCAGCGCCTGCTGCACCATTCCGCCCGGATCACCATCCTGCAAACGACGCGTCAGAATCTGATCGAGCGCTGTACCAGCCACCACACCTAACTGCCCCAGCCGCGAAACGGCACGGGTCAACGTCCAGTTGGATACCCCGGCCCCCATGCCACCCTGTATAATCATCGGTATTTTCTTTATCATGTCCGAAAATTATCGAATCACCCCACGAATTGCCATCCGGGAATTCAATTATTTTGGGCGTTGCGTTTTCTCCCTACCAAGCACTGCATGAATGAAAACCAGGGGCAAAAAGACAGCGCATAGATATAAGTACGTTCCCATTTCTCTATATTTATATGTTGCTTTACAACCGTTTACTACGTGTGATCGGTCCCATTTTGTTCCATATTTAGCTTGATCACGCATAAATCCTGTCCTATTGTGCATCCATATCAAGAGGGGTTTGTCGCATGGAGAGGACATCATCCGTACTGACAAACCGAATGATTCAAAAATAATAATGGAGAAACGTACAATGAAGAAAACAGGGATTACTGCGCTGCTCGTGGCGGTTTTATGCCAGGGCGCGCTTGCAAATATTATCGGGAACGAGGGCTTTGAAGACGCCTTTGGAAACTGGGAAACAGATACGGTCAACTGGGCTCCCTATAACGGCTCGACAGGACAGAGCGATTGGCAGAAACACGACGGATCATATTCCCTGATTCTGGCCAACTTCGTAGGCGGTTCATACGATGGAACCAGTTCCTTTGCAGAACAAAAACCAGGCGTGGATGCCGGCACAACGTATGACATCAACTTCTACACCTTCTGGGACAGCGGATTTGTAGATAATGGTGCCTCGGCTTATCTCAAGGTCTTTTGGGATACGGCTGCAGATCCGTATAATTTCGGGGAAGCAGCCCAAACATACAACCTGGACCTCGGCATCGCAGAGAGCTGGAAGCTTCAATCCTTCCAGATCACCTCCGGCGGCACCGCAGATAATGCCAAGCTGGAGTTTGGTTTCACTGCCACTGGAACCGGCGGCTCCTGCTATGTTGATGATGTCAGCATGACGGCCGTTCCGGAACCTGTCT
>JAQVYB010000260.1 GCA_028708815.1 Kiritimatiellia bacterium | reverse complement strand
GCTCTCCGTGTCATCCGTGGTAAAATATTCTCATCTCCCCAATTCCTCCCTCCTCGAAAGTAAAACCATTTCATCCGATGGTAATTCCGTGTTGGATATTGGATAATCCTACGAACCCACCCGTGACCTCATTACCCAAATCCAAAACACCTCCGGAACCAACCTGATATCCCAATTCGACTACCTCAACGACGCCATCGGACGTCGCACCTCGCGAACGGATCAGATGTTGGCTGCATTATCCGCTGTTCAAACCAATCTCTTTGACTACAATCTCCGCAGCGAATTAATGGAAGCGGCTATGGGTACGAATGCTTATCAATATGAATATGATCCCATCGGGAATCGTAAGACGGCCTCATTTAATGCCGTCACCAATCTCTATGCCGCGAACGACCTTAATCAATATCTCTCGGTGACCTCTCAGGAAGCGGAGGTCACCTGTTATTATGATGCCGACGGGAATCTAACCAACTACAACGGACGAACTTTGGTATGGGATGCGGAAAACAGGTTGGTTGCTGTTTGGCCAATACATGTAATGAATGATGTCAAACAATTGTATTTTGATTATGACTATATGAGCCGACGCATTAATAAACGGGTATATACCTATATGCCCTACTTAACCTATCGTTGGGAACTTAAAGATTGCGCAATGGTTTATGACGGCTGGAATCCCTTGAAAGAAACTATTACCTATATGCCGGGTACCAACCCGCTCGACAAACCTGACGAAACAAACAGCTATATCTGGGGTTTGGATTTATCCGGGTCTCTCCAGGGAGCGGGCGGTGTTGGCGGATTGCTCTCCATGTCTGTGGTCTCCGGTCTACAGTCTGCGGACTACTATCCCTGCTACGACGCCAACGGAAACGTCACCGATTACGTGGATACCAACGGAAACCTCGTCGCCCATTACCAATACGATCCCTATGGCAACATCACCCACGCCGAAGGCCCAATGGCCGCCGACATGCCCTACCGCTTCTCCACCAAATATCAAGACGACGAAACGGGCCTGCTGTACTACGGCTACAGGTATTACAACCCCGAATTGGGGCGGTGGATTAACAGGGATCCGATTGAAGAAATAGGCGGGATGAATCTGTATGCGATGTTATTTAATAATGCCATTGGCTCTGTTGATCTACATGGCTTAGATAATTTCGACTGCAAGACAAAAAAATGGCATGGTCAGGTCGGTGGTGGGCTATTGATGTATCTTGGGGTTACTTATGATTATGAAGAGAAAGAGTGCAAGTGTTGTAAATCGGATGGGAGTATTGGACGATATTGGGAAAGGTCTACTTCAGGAACAATGACCTTGTCGGCGGGGGCTGGATTTGATGTTGATGTTGGAGATTTAGATTGGGGGTGGCTACATCTGGACCTTGCTTTCCATTTTAGTATTTCAACTATTGGGGTTAATCACACATTTACACATGATATGAAAAAAGATGAGTGTAACAATATTGATACTGGGCCTGGACGTGTATGTTGGGATCCTAGTTTAGATATGGGTGTCCAAAGTATAGGTGTTGGGAATGAGAACTTTGGCCTTTTTGGAAGTGCATATGCTCGTTTTCGTGGGCACTACTGTATTGATATCTCTGAGTCAGGAATCAGCCTTGCAGATGTTGATGGAAATATTACGGCAACAGTTGAAGCCTATTTAGCGTTGGCAGGAACGCGTTATTATATGATCAATGAAAGAGTTCACTACCCATAAGAATATGAGCGAGCAGAAACCATTTGAAGAAGAAATCAACAAGCGGCTGAAGTGTTGGCGTAGGGAGCAGTTGATAGGACTGATTCTAATTTTAACAACATTTTTTTTCATACATATCATTCAGCCGATAGCTTTTATAACAGTTATAGGGATCGTTTTGCTGTTTCATGTATATTATAGAGTTCGTGGTTGGTTGAAATGTCCGCGTTGCTCTACCAGCTTAAGTTATTTGGTTCTTGATATAAGTTATGCCGGAACTCTTGGCATCCTAATATTGCCATCGCATTTTCCAGAAAAAGTAAAATGCTGTCCTAATTGCGGGTTTTGTTTCAATGAGAAAACGCAGCCTGAATATTAATACAGCGTATCGTGTATTTTATACCCGGACATCCCCCCAGCACGCGGCCCGTTTTTTAATCGCATTGGATACGAAATGAATTTCAAATCTACCCCCCTTCCTGCTTCGTTCCGCTACGCGGTACTACGCAGGACAAGCTGTGCGCCGGTTGTTTTACAATCTGTGCCCCCCTATGGCGCGGCGGTCCTTCGGCCTCGCTCGCTCCGCTCGCTCGCAAAATACACAGGCCCCGCAGTTTGCATGCTGCCTGCGATAGCAGGCATCCCGCCAACTGCTCCCGTTGTGATACTGCTTACCGCCGCGAAGAATCAACGGTGGTATATCCCTCCGGCAGTGTCACGGCGGCTGCGAGGCACCCGCCGCGCCAATGCCTGCGGGTCGGACTCGCTCTCCCGCCTGCTGGGCGGGATCGCTCAACTAGACGGGACGGGGTCAGGGGTAGATTGTAAAGTGAAGTTTCGCGTTTGATGGTCTCTTGATTTATTATTTTTAGGCATTGGCGAAGGTCTCGTAGAGCTCTGTTGGAGTGCAGTAGTCGAGTATCTTTCGCGGGTAGTTATTAATCCAGTTCGTGAAGTGCTCGATGGTTTTTTTTGTGAAGTGGGCAATATCCCGGCCCTTGGCGACGAATCTTCGAATGATCCTGTTGGTGTTTTCATTGGTTCCTCGCTGCCATGAACAGTATGGTGTCAGCGGTCGGTTAAAGTGTACCACCCCGGGTCGAATCAAAGTGTACCACCTTAAGGAATAAATCTGCTTAGATTTTTGCTTTCAATAAAACGAAAGCGAGGATCATGAGCAATACCCTTAAG
>JAQVYB010000259.1 GCA_028708815.1 Kiritimatiellia bacterium | reverse complement strand
CGAGATGTATTGGGGACTCTGCGTCCTGTTGGCAGCGCTGGCAATCAGCGCGGCATGGCGGGAAAGAAGCGCACCCCCTGCCGCCGCCGAATCATGAAGAGCAGTGGCTCTTTCGAGAAATTTTTGCGAGGCGTCCGGATGCGGTGTCGGCCACTGAAAAAATAACTGGTTATGGGCGGGGGGGCATGGTATCAGATTCCGGCAACTGGGTGGGCGTGGTGCGCCGGAGGCGTGCGGATTCATTCGGGAAGAGGGTGCAGGATATGGATAAGAAAATAAAATCAGTGCGGGAAACAGTATGGCCGTGGGATGTCGCGCGGCGTGGTATCGCGGGGAGGTCGCTGGTCCGTCGGCTATTGATTCAGCTTGCGGTGATGGGTGTTGTAGCGTTGGTGTTTTTTCTGCTGGGCGGGCGTCGGATGGCGCTTGTGGTGTTGGTGGTGGCCGGTCTTTTGGCCGGGACGGCCCTGGCGGCCCCCAAGGCGTATGAGTTGATCGAGGCTTTTTTGCGCAGGCTGGGCGTCTGGGCGGGTGCGGGCATCACCTGGCTTTTGCTGGTTCCATTTTTCTATCTGTGTTTTGTTCCGGCGCGGCTGCTGTTGCGTCTGGCCGGCAAAGATCCGATGCGTCTGGCCTTTCCATCACCTCAAAGCACGTGCTGGAACAGCAGGGAAACCCCGTCGGCTCGTGAGGACTATCAGCGCCAGTATTAAAGGGGAGCAATCGGTATGAATATTCTGGGCATCAGTGCATTTTATCATGATTCAGCGGCGGCGCTGATTCGGGATGGCGAGATCATCGCGGCAGCACAGGAAGAGCGGTTTACGCGCAAGAAACACGATGCGGGGTTTCCGCTGCAGGCCGTGCGCTACTGTCTGGCCGAAGCGGGCATTCAGGCCGATGGACTGGACGCGGTGGCCTTCTATGACAAGCCGCTGAGCAAATTCAATCGGTTGCTGCAAACGTATTTTACGGTGGCCCCTTCCGGCCTGCGTTCGTTTATGATGGCGCTGCCGGTCTGGCTGAAGGAGAAGCTGTGGATTCCTCTGGAAATCGAGAAGGCGTTGGAGGCCTGCGGGGCGACCGGGGAGATTCCGCTGTATTATCCCGAGCATCATGAATCGCATGCCGCGAGCGCGTTTTATCCCTCGCCGTTTGAGAGCGCGGCGATTCTTACGCTGGACGGGGTGGGCGAATGGGCGACCTCCTCGATGGGCGTTGGAAGGGGGCGGTCGCTTAAGCTGCTGAAGGAATTGCATTTTCCGCATTCACTGGGGCTGCTCTATTCGGCCTTTACCTATTTTACAGGCTTTCGGGTCAATTCCGGCGAATACAAACTGATGGGATTGGCCCCTTACGGCGAACCGAAGTATGTGCAGGCCATTTATGACCACCTGCTTGATCTCAAGGAGGATGGTTCGTTCTCGCTGAACATGAAGTACTTCGGTTATCTGCACGGATTGACGATGACCAATGACGCCTTCGCAAAACTGTTCGGCGGCCCGGCCCGCCGCCCGGAATCGGAGTTGACGCAGCGCGAAATGGATTTGGCCCGCTCGATTCAGGAGGTCACCGAGGAGATTGTTATGCGTATGGCCCGCCATGCGCACGAGGTGACGGGTGAGAAGGCGTTGTGTCTGGCCGGCGGGGTGGCGCTGAATTGCGTCAGCAACGGACGCCTTCTGCGTGAGGGTCCTTTTGAGAAGGTCTGGATTCAACCGGCGGCGGGCGATGCCGGCGGCGCGCTGGGTGCGGCGTTGTGTGTTTGGCATCAGGTGATGGAAAAGGAGCGCACGCCGGTACCGGGCGATGCCATGAAGGGGTCCTACCTCGGGCCGGTCTTTTCGGATGAGGAAATTGCGGCGTTTCTGGAGGCGAAGGGCTATCCTGCGCGGCGCTGCACGGAGGAGGAATGGGCGCCGGAAATTGCGCGTCTGATCGAGGAGCGTCATGTCATCGGATTGTGTCACGGGAGGATGGAGTTTGGGCCGCGCGCGTTGGGGAATCGTTCGATTATCGGGGATGCGCGGTCGCCGGAGATGCAGTCGGTGATGAATCTGAAGATCAAGTATCGTGAGTCCTTCCGACCCTTTGCTCCGTCGTGTCTGGAGGAGCGCGTGTCGGAATACTTTGAGCTGGAGGAGCCCTCGCCTTACATGTTGCTGGTGGCGCCGGTGCGTGCATCCCGCCGCCAAAACGTGGAGTCCGGGAGGCCCATCCGCGAGCGCATCAATCAGGTCCGTTCCGATGTGCCGGCCATTACGCATGTGGATTACTCCGCGCGTGTGCAGACGGTTTCCGAAGAGGTCAATAAGCCGTATTACGACATTATCCGAGAATTCGAGAAGCGCACGGGATACGGGATTATCATCAACACCTCGTTCAATGTGCGCGGCGAACCGATTGTCTGCACGCCGGAGGATGCCTACCGCTGTTTTATGCGCACGGAGATGGACACTCTGGTGCTCGGGTCGTTCCTTCTGGATAAAAAGGAACAGCCCGCCTGGAGCGAAGCCAAAGACTGGCGTGATGAATTTGCACTGGATTGAAGTTCGAAAAGAGGAGAGGGTTCCGTTATGCGTTTTTTACGTCACTTGATTCGTCTGCTGAAAGAGTTTGGATTGTTTGCCTGGCACAACAAGGCCTGGTGGATCATTCCGATCATCGTGGTGTTGCTGCTGATCGGCGGCCTGGTTTTCATCGGGCAGGCTTCGGCTCCGTTCATCTACACGTTGTTCTGATGCCGGCATCCGAGAACATTCCCAATGGTGTGAATCCCTATTATCCGCGCATGTGGAATTTGGGGGTGGACGGCTTGATTGACCAGCAGGAAGTATTGAAGATTGGCCATTTGGCTTATCTGAAAAAACGTCGGATTGATTTGGGTCGAATGGGTTATGATCAT
>JAQVYB010000011.1:19950-46358 GCA_028708815.1 Kiritimatiellia bacterium | reverse complement strand
ATATCCGCAACGCGGGTCCAGCTTGTCCCGTCAAAACGATACATTTGATTGGTGATGGTGATGGTGGCACCAGGGTTCACCCCACCTGCCAGATAGAGATAGCCGCCAACACTTCCCGCCGTGGCACCCCAGATTGGATGCGGGAGTGACGCCACTTCCGTCCAGGCGCCGCTCGCATAGCGATAGACATTGGTCAGCCCGTTTCCACCCATGAGGTACAAAGCGTTACTGTAAACCGCCATGGACGGGAACTCCGCGTATTGAGACAACGGGGAACCTGCGGACTCCCAGTTGTCATAGTCGTACGTGATGCGGTTGATGTAACCGGCCGGATTATACGTGAAGACGGAAGCCAGCGTGAAGTCGCCGTTGTTGGACGTCTGAATAACCACGGTTTTCGCGCCCGTCGAACCGGACGCCGGGGTTTCAAACGACACCCAGTTGTTGCCGGAGGCCAGGAGGGTGGCGGACGCCCCGCCCACCGTCACATTCGTGGCCGTTCCGTAATGGCCGTTGGTAATCGTCACGATGGTTCCTCCGGCCAGCGGACCCGACTCGGGCGCGAGTTCGTAGCACAAGCCGCGCAGATTCATCACAAAATTAGGCGAAGCGGAGTTGTTCACAATGGAAAACATCATGGAATGCGTGCCCGATGCCGTGGGTTCATACACCACCAGCAAATTACTGGTGGTTCCGGCGGAAACCGTCGAAAAGACATTCTGCGTTTCAAACATGGCGGCCCCGGTGCCCCCGACCAGAAAACTGCTGATCGTCAGATCGTTCGTGCCGTCGTTGATGAAACTGAACGTATTCGTTTGCGAACTTCCGGCCCGCAGCGGCGGCGTGAAAAAGGTGCCGGAGGCCACCGATGCCGGGGCTGAATGCACCACCACCGTGCCGCCCAGGCCCTCGATCCGCAGGCCCGCGACACCGCCATAGGTAAAACCATTGGTCTTGACGGAAACCCCCTGGGAAATGGATGAAACGCGCACATCGCCGGTGCCGATGGCCGCGCCGCCGGCCCTGCCCGCCGTGACCACGATCTGTGTGGAGCCGTTCACCGAATCAATCGTCGCGGCCACGCCGCACAACGTGACCGACGAAATATCACCCAGCGTACCGTCGCTGAGATCCGTGCCGCTGATCACCACAGGATAGCCGCCGGGATAGGAACCCGACTCCGGTGACACGCCACTGTACACGCCTCCCGCCGGGTAGCGGTAGATGTTGGTCTGATCCGAACCGCCGATCGCATACAACCGATCACCCAGCACGGCCGCCGCAAGAGCATGGCGCGCGGCGGGAAGGCCCGCCGTTTCAGTCCAGCTTGTACCGTTAAAGCGGTACACATTGGTTTTGGCGCCGCTGTTTTCCCCGCCGATCGCAAACAGATAGCCGTCGAAAGCGGCGGCGGCCAGAGATTGCCGCCCGGCAGGCAGGGACGCGGCGGCGCTCCAGGTTGCCCCGTCAAAGGCATACACGGAATCCGAGTTGTTTCCCCCGATGGCATACAGTTTGTTGCTGTAGGCAACGGACGCCAGCTTTTCCCGACCGGCGGGAAGGCCGCTCACCTGCGCCCAGTCGGCTCCATCAAAAGCATACACATTGGTCTGATTGCTTCCGCCCACGGCGTACAGCACCCCATCCAGCGTTCCCGCCGCCAGCCATTCCCGGGCCGCAGGCAGCCCTTTGACCGGCGACCAGGAAGTACCATTAAAGGAAAATACATTCGTCGATCCCCCGGCATTGCCGCCGATGGCATACAACGTGTCACTTAACACACCAACAGCCAAACGGGTTTGGGAAGCGGGAAGCCCGGCGACACTCACGCTCGTGGCTCCATCCAAACGAACGACATTGGTCTGTCCGAGGCCGTCACCACCGACCGCATAGGCATATTCCCCCAACGTTCCGGCACCCAGGGCATACCCGCCGCCCGGCAATCCCGGCACCTGATCCCAACTGTTTGAGTTTATGGTGCTGCCCCCGATGGTGCCGGCGGCGACGATTTGAACCAACAGAACCGACCACAAAAAACCGCATGTGACCATCCGACTCATCACACTCATTCTCTTCATGGCAAACCCCCGTCTTATATATACGTATACTGAGCAAAAACTGCTTGTTGTACTTCGTATAACGCTGTCTTTCACACTCTTAGTACTGCACTCGAACCCAAACTCCTTCATCCTATCCATGGTCGGACATCCAACCGTAAACTGAAATCCATTTTTGCCTTTTATTCTGCCGCGGCAAAAAACTCCCTCGCAGAAACGTCATCCTATAACGACAGTTGGCCCGACTTACACCGTTTCCTGCTTCTGATTAAATTCGATTTCGACCTTTCTCATCCTTCCCCCGCACTCGCAACCTCTTCTTCGGCACGCTCCAGCAACAGAATCGACGAGGTATTGGTGCGTGCCGGATCAAAAAAGGTTTCGCCGTCATGGGACGTGAACAGGGAATAATAACAGGCTTGTCCGGAAGGACAATTCGTGTGGGTAAAGCACCGCTCGGTTCCCATATGGAGTTCCGTTCCGTCGGAGAGGGTATCGGGGCAGGAAATCCCGCTGTATCGGATTTGAACGATATTGGTGGCCGCTCCACAGGTGGTCGGATCGGGCCAGCGCAATACGACGCTGTTGGTGAGGGCCACCGCGGATAAACGAAGTGAGGGGAGCGTACCAACGGTATTGGTGAGGCTCACGGCCACGGCAAACCGCCCGCCATGCGCCGCCACCGAGAATCCCGGCTCGTTGCCGTAGACCATATACCCTACCCCGCCGTTGGCCCGGAACAGCGTGACGGTGGAACCCCAGCTCGCCCCCGCATCGTCGCTCTCACGACACATCAGATCCCCCGCATCCCCGTGCCGCCAGGTTGCCAGCACCTGGTTGCTCCAGGCAGCCAGTTTTGGATGAGCGACATTCTGTGCGCCGCTGTATAGCGTGGCACGCGGCGCATCCCAGGTCTGCGCGCCATCTTCACTGACCGTCAGCGTCAGCGTTTTCACTCCTTCGTTCGTGGCCACATGCAGCAGATAAATCAGTTCATCTCCGCCAATCGCAACCGAGTCAGCCGGATAGGCGGAATTGGTGGAAAACGTAGCGCCGTTGTCTGTACTGTATAGAAGACCCTTATCGGTGAAGACCACAAGCGAAGCCCCGTTTTCATACGCCCCCGCGAGCCGTCCATCACCGATTTCCACCACATCATCCCCCCCGTAAGGCCATTCCAGAGGTGGAGCGTTGGTGGTTCGAACCGCATGCATCACTACCGGCACGCCCACTCCTTCCCGGTAACGCATAAGGCCGAAAAACAAGCGCAATTGATCCTCTTCGGTGAAATATGAAGGCAGATTCGCAGGCCACAGAGAATTGTCAATGACGGCATACCCCCGTTTGGCATCCCACGTCTCGCCATCGTCATCACTTTGCGTGATGATGCAAAGATAACCCGACTCGCCCACCACATGATTGGTGCCCCCGGCGCTGAAATGCATCGTCATCGCACTGCGCAGAGCGCCTTGACCCCGATCCGCACCAATCAGAACGGGTTCGCCAAAGACATCCATATCCTCGGCATCGGCCTGACGTTTGCGCACAACCATCGCGCCCGGCATGAAGTGATTGTCGTAATCCTTCTGCGAGTGAAAAAGATAGAGGTCTCCCGACGGCGAATACTGAATGGTATGCACGCCGCTATGCGACAACCACAAGGTAGCATCATTCCATCCCGACACCAGCGGGGCATTCCGCGTAGCCGCCGCCAAGCGCGCCGAATACTGACTGTATCCCTCGCTGAAAAAGGAACGAAGTCTTGCATAATATGTGCGGGACATGGCCAGATTCGTCACCACACAGGCCGTATTCGTAAAGACATCCCGGCTGATATAGCCCGGCACCTTCTCCGAAAATCCGGCATCCGACGCCACCTCCAGAAAATACCGTTCGGCACCGACAATCGCCCCCCAGTGAAGGGTGAAGGAGTTGGTGGTGCGGGCCGTCGTGGCTGCCCATACCGGCGAAGCCAGGCTCACCACCTGCGCCAATCCCGGAGCCGGCGCACCACCGGAACTCACAACGTCACCACCGAGATACAGATTGGTCCCGTGGCGACCCAGCGTACGGACACCGGCCGACGCCTTTCGTGCGTGCTGCGGGCCGGGCGTCCAGGTTGCATCGGCCTCTCCGCTGGTATAATTGAGCCGCATCAGATTGGTGACTCCGACGCTCCCCGCGCTCTGAAAGCATCCCCCCGCATAGAGGTCGGCCCCATCCGCCAGCAACGCTGTTATCGAGCCATTCGGCATGGGCGTCCAGGAAGCATCCACTGCTGCGGAAGCAAGCTCGACCCGGGCCAGACGCGGAACGGCGAAACCACCGATATGGGTAAACACGCCGCCGGCGTAAACATAGGTTCCATCCACCGCCAGCGACATCACCGGCGCATCCACTCCGGCATCCCACGCGCCAATCACATAGCCGTTGGCGCCGTTCAGCTTAGCCAGACGGGAGCGGGCCGTGCCGGTGATTTCCGTAAAATCACCGCCGACATAGAGATACGTGCTTCCCAACACCTCCGATACCGCCAACGAGCGAACCGCCCCATTCACATTCGGATCAAACTGCGTATCCGCCCGGTGCGTCGCCGCATTCAGCTTAGCCAACCGATTTTGTTCACGGGCGGAAATCTGCGTGAAATCCCCACCAACATACAGCACATTCCCGGTAATCGCCAGCGACCGTACCAACCCATTCGGGTCCGGATACCAATCGATGTCCGGCGTGCCGCTCATCGAATTGATACGCGCCAGATTGTTGCGCCCGAACCCGCCCACCGTTCCGAACGTCCCGCCCACAAACAGATTGGTGTGACTGAATAACTCCGTCTCACCCAGCGCGATGGCATACACCACCGGCACGTTCGTCCCATGGGCCGCAATGTCACACTGCCACAAATCATCCAGCGATCCATCAGTATTCAGATGCGCCAGATTGCGACGCGGAACTCCGTTCACCAGTTCAAAATCACCCCCGAGAAACAACGCCCCGTTTGTTTGCATGGCCAAGGCATTCACCACACCATCACTCGTCGCCTTGCCTCCGAAATTCGTATCCTTCGCCGCATGCCAGCCAAAGCCGCCCGACGTACCGTCATACTGATAATCCAGCTTCACCACCGACAACGCGACACTCGTCACCGTGGTGGCCGGGCTCGCCTGATAGCGATACACCTCCGTGAACACACCGCCGATCACCGCCCCGTTGGTTGTCGCCGCCGCCGCATACACCTTCGCATTCGGATTCGGCTTGAATCCCCCCTCCACCATCCCGCTGATGCACCAGATTTTGGCCACATTGCGCGGCGCCGTGCCCCCGCTCGTTCCAAACTGGCCCACGGCGTACACATACGCCAGATTCCCATATGCAGCATCGTAAATCGGTTCCGTAAACGCCACCGGATACCCCGAGGCCACCGTGGCATACGAAGACTCATTCAGAAACGTCCCGTCCGACTTGCGGATCATCGCAATGCCACGCTTGGCCCCTAGGTTGAACGTGAAATTTCCGCCGATCAGCAGGCAATCCTCTCCGCTTCCCTCCTCCGGGTCCACCGCAATCATCGCATACACCGCCTCATTCACATCCGGCGTCCACGTCAAATCCGGCGTCCCCGTATCCGCCGAACAGCGGCGCAACACAAACGCCGGAACCGCCGGCGAACCCAGATAGGTGAAATTGCCCGCCAGATACACCACGTTCGCATCCAGATCAGGAACCAGCCCGAAAACATTGCCGTTCGGCGAAGGATTCCACGTCGCATCGAACGAACCGTCGGCCGCACTCAACCGCGCCACATATCTACGCGACGATTCGCCCAGCATCATAAAATCACCCGCGATATACACCTCGGCATTCGTCAGCACAATCAGGGTCACCTCATCATTTGGAACAGGGGGAGTCCAGGAGGTCACGCGTGCGCCGGTCGAAGTGTTCAGTTTGGCCAGATGCGGCGAAGTGCCACCACCGATGTTGGTGAACGCGCCCCCGGCATAAAGACCATCGCTTCCGATACGCAGCGTCCGCACCGGGGCATCCGCCTCCGCCTGCGCCGTCCAGTTCGTATCCACGCTTCCATCCGTATTCAATCGAACCAAATACCCGCAGGATACGCCATTATACAACGTGAAATTCCCACCCAGGACTATTTTGCCGTCGTCCTGCCGCGCCACGGCATAAACTGCCCCGTACTTTTCCACCTCGGCCCCGCAGGCCACCCCCGGAAACCAAAAAGACCAAACCAGCAGAAATCCAAGAACAAAACCAACGGCGGATTCACGTATCCAGGCATTCATGAACGCTTTACCCTTAAAAATCCAGCGAGGCACACGCCGTTCATTTTCCATGCCAACCCTCCAGCTCTTTAACCTGAACCGACCTCTTCTTAAAAAAACCATTCAGTCCAATTCTCTCCCTCCAGCCATTTACCTGCCAAAGAGAAGCGCGATGGTTCTTTTCACCCTCAGATCAACTCGGAAAAGACGGCATTACTGATGAAAAGCGCCTCTTCGGTCAGGCGCAGACGATCCCCTTCCAGCACGAGCATGCCCAACCCAATCAAACGCTCAACCTCCCCATCGTACAGATCCTCCAGAGAAAGACCCGTCCGTTCACGAAGAGCGGAGAGAGAAACCCCTTCCAGCAGACGCAACCCCAGCACCACCCACTCCCGACCGGGGTCAGCCCTTGATTTTTGACATTTCAATTCAGCGGGCGCGTCCCGACCGGGGTCAGCCCTTGATTTTTGACATTTCAACTCAGCGGGCGCGGGGGCCATCTCATCGAGCTCCTCTTCTGCGACAGGATTCCAGCCGCCGCATTCCACCCTTCCATGCCAGGCCGTCCATTCGCGCGGATAGCCATACCGCCGCCCCTGCCAGTAACTGTGCGCGGCAGGGCCCACCCCGATATAGTCGCCACCGGTCCAATAAATCAGGTTGTGGCGGCACTCCCGACCGGGCCGCGCAAAGTTGGAAAGCTCATAATGAATATAACCCGCCGCCTTCAGTCTGGCGCGAATGGCATCGTACTGGTTCCGGCAGGTCTCATCATCCAGTGGCCTGAACCGCTCATCCTCCAAATCGCGGTGCAGTGGCGTGCCCGGTTCATACGTCAGCGCATAACAGGAGATGTGATCCGGGGCGAGTTCAATCAGGCGCTCCAAATCGTCCTCCGGGCCGTGCGAAATCGACGGGGGAAGCCCGTAGATCAAATCCAGGCTCAGATTGTCGATTCCCTGATGGTGCAACATCCGGCAGGCGTCGCCAATCTCCTCTGCCCGGTGAATACGCCCCAGAAAAGCCAGCGTCCGATCATCAAACGATTGAGCGCCCAGCGAGACCCGGTTCACCCCCGCATCCCGCAGGACCTTCGCCTTCTCTTTCGTCAGCGTGCCCGGATTCACCTCGCAGGTGATTTCCTCCGCATGCGGGGTACGCGACAAGATACTTTTCAACAGGGCCTGCAGCACAGGCAGACTCAAAGCCGATGGGGTCCCCCCGCCAAGATATACCGTTTCCGGATCAAACAATTCCGGGAGCGACGCCAATTCGCGCCCAAGCAACTCGGCATAGTCCCTTTCGGCATCCGGACGGGCGGAAGGCACTTCGGAATAAAAATCACAATAGGCGCACTTGCGGAGGCAAAACGGCACATGAACATACAACCCTGAAGCGGGGGGGGTCACTTCGCTGAATCCGCCCTCAACCCCTCGATGAACAAACGGGCCGACGCCTTGTTCTGCTCCACATTAAAACGCTCCGAAACCGTCAATTGGAACACACAGGCCTCGAACATCCCATAGAGAGTACGCTCCGCCGACGACACATTTAGCGGGTGCAGCTCGCCACTCTCCACTCCCCGCAACAGCAGCCGGACCAACAGGCGCCGAACCTTATAGGTGTGTCTGGTAATACGGCGAATGTTCCGCTCACCCGTACGCCGCAGATGAATCAAATAATAGAGAATCACATTCAGGAGCATCTCCTGCTCGACAAGGCGATCGAACGTTTGTTCCATAACACGGGTCAACTGATGCACAACGCCCCCCCCCTCCTGCAGGATCAGATGGTAATCGCCATCGATTCGTGACACCACGCGCAGGACGGACTCATCGAAAATCTCCCGCTTATCCTTGAAATACCTGTAGAGAATCGTTCGCGAGAGCCCACAACGGTCTGCAATTTTCTGATAGGTAACACTTTGGTACCCCTGCTCCGCAAATAATTGCAGCGAGCGGGACAGAATCATTTCCCGTCGTTCCTCATGATCTACACTATTACGCACGATTTATCCCTGCTGTTACTCGGTTAAATAGGGCTTTCAAGTCAAAAAGCCGGCGGGAATATAGCAAAAAATCCGATAAACGCAAACTCTTCCCACTCGCTAAATACGACATTTTTGCAGGATTTGTCATTGCGTCGCCTTCTGAATTCAATTAGAAAGCGATCATATCAGCCCGGGAAGCGCAATCTGTTCCCGCTGCAGAGTTCAACACATAACACAAAGAGGAGTCGGTATGTTTACATCATCCAAGCGCCTGCAGACCGGTTTTGCGGCGATGATCATCACCCTGGGCATTGCAGTCACGGCCTCGTACGGCGCCGGATTTGCCATTATCGAACAAAGTGTCAAGGGCATGGGCAACGCCTATTCCGGCGGAAGCACAGCCTCCGATGACGCCAGTTGCATCTTCTTCAATCCAGCCGGAATGAGCCTCACCGGAAAGTCGGAAGTGGACGTCGGCGCCTCCGTGATCATCCCCCACTTCTCGTATAATGACAGCGAATCCGACTATCCCCGCCTCGGCATGCCCCTCAGCGGTGGCGATGGCGGAGACGCCGGCACCGTGGCCCTCGTTCCCAATTTCTACTACAATCAGATGGTCAGCGAGCGAATCGCCGCAGGTATCGGCGTGAATGCCCCCTTCGGCCTCGCCACAGAATATGAGGACGACTGGAAAGGCCGTTACCACGCCCTCCGTTCGGATGTGGCCACCGTCAACATCAACCCGTCCATGGGCTTTCAGCTCACTGACTGGCTCTCCGTCGGTGCGGGACTCAACGTAGAATACGCCAGCGCCGAACTGACCTCCGCCGTGGATTTCGGCGGCATCCTCGCCTCCAAGGGCGTCGCCGGCGCCAGCCCGCAGATGCTCGACGGCAAGGCCGAAATCAAGGGCGACGACTGGGGCTACGGCTACAACGCCGGCCTCATGATCCTGCCCACCAAAAGCACCGTGGTCGGCCTGACCTACCGCTCCGAAGTGGCGTTTGAATTGGAAGGCGATGCCAAATACACCACCCCCGCGCAGGCTCGTGCCCTCCAGGCCATGGGCCTTTTTGTGGATACCGATGTCAAGGCCGACCTGACCCTGCCTGAAACCATCTCGTTCGGTGTAGCTCAAAAGCTCTCCTCCAACGTCACCCTGAAAGCCGACATCCTCTGGACCCGTTGGAGTCGCTTCGAGGAATTGCGCGTCCGCTACGACTCCAACCAGCCCGACTCCGTCACCGAAGAAGACTGGGAAGACGTCTTCCGGTACGCGCTGGGGCTGGACTATGCCTACAATCAGCAGTGGACGTTCCGCGTCGGCACCGCCTACGATGAATCGCCGATCAAAAACAGCCAGCACCGCACCCCGCGCATCCCGGATGCCAACCGCATCTGGGCTTCCTGCGGCGCCTCCTACCAGGCCACCGAAAACATCGGCATCGATGCCGGCTATACGCACCTCTTCTTCAACAACTCCGATGTGGATAACGTGGGCCCCACCGGAGATCATCTCCAAGGGTCCTTTGAAGGCGAAGCGAATCTGATCAGTTTGCAGCTCTGCTACAATTTCTGATCCATCCAACGGCAGATTCCATTAATAAAAGCACGCCATCCGGCGTGCTTTTTTTTGTGAAATTATCCGTAATTAAAAAATCAAAAGACAGGCAAAAGGATTCGAATGCCCGCCTCGTTCACCGTGCTTTTCGCGCAGTGCCTTCCCGGTAAAAGGGCAGTTCCACCACCTCTGCCGCGAGCCGCCGCCCGCGCGCATCAATCGTCAGTTCCTGCATAGGCGCCGAAACCTCGGCATCCACATAGGCCAGCGCCACCGCCACCCCCAAACTCGGCGCCAGAGAACCGCTCGTTACATAGCCGACCGAAGCATCCACCAGCCGGACCACGTCATCCGCGCGCGCCGCACTCTTCGTTTCCAGGCGCAGCCCCACCAGAACCTTCCGTGATCCCGCCTCCTTCTCCCGAAGCAAAGCATCCCGACCAATGAAAATCTTCGTAAAATCCACAAACATCCCACGCGACACCCCCAGCGGTGAACGATCCTCAAACAGCTCATGCCCATACAGCGGATAAGCCATCTCCAAACGCAACGTATCCCGCGCTCCCAAACCCGCCGGACGAATCCCCTCATCCGCCAACAACGCCTTCCAAAAACGCACCGCCTCCGTCGCCGGAAAATACAATTCATACCCCCACTCACCCGTATAACCCGTCCGGCTCACCAGGCACTCCGTCCCGAGCAGCTCCCCATACGCCGCGTGAAAATACTTCAACTCCGGAAGCGTGCAGCCTGTCACCCGTTCCAATACCGCACGGCTCGAAGGCCCCTGAACATCCAACTTGGCCGTCGCCGCCGACACATCCTCAAAAACCGTATCCGGCGAGATATGCTCCCGTATCCAGGCCGAGTCACGCCCCGTCGTCGCGGCATTCACCACCAGATAGTAACGATCCTCCCCAAGGCGGTAGCACGTAAGATCATCCAGCACACACCCCTCCTCATTCAGCAGGTACCCGTATCGACATTGCCCCACCGCCAGCGTCGAAATACGCTGCGTCAGCATGCGCTCCAAATCCCCCTCCGCGTTTTTTCCCGTAAGCAGAAATTCACCCATGTGGCAGATGTCAAAGAGAGAGCAGCCCGTACGCGTCTGCCGATGCTCTGCCAGAATTCCCTCGTATTGGATGGGCATATTCCAACCCCCGAAAGGGGCCATGCGCGCGTTCAGCAAGATATGTTCATTATAAAGTGGAGTTTTCATGAAAAAACGGTATATAGCCCCCCTGAATCTGTCAACCTTCCGGTGCATAAATCGGACGAGTCGACCGCATTCTCCGGGACGCCGGCCCGAACACCGGAAAATCAAATATAGGGTAAAAAAGTACGGGGAATACCGCTTTGAGTAAAGATATAGGAAATGTTTTAGGCGACTGGGATTATGCGCCCGGCCACATCAATGCACGCTGGATTTCCGGCGACGACGGCCAGCCCCGCATCCAACTGCGCCTGGACCTCGGCGTCCTCCAAATGATACCCGAGGATCGGCCCGACGGGAAAAAGCCCTTCGGCTTCGCCTCCCTGCTTGAATATTATCTTCATCTCGAAGAAAACACTCAGCCCGATCACCCCGCGCTGGACCTCAACCCCGACGCCTGCATGGCCCTCCTCCAGGAAGCCGTTCAGTTCTACTACCGCTACATCTCCTTCTCCGCACTGGGATACCTCGACGGGGTCATTGCCGACACCGAACACTCCCTCCAAATCTTCGAACTGATTGCCCGACACGCCGAAGACGACGAAATCGTCTGGCAATTCTTCCAGTTTTTTCCCTACGTCCGCATGATGAACGCGCGGGCCGTATCCGAAAAAGCCGTCGAAGAGAAAAATTTTGACGAAGCCATCGAGGTCGTAGAGGCCGCCATCGATGATCTGCGTGATTTTCTCGAAGACTTCTCCGATTTTGAGGAAGAAGAAGGCTGCGACGAGCTGATCATGCTGCAGGACATGCTCGAAAACCTGAAAAAACGAAAACCGAAAACCAAACTCGAGCGGTTGCAGGAGAATTTGGATCGGGCCATTGCCGTGGAAAACTATGAGCGGGCGGCCCTCATCCGCGATGAACTCAACACCATGCAGACCGCAGCCAAAACCAAAACCGGACGCCCCGCCAAAACCAAATAGAGGCGCCCCGAAAAAACCGGTCATGCGGAAGAAAACGGACACCGGATCATGAGCGCTGAAACCCGGCGAAACAACCCGAAATCATTTCTGGACCACCTGGAGGAATTTCGTTTCACCCTGATTCGCTGTCTGCTCGCCTATGCCGTGGGATTTGCCATCGCCCTGCCCTGCACACCCGCCGTCCTGCGCCTGCTCACCCGCCCGTTGGCGCCCCCCCACGCCCCCCTGCAACCCGCCCTTCTGCAAAGTATCCGCGTGGCAGGCGCCTTCACCCTCGCCATGAAAACCGCCGGCATTACCGGACTCCTCATCTCCGCACCTCTGATTCTCTTCCTGCTCGGGGGATTCATCTTCCCCGGGCTGACCCAACGCGAACGGCGGGCCGTCCTCTTCGCGTCCATCGGCGCCGCCGCTCTCTTTCTCGTCGGCATTTTTCTCGGATACCACACCACCCTGCGTGTCGCCCTGCAAATCATGCTCCAACTCCATCACTGGCTCGGGATTGTCCCCGGATGGACCATGGACAGCTATGTCTCCTTCTGTCTCTCCCTCCTGCTCGCTTTCGGTCTCACCTTCCAGTTACCCGTCATTATCCTGACCCTCGGATCTCTCGGCATCCTCTCCTCCTCCCTGCTTCGCGCCAAACGCCCCTATGTCATCATCGGGCTCTTCGTTCTCGCCATGCTGCTCACCCCGCCCGATGTCTTTACCCAGCTTATGCTGGCCACTCCCATGGTTTTCCTGTATGAAACCTGCATTTGGATTCTCTTCTTCTTCGAACAAAACACAACGCACACACGGGAGGTCCCATGAGCATGAACGGATTCCGCTGCTTTCGATGCAACGCCACCCAACCAGCCAACTACACCGGATTCCAATGCCCCACGTGCGGAGGCAACCTCGAAATCACCTATCCCTACCGTGAAATCGGAGCCCAACTCCAGGGCCGATTCACCTCCACCCGGGAAGACATTTTCCGCTATCTGCCCCTCCTGCCCATCACCAGCGACCGCTACGCCCCGGCACTGCGTGTCGGCCATACCCCCCTGTACGCCGCGGAGCGCCTCGGCGCCGCCGCCGGACTGCCTCATCTCCTCCTCAAAGATGAAGGCCTCAACCCCAGTGCCTCCTTCAAAGACCGGGCCAGTGCCGTAGCCATTGCCTGCGCCCGCGAAATCGGAGCCCCGATGACCGCCGGCGCCAGCACCGGAAATGCCGGAAGCTCCATGGCCTGCATGTCCGCCGCCGCCGGAATCCCCTGCGTGATCTTCGTCCCCGAAAAAGCACCCGTGGCCAAACTCACCCAACTGCTCATCTTCGGCGCGCGCGTCATCGCCGTACGCGGAACCTATGACGACGCCTTTGACCTCTGCATGCAGGTGTGCGAACGCCATGGATGGTTCAACCGCAACACCGGCTTCAACCCCTTCACCCGTGAAGGAAAAAAAACAGGCAGCTTCGAACTCTGGGAACAACTCAACGGCGAAATCCCCGACTGGGTCGTCGTCCCCGTGGGCGACGGCAATATCCTCAGCGGCATCTGGAAAGGATTCCGCGAACTGCGTGAAACCGGGCTCGCCGCCAAAACCCCGCGCCTGCTCTGCGCTCAATCCGAACAAAGCGCCGCCATCACCCAAACCATCCGGAATATCGGAGACCGAGCCGTCACCGACTGGTCAAAAATCACCGTGGAAAACGTGCACGCCACCACCATAGCCGATTCCATCTCCGTAGATATTCCGCGCGACGGACTCGCCGCCGTGCGAGCCGTCATTGAATCCAATGGCGCAGCCGTCACCGTGCCGGATGCCGCCATTCTCGAAGCCCTCTCCGAGCTGGCCCGCCATGCCGCCGTCTTTTCCGAACCCGCCGCCGCCACCGCCTGGGCCTGCGCCAAACAGGCCGTTGCCGACGGCATCATCAACAAAAACGAAACCGTCGTCTGCCTGCTCACCGGCAGCGGACTCAAAGACGTCGCCTCCGCCCGAAAAATCGTGCAGGATCCCGTGCTTATCGACCCGAACCTTCCCGCTGCGGAAGACGCCCTGGCGGATATCATTGCGGGGGCCTGATCCATTCTTCGCGGAAATAGCCTTTCCGGTCCGGTCGTTCTCTGCTAAACAGTTCCCGTCAATTCGGACAACGAGGAATGATCATGACCGCTGAAGGCATATTTCAAATTGATACACCGGGGGTGGATGCTGCGCGTATCGTACGCGAGGTGCAGGAGTCCGTCGAAAAAAAACTGCAGGACGGCGTATACGACGATGCGCGCATTGCCCGCTCCGAACGCCTCAACCTGAATAATCTGCGCAACCAGGAGCAGTTTCTCGGCTTCTATCTGCGCTGCCTGCGCGACGCCGTCTTTGTGAATATCTCGGACTTCGAAATTCATGAGCGCCGCAAGGGTTTGGCCCCCTTGCTCGTCGCCTTTAAAAAAACCATCTGGAATGTCCTGAAATTCTATACCTACCGCCTTTGGTCGCAGCAGAACGAAGTGAACGGACTGCTCGTCACCGCCATTGAAACGCTCGATGAAAAATATACGGCCAAACTCGGCGAACTCGAATCTCAGGTGACCGAATTGAAGGCGGAAATCGAACGGTTGAAGACCTGATCCGTATCGGCGCACACCATGACAGCACGTAAGCAGCATATAGCCTTTGTCGCCCCACGCTTCCCGGAAGGCGCCACCGTCGGCGGCGCCGAAACGCTGATGAAAAATCTGGCCCGGCGTCTCGCCGCGCACGGATGCCGCGTCACCTTTCTGACCACCTGTGCGGAAAATCACCTCACCTGGGAAAACACCCTGCCCGCAGGCACCCGCTCCATCGGCCCGATCGAAGTCACCCGCTTTCCCGTGGACCAGAAAAACGACGCCGGCGCCTTCTCGGACATTCAAAGCGAGATCGTCCTGAACGTGGAACTTTCACGTGCCGAAGAACAGGTCTGGATTGAAAACAGTGTGAACAGCCAGGCGCTTTACACCCACTTGCGGGAAAAGGGCGATGCATACGATTGCATTATTACCGGGCCGTACCTCTTCGGCATCCCCTGGTTCGGCGCGCAGATTCATCCGGACAAAACCCTCCTGCTCCCCTGCCTGCACGATGAACCCTATGCCCGCCTGAGCATCATGCGTGAGTTGTTTCACGCGGTACGCGGCGTGATCTACAACGCGGAACCGGAAGCCCGCCTCGCCGAACGCCTCTACGGCATTTCCCGCGAAAAAGGTCGGGTCGTCGGCATGGGGCTCGATCCCTTTGAAACCAACGCCGCCGCCTTTCGTAAAAAATTCGGCATCGAGCGTCCCTATGTGATCTACAGCGGCCGCCGGGAAGTCGGCAAGGGAACCCCCCTGCTCACCCACTATCTTTCCACCTTCCGCGAACGCACCGGACGGGACATTGCCCTGCTCTGCACCGGCAGCGGAACCATCATCGCGCCCCCCGAGATGCAGGCGCACATTCTCGACCTCGGCTTTTTAGACGAGGAAGACAAACACAACGCCATGGCAGGCGCACTCGCCTTCATTCATCCCTCCACCTTTGAGAGCTTCGGCATCGTGCTGCTTGAATCGTTTCTGGCGGGCACCCCCGCGCTGGTACACGCCGCAGGCGAAGTACTGAAGTGGCAATGCGAACAAGCCAATGCCGGATTCTGGTTCCGCCACTATCCCGATTTCGAAGAAGAACTGCTCCTCCTCCTCGATCACCCGGAACTGCGCCAAAAAATGGGGGCCTCCGGGCGGGCCTATGTGGAGGCGACCTATTCCTGGAAGGCCGTGGAAGAGCGCCTGCTCCGAGCCCTGGAGGAACTGCTTTGACCCGAGCCATCCATCAGTTTGCCGCAGGATTCAGCCGGGGCGACGCCATCAGCAACGAGGCCCTGCTCATGCGGACGGTGTTCCGCTCCTGGGGATGCGAATCCGACATCTTTTCCGAGACCGCCCGAATACTCCCCGAACTGCGCAAAGACATACGCAACATCGCCGATGCCCCGTCCGCCCTGCACCCCGACGACATCGCTCTCCTGCATCTTTCCATCGGCTCCGTGGTCAACACAACCTTTGCCTCGCTCCCCTGCCGAAAAGCCCTGCTCTATCACAACATCACACCGCCCGACATGCTCAAAGGCCTCCAGCCGCAAAGCGCACGCAACGCTGAAAAAGGATTGCAGCAACTCAAACAACTGGCCAATGCCGCCACCGTGAATCTCGCCGACAGCCGTTTTAATGCCGCCGAACTCACGGCGCACGGCTACCCGAACGTCCAGGTGCTCCCCCTGATCCTGGACCTGACCAGCCTCGACCGAGGCCACGACCGAAAAACGCTGAAAAAATACCGTGATGGACACACCAACATCCTCTTTGTCGGGCGCTGCGCCCCCAACAAGCGCATCGAAGATGTTCTCGCCGCCTTTTATTACTACCAACGCTACGCCAATCCGAACTCGCGCCTGATTCACGCCGGCTCCTTCCACGGTGCCGAATCCTATCATGCCTTTCTCCTTACCCTGGCGCACGAGCACGGACTGAAAAACACCGAAATGCCCGGCTCACTGCCCCAATCCACCCTCAACGCCTGCTACACGGCAGCCGATCTCTTTCTCTGCATGAGCGAACACGAAGGCTTCTGCATTCCGCTTCTCGAAGCGATGGCGCGGGACGTGCCCGTCCTCGCCTACGACGCAGGAGCCGTCGCCGAAACCATGGATGGCGCCGGGGTGCTCTTCCGCGAAAAACGATACGATCTGATTGCGGAGATGATGCACCGCCTCACCGGCGGCGACCCCACCTTCCGCGAAGCCGTCCTCAACGGCCAGCGCCAACGCCTCCAACGATATCAAAACCGCAACCTGGAAGAAGAATTACGGGCCCATCTGGCCCCCCTCATGTGACGGAACAACCCTATGTCCCAACAACGCATATTCCTATTAGTCGCAGGATACAGTCACGGTGACGCCATCAGCAACGAAGCACGCACCATCCGCGACCTCTTCCGTCGCCGGGGCATGGAAAGCCACATCGTATGCGAATCCTGCCGCATCCTGCCAGAACTCCAACACGACGCCCTCCCCCTCGAAGCCTTCTCCGAAACCGTGCGCCCCAACGACATCGCCTTTCTTCAACTCTCCATCGGCTCCGCCGTCAACGAGGTCTTTCGCGAAGCCGACTGCCGAAAAGTCCTGCTTTATCAGAACATCACCCCCGCCGAATACTTTCAGTGCATTCATCCCGGTCTTTCCGCGAGTCTGGCCTGGGGGCGACGCCAATTGCGCGAGCTGGCAGGTTGTGCCGAGATCACCCTCGCAGCCAGCACCTTCAACGCCCGCGAACTCGAAGCCGCAGGACACCCCCCCGCCCAACTCTTCCCGCTCATCATCAACTGGTCCTCCCTCACCACCGAGTGCGACCGAGCTATCCTGAGCCAATGGAACGACCACAAAACAAACATCCTTTTTGTGGGCCGATGCGCACCCAATAAAAAAATCGAAGATGTCCTCTTCGCCTTTCACTTCTTCCAGAAATATGTGGAACCCGAATCCCGCCTCATTCACGTCGGGTCCTATGCCGGCACCGAGAAGTATCACTACTGGCTTAAAACCCTCGTGCGCAAAAATTCCATGCGGGACGTTGAACTGATCGGCACGCTCTCGCAGCCCGAGCTGAATGCCGCCTACGCCTGCGCCAAAGTATTCCTCTGCATGAGTGAACATGAAGGCTTCTGCGTACCTCTCCTGGAAGCCATGCAGCACCGCGTACCGATCCTCGCCTTCGATGCCGGCGCCGTCGCCGAAACACTGGGCGGCGCAGGCGTACTCGTCCGCGCCAAAAAATACGACCAGATAGCCGAAATGATGGGCTGCATCGCCCACGACGAATCCTTCCGCCAAACCCTGCTCGAAGGACAGGACCGCCGCCTCGAAACCTATAAAGCCTTCGACATGGAAACACGCCTCCTCGAAATCCTCACCCCCGTCCTGACCACTCCCTGAACAAAACAACCGTTCAACATTCTTTATGAAATACGCCTGAGGGCGCGAAAAATCCAACGCCCTGCTGGACAGCCATTTTTAATTTGTGCTATCTCTGCACCTTCAAAACCAAGTTCCAAGAACCCCGCAGCACGGAGAAAAACCGTTATGGCTCATTTAACCAATCCTCAGGCCGAAGAACTGCTCGACAAGGAAATTCCCGTGCTGGACCACGGCTTTGTACGGCTCATTGACTACATGGGCACGGATGAACGAATCGTTCAGGCCGCACGCGTATCCTATGGCCACGGCACAAAAACCGTGCGGCAGGATGCCGGACTCATCGATTATCTCCTGCGCCATGAACACACCTCCCCCTTCGAACACGTCGTACTCGAGTTTCACTGCAAAATGCCCATCTTCGTCGCCCGCCAATGGATTCGACACCGGACGGCTCGCGTCAACGAAATCTCCGGGCGTTACAGTGTCATGACCGATGAATGCTACCTCCCCCCCGAAGAACAGGTACGCTACCAAAGCGCCGACAACAAGCAGGGCCGCTCCACCGAAGAAGTCCCCCCCGAACTGCGCCGAAAGGTGCTCGATATTCTTCTGGCCGACCAGCAGACGGTCTACGCCTCCTACGAAACACTCCTCCAGGATGGACTCGCCAAGGAACTCGCCCGCATCAATCTGCCCCTCTCCCTCTATACCGAATGGTACTGGCAGATCGACCTGCACAATCTCTTCCACTTTCTCAAGCTGCGTTTGGATGCTCACGCCCAATGGGAAATCCGAGAGTATGGGCGGGTTATGGCCGACATGGCGCGCGCCGTCGCCCCAAGCGCCTACGCCTCCTTCGAACGCCACGTACTCGGCGCCCACCGTTTCTCCTCCGATGAACTCGCCGCCCTGCGTGCCTGGAAGGAAGGCGCCCCCTCACCCCTCACCGGCAGCGCCCAAACCGAATTTGAAGCCAAACTGGCCGATATCACCAAGGCGTAAACCACTGACCCCCGGATCCACCATGGCCAACCCGCTCCCCGCACCCGACCTGCTCCACGCCATCCCTTGGGACGCCCTCCTGATTCACTTCAGCGAGATCGCCCTGAAGGGCGGAAACCGCCATCGCTTCGTCGAAGCCCTTCAAAACAACATCCAGCGCGTACTGCGCGATGATCCGGTCAAGGTTTCCGCCTATCACGACCGCCTGATCGTCACCACGCAACAGGGCAGCGCCGCCGCACTCATCGAAAAAGTCTCCCACATCTTCGGCATTTCCGCAGTGTCTCCCGTGCGCCTGCTCCCATCCACGGTCGATGCCATGCGCACCGCCGCTCTGGAAACCTACCGTGCCGCCCCGCCCGGCGCCACGTTCGCCGTGCGTGCCAAACGCTCCAACAAGCGCTTTCCAATGACTTCTTCGCAGATTCAATTCGAGGTCGGGGGCTACGTCAAAGAACAAACCGACGCCACCGTCTGCCTGGGTTGCCCGGACGTACTCATCAAATTCCGCGTCTCAGACAACTGCATCTATCAGGAAGGTCCGGCGGTGCAGGGCCCGGCCGGCCTGCCGCTCGGCGTATCCGGGCGCGTACTCACCCTCTTCTCCGGCGGGATCGACTCACCCGTCGCCGCCTGGATGACCATGAAGCGCGGCTGCACAACCGATTATCTCCATTTTCACACCTATCCCTCCCCGGAACAGGTGCTCCACTCCAAAATCTACAGCCTTATCCGCGACGTCATCGCACCTCAAGGACGCTCCGCGCGCCTCATCCTCGTCCCCTATCATCCCTTTGAAGAAATGCTCCTCGGTTCAACCATCCCGCAGGAATACGAACTCATTCTTTTTCGCCGCTTCATGGCACGCACCGCCTGCGCCCTCGCCCGGAAAAATCGATGCGCCGCACTCGTCACCGGCGACAACCTCGGCCAGGTCGCCTCACAAACCCTCGAAAATCTCTCCGCCTTCGATCAGGCCTGCGACCTGCCGGTATTCCGTCCCCTCGTCATGGCCAACAAAAACGACATCATAGACCTGGCCAAAAAAATCAGCACGTTCGCCGCCTCCGTCGAGCCCTATAAAGATTGCTGTTCGCTCGTCGCTCGAGGCCCCCAGACCCATCCCCGCCTCGTCACCATTCAGCGGATTGAATCCACCATGCCGATTGCCGAAACGGTGGAAACCGCCGTTCAGGCCGCCACCATCCATGAGGTGGAATAAGCCGGCACCCGAACCCATCGGAAGAGCCGACGGCCCGCGGGCGGCATGGATCACGGCCCCGTCAACCGATAGAAGCATTCCATCCCATACGGGAAATCATGCGGCAGGTACCCTTCGAGACGTTGCCTGGAAAGGCTGTAGTCCACGGGATAGTGCATGAAGATCCACGGACAGTCCTCCATGATGATGCGCCCCATCTCCTCGTAAAGCGCCGTGCGCTCCGGCGAATCCTGCATCACGGCAATCCGCCGGTACAACCGATCAAACGCCTTGTTGTTGTAATTCACGCGGTTGGGGCCGGGCGACTCGTTCGGCCCGTAAAAAAGCTGCAGGAAGTTCTGTCCGTCCGGATAATCGGCAAACCAACTCAGGCGGAACATCTGCGCCTGGCGCTTCTCCACCTTTTTGAACAAGGCCGGCTTGTTGTTGTAGGAAGGCTGCACCACCACGCCCAACTGGTCCATGAAGGCAACGAATAATTCCGTGGATTCGCGCATCTCGGAATCGGTTGCCCCGAGTTCCAGGGTCAGTATGAGCCGCTGACCGGTGGCCGGATCGATTCCCTCGGGATAGCCCGCCTCCACCAGCAAGGCCCGTGCGCGTTCGAGGTCAAAGGGATATGGCGTCTCCTCCACATAGCCGGCCACACCCGGCGGAATCGGACCGGTCGCCCGCATGATGCGGTTGCGGTAAAAACCAACCCAATCCCGTGAATTAAAGGCACAGGAAAGGGCCTGACGCAGGGGCTTGTTGCCCCCCAGCACCGGATCGCTCATGTTGAAACCGATGTAATACACATTCAAACCGGATATCCGATGATCCCGAATGCCGCGCTCTTTCAGCATGGGATTGATGCTCCCATCCTCCGCAAAAATGACATCCCAGTTGTCGCGCGCAATATCCGCATACAGATCCAACTGCCCACTCAGAAAGGCCAGCCAACGCGTCGAGGAATCATCCATCACGTAGTACACGAGGCGCTGCGGACGCCCCTCCACCTGAGCGGCAATCCCCGGCGCCGGGCGCCAGTCCGGATTCGCGGCATATTCCAAACGATAATTTCGCACCCACGAAATCAACCGATACGGACCGCTTCCCACCGGATGCGAGCGGAATTCATCGCCATAATAATGGACCGCCTCACGCGGCACCGCGAAGGCATAGGGCATGGCCAGAATCCAAAGAAGCTGCGGATAAGGCTGCGCCATCCGAATCTGAAGCGTCCGCTCATCCAGCAGACGCAACCCCTCGACCGGGGCATCATAATCCGTGGGCTCAGACGACGTGCTCTGTTCTCGAAAAGCATCCAGCCCGAGAATCTTTCCACGAAAAGCCCAATAGCCGCTCGAACCGGTTTTCACATCCGCCACGCGCTTGATGGAATACAACACGTCCTCCGCCGTCAGAGCCCGCCCCTTTCCACCCGTGTTCGTGAAGCAGGGATCATTCTGAAAGCGCATCCCCTCCCGCAGACGAATCGTATACGCGCACCCATCCCCCGAGACCTCGGGCATTCCCTCGGCCAACTGCGGAATCAACCGGTATGGGCGGGCGCTGTAGTCATAGCGGTACAACCCTTCATACACGCGCGCCACGGCCAGGATCGAAGACACGTCGCCCGCCTGCACCGGGTCCATACTCCGCAGCCGCGTTGAGGTGCCGTAAAAGGTATCCGCCTCCCGCACGGCATCCGGTGCCGCAATGCGCCCGCAACCGCAAAGCAGCGCCACCGCACACAAAGCCAACCATGCCAAACCGACCACGCGCCGCAGACCCTGAATAAACCTGCCTTCAACCATCCACATCTCAACCAGCCTCTCTTTATTCCATATCCAAAGACGTTTTCGCGGCCTTTCGCGTGCTTCGTAGTTGAAAATGCATTTTATCCACGAATTTTCACGCTTTTTTACTGGAAAATACGAAATTTTAGCTTCCCCGAAGTTTTTTTTTGATGCAGCGGCTCGCGGGAACGCTCACCCTCCGGAAACTTACGGAGTTTCCGTGAGATAGCCTCCGTGTATATCGGGAAAATTCTCCGGGCTCCAATTGGACATATGAAGTTCGCGGGTTTGAATAGCCGGATCATACACGGCATCACTCAAGTCGCTTCGCTTCGGTTCCGCAGCGGGATTATCGATATGATACAGGATCAGGGCCGCACTCTTCCGTTGCTGTTCATCGTCGCTTTCAAGCAGGGGGAGCACCCAGGGGCGCGCCATGTTCCCCATCGCCGTCAAGGCATGCGTCGATATCACGGCATCACCACCCAATCGATTATCCTTGAGGTGCATGGCAAAAACAGGCGCCATCTGCGGCACGTATTCCCAGTGCTTGTTCATGGAAAGCAGGTAGGCGGATAGAAGGCGCATTTGCCCGTCCGATGAACCAAGCCCCCCGACCAATTGAGGAATGATACGCTCGGTCAGCTCCGGATGCCGCTCAAAAAAGCGAACAGACCAGGCGGCATTATCCGGGTAATTACAGGGGAGGCCATAGAGGGTATCCTCGCCGCTGAGGGCTGCAAAATAATACTCGAGCACGGCGGGCGGCGGATTCGTATAGTCATCCATCCACGTCAGAATCATGCCCGCCATGTTCTTCGCCTGACAATCTCCATGCAGCACCGTCTCTTCGAGAAAAGGAACCGCCTCTTCGCCAAGAGAATAAAGAGCCGACTTGGCCTCCTCGGCGTTAAACCGGATGTCGTCATCATACAAATTACCGATCAACCGGCGGATTTCGCGCACCCGCGCCGCCCATTCGGGAGGAAGCCCAAATCCCAGAAGCAGCGCCTCGGAAGCCAGGAGTTGACCAGTGATGTTTCGTTTGTAGATCAGGCCATAGGAAAGACCCAGCCGATCGAGCAGCTCATCCAGGGTTACCGGCCCATAGCGGCAGTTCAGTATTTTATCTTCGGGCAGATTCTCGATCGGAATATCCACGCCCGCCACCGTACTGATCCGCCAAACCGCCGGTTCAATCGGACACTCCACCGCCCAAAACCAATAGCGATCCTCTTCCGAATCACCCCACAATTGACAGCTCCCCGACGTCGGCGCCGTCACCTCGTCCCACTCCATGCCCCGCACCGGAAACGCCGCGAAACAAAGCGCCGTCAACGCCATTCGAAACACACTGCTCATCCAGCCGCTCTGCTTCACCGTTTCACCCCCCTTTCCGCTTCCCCATCAGCCTGCCCCGACCGCTTACACTTTACAACAACGACACCGGGTCAATATCCAGACTATGCTGAACTTCCTTCGGCCATTTCATTTCCGCCAGCGCGGCCCGCAGCGTTCGACCCAGCGAGCGCACGGAAGAGGCCCTCAACATCAATTGATACCGATAATGTGTTTTAATGCGGGCAATCGGAGCGGGACACGGCTCCGAAAGCCGCATGCCTGCCGTCACATGACGCCCGAGAATGCCGAACAGCGTGCGCGTAGCGTCATTCACCACGCACTCATCCGGCCCGCGCACCGTGATGCAGGCCATCCGACGAAACGGCGGATAGCCCAGTTCCTCCCGAAAGGCCAACTCCTGATCCGAAAACCCCTCGTAATCCAACCGCCGTGCCGCCTGAATCGCGGCATGGGCCGGTGTGAAGGTCTGCACGATCACTTCGCCTGGAATTTCTCCGCGCCCGGCGCGACCCGCCACCTGCGTCAGCAACTGAAAGGTTTTCTCTCCCGCCCGAAAATCCGGCATGTGCAGCGAAACGTCTGCATTCAGCACACCCACCAGCGTGACATTCGGAAAATGCAGTCCCTTGGCAATCATTTGCGTGCCGATCAGGATATCGATCTTGCCCGAACGAAACGCCCCGAGAATTTCCTCATACGCCTCTTTTCGGCGCGTCGTATCCGAATCCATCCGCTTGATGCGGGCATGCGGAAACAGCTTGCCGGCAATCTCCTCGATCCGCTGCGTACCGAAACCCGCATATTTAAACCGGTGGTCCCTGCAATCCGGATTCGGGCATCGCTCCGGCACCGGCACCTGCCGTCCGCACAGGTGACACTTCAATTCCTGATCCGCCTTGTGATAGGTCAATGAAACGCTGCAATCCGGGCACATCGCCACATACCCACACGCCGGGCAAATCAACGATGTGGAAAAACCCCGCCGATTCAAAAAGAGAATCACCTGCTCGCCGCCGACAAGCCGGTCGCGTACGGCGTTCACCAAATCGCTCGAAAACACCGGTGTTTTGCCCTCCTCGCTCACTTGCGTGCGCATATCCACCACCTGCATAATCGGCATGGGCCGGTGATCCGCCCGAACCGTCAACCGCATCATCTCGTATTTTCCGCTGCGCGTGTTCTGATAAGACTCGAGCGAAGGCGTGGCCGAGCCCAGCACCACGGCGCAGTGCTCCATGTGCCCGCGCATCACCGCCACATCCCGGGCGCTGTAGCGTGGCGCTTCATCCTGCTTGTAACTGGACTCATGCTCCTCATCCACCACAATCAAACCCAGATGACGAAGCGGCGAAAACAACGCCGACCGCGCGCCAATCGCAATGCGCGCATCACCCCGATACAAACGATGCCATTCATCGTGCCGCTCCCCATCCGAAAGATGGCTGTGCAACACCGCAATACGATCTCCGAAGCGACTTCGGAAGCGCTCCACGGTCTGTGGCGTCAAGGATATTTCAGGCACGAGGATGATGGCATCCTGCCCTTTCTCAAGCGCATGGGCCAGCGCCTGCAGATACACCTCCGTCTTGCCGCTTCCGGTCACACCGTACAACAGCATCACACCGGGCTTTTCCCGATCCATGGCACGGCAGATACCCTCATAAGCCACCTGCTGCTCCGGCATCAGCGGAAGCGGTTCGGTGGGAAGCAACTGTTTCCCCGCATGAGGATTCCGCCCCACCACGGCCTTCTCAATCGTGATGTAGCCTTCCTTTTCAAGGGCACGCAGTGTGGCCGACGTGGTGCGCGTTTGCTGAATCAGCTCCGCCTGGAGCATCTCCTGTTCTACCAGCAGGCTTTCCAGCACTTCGGAGCGGCGCGGGAAGGCCTTTGCCAACGCGGCACGCTCCGACGCCTTTTCCGCGCGCGCGGCAGGCCGTACCATCAACTGCTCGCGAAAACTTCGATCCTTGTTTCGCACGGCGCCGGGAATCAGCGTTTGCAGCGTTTTTTCAAGCGGGGTGATGTAATAATCCGACATCCAGCGCGCCAACTCGAGCACCTTTTCGCCAATCAGCGGCGCCCCGCCAATCACCTTTTTGATCGAGCGCAGTTTCTCGAAATCGGACGTCTCCTTGAAGCCGGTCACGTAGCCGTATTTGGTCTGTCGTCCGAACGGCACCTGCACCTGCGAACCGAGCCGGACCTGCTCGAGCAGCGCCTCCGGAACCAGATAATCAAACTCCCGATTCAGCGAAAGCTCTACGGCAACCTGTACAATCGTCGGCATATCCCTTCTTTCCTGAAAAATAAAACCCCGTTTTGTTTTCTGCGAGCCGTATCACTCACTCGCCGATAATCTTCACCAACACCCGTTTTTTTCGTTTGCCGTCCATCTCACCATAAAAGATCTGCTCCCAGGGCCCAAGGTCCAGGGCGCCATCGGTTACCGCCACAACCACTTCCCGCCCCATGATCGTACGCTTCAAATGCGCATCCCCATTGTCCTCAAATCCGTTGTGATCGTATTGCGAATAGGGCTTTTCCGGCGCGAGCTTCTCCAGCCACCGCTCGAAATCACGGTGCAGGCCGCTCTCATCATCGTTGATAAATACGCTGGCGGTAATGTGCATGGCATTGACCAGGGCCAGCCCTTCGCGAATACCACTTTCCCGCAGGCAGGCCTGCACCTCGGGGGTGATATTGACATAGGCCCGTCGCGTGGGCGTGTTGAACCACAATTCTTTTCGGTAAGACTCCATTTCACCCCTCCTTTATCTTTTCGTTGATTATACCGGCATAATGGTTGAGAATACTATTCATTATGCATCTTTCGGGAAAACTCTTTTTGCGTATTCTCTACTGGAACGTTGTTCTGGCCGTTCTCGTGCTGGCCCTCGGATTCGTTTTCTATATGAAAAAGCTGCATCGCTACGACGGCATGATTGTGGAGGTCTGCCGGGAATACCACATGGATCCGCGCCTGGCCACCGCCGTGATCTGGGCCGAAAGCCGCTTCGACCCCACGC